>JALZWA010000198.1 GCA_023299815.1 Akkermansiaceae bacterium
ATGGGCCAAGCCCTCACTCAAGGGGCGCTAGAATCTCAGGCCCTCAATTCCGAGCACCTTTTTCTTTTTGACTCCCACGGCCCCGCTCTTGAGCAGCTCGCATCGCTCACCCAGGCAGCGGCATGCAACTCGCTCGATGAACTCATTGAAAAATCTGACGCCCTCCTCATCTGCGTCAAGCCAGACGACGTCCCCGCGGTTCTCAAAAATCTCCCTTCTCAAAAAGATCTCCTCGTGCTCTCGATCGCCGCCGGAGTGACCATCGCGGAGATGGAAAAAAGTGCTGGTGAGAGCGCGCGAATCATCCGAGTCATGCCTAACACCCCTGCTCTTGTCGGCGAGGGTGCCTCAGCCTTCTCTCTTGGAAATCGCGCCACTGCTGCAGATGCCGAGTTCGCCAACTCGCTTCTCGGCTCAGTAGGCACCGTCCATGAAATAAAAGAGAACCTCATGGATGCCGTCACCGGCCTCTCTGGAAGCGGCCCTGCTTACGTCTTCACCTTTATCGAAGCTCTTGCAGATGGCGCGCTCCTAAAAGGCCTACCTCGGGACCAAGCCCTCGCCCTCGCTACTCAGACAGTTCTAGGCGCTGCCACCATGGTGCGTGATTCAGGATCACTTCCCGCCGAGCTTCGAGACAAAGTGACCTCTCCCGGCGGAACAACCATTGCAGGACTTGTTGCCCTTGAAGCTGGAGCCTTCCGCGCCACCGTCATCAGCGCCGTCAGCAGCGCTGCTGAGCGCTCCAAAGAACTCGGTGCATCATAATCAGCCCTTCGAAATTCGTTTTTTCTTTTGCTTCCCGCTTCTCGGGGACACTTTCCGCCCAATAAATTTCCCCAAAAATGAGAATCATCGCCATCGCTAACCAAAAAGGAGGAGTGGGAAAAACAACCACCGCGATCAATCTCTCCGCAGGTCTCGCTGCACGTGGGAAAAAGACTCTCCTCCTCGATCTCGACCCACAAGCAAATGCCACCTCCGGACTCGGTGCAGAAGCCAGCTCTGAAAACTGCATGTATCATCCTCTCCTCGGGAACGCCAAGATTGAGGAAAAGATCATCGCCTCCCGCATCGAAAACCTCTGGCTAGTGCCCGGCGACATGGATCTCGCAGGAGTGGAAATCGAACTCGCGCAGATGGACGACTACCTCGCGCGCCTCCGCACTATTCTTGAAGGATTGAACAAGACCAGCAGCTTTGACTACTGCATTCTTGATACCCCACCCTCGCTTGGAGTCCTCATGACTTCAGCTCTCGCGGCCGCAGATGAAATCGTCATCCCTCTCCAGTGCGAGTGGTTCGGCTTGGAGGGTCTCGCCAAGATCGTCCACGTCATCGAGCGCATTAAGGAAGCCAATGTGAATCCCAATGTCGTCCTCGAGGGCATCCTCATGACGATGTATGACGCCCGCACCAACCTCTCCCGTTCCGTGGTAGAGGAGGTTACAAAGTTCTTCCCCGAGCAGCTCTACCACGCCATCATCCCACGCTCGATTCGCATCGGTGAAGCGCCCAGTTACGGACGCACCATTTTCGAGCACGACCCACAAGGCGCAGGTTCATTGGCCTATTCCGCCTTTGCCGACGAATTCATCAATCGCCGCGCTGGAGGCCCTTCCTAGCCAACCTCCTCTGAGAAAGCTGTGGAACATTGATATTTTCGGTGAGGAACACCGGAATGCTACTTGACCGCGCTCCTCCTCCTCATGATACTCCGCGCATAGGTGCAGGGAGCTTGGTCGAGCTTCTTGTGTTTTCGTAGATTCAATAAGACGGATGCCTTAACAATCAATTTCCTTCGACCCCCTCTAACTAACTCTTTTTCAAAGCCCCATACAATGTTTGCAAAACTTTTTGGCATGATGTCGAACGACATCGGAATCGATCTTGGCACCGCGAATACCCTCGTGAATGTAAAAGATCATGGAATCGTCCTCCGCGAACCCTCAGTGGTCGCGGTGCGCGCGGGGACCAATGAGGTCCTTGCCGTGGGTGATGACGCTAAGCGCATGCTCGGCCGCACCCCCGGAAACATCATCGCGATCCGCCCTCTCAAGGACGGTGTTATCGCTGACTTTGAAGTGACCGAAGCGATGCTTCGTCACTTCATTAAAAAAGTCAGCAACAAGCGACGTGCCCACCCACGTGTCGTCATCGCCATCCCATCAGGCATCACAGAAGTGGAGCGCCGCGCCGTCAAGGAGTCCGCTGAGCAGGCAGGAGCCCGCGAGGTTTACCTCATTGAAGAGCCCATGGCAGCCGCCATCGGAGTCGGACTTCCCGTCCAAGAGGCT
Organism: Akkermansiaceae bacterium; assembly: GCA_023299815.1. Taxonomy (GTDB): domain Bacteria; phylum Verrucomicrobiota; class Verrucomicrobiia; order Verrucomicrobiales; family Akkermansiaceae; genus SW10. The sequence continues at coordinate 2,298 of JALZWA010000198.1, forward strand.
TCTGGAAATATGATTGTTGATATCGGCGGTGGAACCACCGAGGTCGCCCTCATCTCTCTCTCCGGCATCGTCTACGCTCGTAGTGTCCGCACCGCTGGTGACGAGATCGATGAAGCCATCACGCAATACATGAAGCGCGCCTACAATCTCATGATTGGAGAACGCACCTCTGAGGACATCAAGATCCGCATCGGCTCCGCCGCTCCCCTTCCTAAGGAGACTGGGATGGAAGTGAAAGGCCGCGACCTCGTCTCAGGACTTCCCAAGACCGTCACCATCACCTCCCAAGAGGTTCGTGATGCCATGGCCGACCCACTCAACACCATCGTGGACGCGGTCCGCACCACCCTTGAGCGCTGCCCACCTGAGCTTGCGGCAGACCTTGTCGACCGTGGCCTCGTCCTCGCCGGTGGTGGAGCGCTCCTGCGCGGCCTTGATAAACGACTTCGTGAAGAAACCGGACTCCCAGTCCACGTCGCCGAGGATCCCCTCAGCGCAGTGGCCGAGGGAACAGGTAAGGTTCTCAGCGAAATTGGATTCCTCAAGCAGGTGACAAACTCAGAACGGCGATAAACTTCCTCGCCCGACCTGGCTATGAGGCCCCTGAACTTTCTCGCTCTTCTGCTCTTCGTCGCAGGCACTGTGTGGGTTTTTACCCGCAGTGAGAAAACTGTGCAAAAAGTTCAAGCGATCTACTACTCCGCTATTTCCCCTTTTGTCTCAAAAGGAGGCGAAGTGGACGTCTTCATCACCTCTTTTCTAGAGGAAGTGAATCACTCCGCAGATCTCCGTAAAAAACTGGACCAAACTCAAAGAGAGCGCGACCGCTTCAAGCTCATTGCCTCCCGAATCCGTGAATTAGAAATCGAGAACAACGAACTTCGCAATGCGCTTTCCTTTGAAAGGCAAACTCAGTTCGATGTCATCGCAGCTCGCGTGGTGAGACGACAACCTCTCACCTGGGCCAGCACCGCTGAAATTGATCGAGGGGCCCTTGATCACATCGGAGTTGCCCTTCCTGTCTTAGCCTCAAATGGCGGACTCGTCGGGAAAATCAACCAGATCGGTGATGACGTTTCATCTACCCTTCTCATCACAGATGAGTCCTCTCAGGTAGCAGTCCGGATCGAGGGCACTGCTGAAGTTGGAATTTTAAGTGGTCGCAGGACCAATTACGGCGAGACGCCACGTTTGCGTCTGCGCTTCCTCTCGAAGAACGCCGTTCTTCAGAAAGGCATGAAGGTTTACACCAATGGGCGGGGAGGACTCTTCCCCGCAGATATCCCTGTCGGGACAATCGAAGACTTTGAGGCCGGGCCGGTTGATGGCGAGGCAGAAATCATACCCTACGTAGATTTCAATAACCTCAAAACTGTCTTCGTGATCACCGACTCCCCTGGAGATTGAATCACGAAAGAAAATGTTTCTCTACCACATTAGCCTCATTGGCCTCCTTCTCCTGAGCTGTATCGTTCAGCAGTTTCTCCCTCCTATCAATGCGTGGTATGACGCCCGTATTTTGATCCTCCCTCTCGTCGTAGCCTGCAGTGCGGCTACCGTGCCTACAGCTGGAATGCTGCTTCTCGTCTTTCTCGGTGGCTTCCTCTGGGATGCCCAGCAAATCTTGAACCCCTTCGGCGGCGACCCCAGCATTTACCACAGCCAGATCGAGAACATGAAGTTTGGCTACTCCATCCTTCTCTTCGCTCTCATGGGCTTTCTCATGCAAGGCATTCAACCCCTCTTTAAACAGGGAAAATGGTATCTCTCCGCCATGCTCACCGGCGTCGCCATGTTCCTCTACCTCACCGTGGAATACCTCCTTTTCAGCTTCGTTCGCGGTGGATTCGACATCATGAGCGGAGTTTTTAACCAGATCGGCCTCACCTCCCTGATTACCATGCTCATCTCCCCCATCGTTTTCTGGATTCTCTTCCGAATCGCCAATCTGTGCAGACACGAAATCAGTTATGACTCGCTTCGTCAGCGGTCCTACTAACTTTCCCGATCCCCATGGAACCGAAATACCGCTTCAGACTCTACCTCCTCACCGCCCTCGTCCTCGTCGGCTGTGGCACCCTCCTGTCGCGCCTCCACGAATTCCAGATCGAAAGAAGGTCCAAATTTGTCGCCAACATCCCCACCACCCACACCGTGAAGGTGCGCGAGCCTGGAGTGCGAGGCGAGATTACCGACCGCAATCAGATCACTCTCGCTGGCAACAAGCGGAGCTACGAGGTCGTCTTCAACCTCGAGGACATCTATAACAGCTGGCGTCTCCAAAATAAAACAGGAGACGATGCCCAACTTGAAGAAACTCAAAAAGATGCCAGCGGAATGCCCGTCGTCCGAAAGAAGAAGGACATTGTTAAAATCGTCAATGAATGGGTCATCCCACGGATCCAAGCCTTCGGACTTGAGGGAAAACAATTCTCACGCGCGCTCAAAGTTCACTACGACACCCACGGCGGCTTCGTCCCCTTCACTTACCGAACCGATCTCGATTACGATGAATTCGCCCAGCTCGCTGAGCGCAGCCTCGACCTACCCGGAGTCGCCGTCACGGTGCGCCCCCGCCGAATCTATCCCTACGGAACCCTGGGATGCCACCTCTTAGGACGCGTCAACCAGTGGCAAAAAGACGAGATCCCCCCCGAATTCACCGGGTCCCGGAACCATTACCAAGGTGATGATTGGGGAGTCGCAGGTGTCGAAGCCACCATGAATTCCGAACTCTCCGGCGAGGGCGGCGTCAAAACTTACGTCCGAAACGAAAAGAATAAAGTCATCGCCGTAGAAGACTACACCGCTCCCACCGAGGGCGCTCGTGTCGAACTCACCATCGATTCCAACATTCAATTTCTCGTGGAAAACATTCTACGAAAAGTCGGACGCGGTGCCGCGGTGGTCATGGATCCCAATACCGGAGAAGTCCTCGCGATGGCCTCAGTGCCCAACTACGACCCAAACGACTTCATCCCGAGCATTCAGACCGACAAGTGGAAGTCCTATCTCGCAAACAAGGCCGACCCTTTCATGAACCGGTCTCTTTCCTCTTACTTCCCAGGTTCGACATTTAAACTCCCCACTGCCATCGCAGGTGCTCGCTACGGCAAAGTAGGATTCGGGCATAACTGCATCGGCTACACCGCTTTTGGTAAACTCAGGATTCACTGCTGGCTGAGAACCGGTCACGGCAGTCTTGGACTCAGCTCCGCGACCCAGCGTTCGTGCAATCCCTACTTCATGTCCATGGCGAACAACCTAGGAGCGACCAAAATGATCAACACCTTTGAGATGCTCGGGTTAGGCCGTCGCTCGGGAATCCGCCTTCCGGGAGAAACCGCCGGAATCGTCCCTGGCAGCACCTACTGGAAGCGCGTCATCAAACCCGGCGCCGTCATCACCCCGGCCAATGTCGCACTCATGGCGATTGGCCAGTTTGACTCCTCAGCCACCCCCCTCCAGATCTGCTCCGTCGCCGCCACACTCGCAAATGGAGGCCGCTACTACCAACCCCGCATTGTGCGACGAGTCGTTGCCACCAACGAGAGCGGTGAAGAAAAGGTTCTTCAAGACAACATTCCCATCGTCAAAGCCAATCTTCTCGCTGAAGGGCTCAACGAGCACCGGCTCGAAATCATCCGCAAGGGCATGTGGAAAGCCGTGAATGAAAAAGGAGGAACCGCTGGGACAGTCGCGCTTAAAGACATTTTCGTCGCCGCAAAGACCGGCACCGCACAAACAGGCCAACCGGACTCAGGCGATAAGAACATCGCCTGGACTGCCTCCTTTGCCCCCTATGACAGCCCTCGCTACGCCGTCTGTGTCATGGTCCAAAATGGCCGCAGCGGTGGAAAAGTAGCCGGTGCGCTCAGCCACATGATCTACCGCAGCATCTTCTCGCTCGAAGCCGGATTCAAACCCCGCCTCACCAAAATGGGCATCTACGAGGGCGACTTCCTCCCCATCGAAGAAATCGAACTTCCAGAGGACGGCACCATCGGCCTCAACTTCGAGAGCGTCGGTGAAACCGGAAACGAAATCGACGCCGGACTCCTCGAATCAGGACAACCCATCAAAGTGAGGCCTAACACCACGCCCATGCCCACCATCGCGCCTCGGGAAGATTCCGAGCGCTAATAAACCACTCATAGATCTCAACACTCTCCCCATTTTCAACCCAACCCATTTTTCCAAAAAAATTTCAATATGATTAAAAGACTTAAAAGCGTCCTCGGACTCGGCAATCCCGATCCCAACACAGGCCGCACCATTATGATCAACTCCGAGCGCCTTGAGCGCCGCGTCGCACTTCTCGAGGATGGCATTCTCGAAGAATACAATGTCGAGCGCGAGGGCGATGACAACATCGTCGGCGGAATCTTCAAAGGCCGTGTCAAAAATATCGAACCCGGCCTCAAGGCCATGTTCGTCGACATCGGCCTTGATAAAAATGCCTTCCTTCACTTCTGGGACGCCATCCCTGCCGCTCTCGATGGCGGCCTCGAGGAAATCCGCCGCGACGGACGCCCTAAGAAAAAGCAGAAAAAGATCACCTCAAAGGACATCCCCAGCATCTACCCCATCGGATCAGAAATCATGATCCAGGTCTCTAAAGGGCCGATCGGAAACAAGGGACCTCGTGTCACAACGAACGTTTCCATGGCCGGACGCTACCTCGTCCTCATGCCCTTTTCCGACCAGTTCGGAATCTCTCGTAAAGTCGATGACCCCAAGGAACGCCAGCGCCTCCGCAAGGTCATGCAGAAACTCAGTGTCCCAGAGGGCATGGGCATTATCATGCGCACCGTCGCCATCGGCGCACGCTACCGCCACTTCGTCCGGGACCTCGCCATGCTTCTTGAGCAATGGTATGACATCGAGAAAAAGCGCGACTCCAAGAACGCTCCCGTCACCTGCTACCAAGAGCCAGATCTCATCGAGAGCACCGCACGCAACTTCCTCACCGATGAGGTGGATCAAATCCTCTGTGATGACGAGGAAACAACCGCCCACGTCCAAGAGATCGCAGCATCCATCTCGCGCCGTGCCAAGCGCCGCATCCACCACCTTCCGGGTAAGCAGACCATCTTCGAGCGCTACGGAATTCAGAAGCAGATCGATGAAGCCTTCATGCGCCAAGTCTGGCTCCCCTGCGGCGGCTACATCGTGATCGATGAAACCGAGGCCCTCATCTCGATCGACGTCAACACCGGCCGAAACCGCGGCTCAAAAGACGTCGATAAAATGCTCCTCCAGACCAACGTCGAGTCCGCGATCGAGGTCGCCCGCCAGCTCCGCCTCCGGAACATCGGTGGGCTCGTCGTTGTTGACTTCATCGACATGCGTCACCGCCGTGACCAGCAGACCGTCTACCGCACCATGAAAGAACGCCTCAGCAGAGACAAGGCGAAGACTCAGGTGCTCCAGATCTCCTCCGTCGGCCTCATGGAAATGACGCGTCAGCGTCTCAATGAAAGCCTTCTCGATTCCACCCTCGAGCCCTGCCCCTATTGCCAAGGACGTGGCCGTATCAAGAACACGATGAGCATGAGTATCGAGATTCAGCGCCGTCTCAACACCGTCATCCAGCGCCAGCAGGAAAATAATGACACCGGAGACCTCGTCGTCTCGGTGAACTCAGACGTGCTCAATCGCTTCAAAACTGAGGACTCCAAGCTCCTCATGGAACTCGAGCGCTCCCACGCGGGCCGTCTCATTTTCCGCAGCGACGCCAGCATGCACCGCGAGCGCTTCTCCATCATCGATGCGAAGAGCGAAAAAACCCTCGTGCAAGGCTAGCACAAGCCGCCCTTTTAATTCCAACACCGGAGTCTTGGCTGACTCCGGTGTTTTTGTTTGAAGTCCGAAATGGATCAGCCTTACTCACCGCCCGAACCCCCTATCGCTGCCCAGACTCAGCCTCAAAAAACCAGCGGCTTGGCCATCGCCAGCTTGGTCTGTGGCATCTTAGGATTTCTCTTAATGTTTCTGACAGGGATCCCAGCAGTCATCATGGGCCATATCGCGCTCAAGAAAATAAAGAAATCCGGCGGAGCTATCAAGGGAGCTGGAATCGCTCTCGCAGGAACCATCCTCGGATACATCACCAGCCTTATCTCATGCGTCGCCTTTCTTGCCGGCCTCGCCACACCTATCATTCTTAAAGCCAAAAAGCAGGCGGACGAAGTTACCGTCATCAATGAGATGAGAGTGATCGGAGTTCAGCTTAATCAAGATTTTCACAAAAACGAACCTCCGTCTTATCCATCATCTCCAGGGGAGCTTCCTCGTATCAAGTCTCGAACCCAAGGAGACTGGCACTATTTCAACCAGACTTCAGTATATACAAAGACTGCGACCCATCGCGTGAGCCCGCCCCTCCTCGTGAGCCCAATTTTCGAACAGAAGTTCTATGTCCTTTCCATCGATACATCTGTCACAGTCAAAGAGGAAGCTGAATTCCAAGCCACCATGGAGCAGGGAGACGGAGAACCCGTCGCGATCCCTCCTACCCATCGTGAGTAAGACTCACTTCTCGTAAAAAAGCATCTCTGAGTGAGGAAAGCCTGATTTGCCTTTTACTCTGATGCTCTCAAGCACAGTCTCAGCCCGTGGAGGAGGAACTGGCAGAAATCCTAAATCAAGCTGAGCGAGCCGCTGGAAATCGCGACTCTCAGCTCGTGATTTCGCTTTGCAAAGGCCTCCACCCTGCGGACCTCGCTTCGCTCTACGAGGATCTCGATCGCGACTCGCGGGAATTCCTCGTGGACACGCTCGGGGCCACGGAGTTCTCAGAGGTCCTCGCGGAAATCCCCGACACTCTCGTCGAGGGCGCGCTCGATCACTTCGAGCCCAAGGAACAGCGCGAAATCTTGGCCTCGATCCCCGATGATGACCGAGTCGACATTCTACAGGACGTCAGCGAATCCAAACGGCGCGACTTCATTGACCTCCTAGATGAGGAAGAGCAGGACCGCACCCGCGCGCTCCTCCGCTACGATGAGGACAGCGCCGGAGGAAGAATGACGACCCAAGTGGGTAAGATTTTTGCCTGCATGACCGTGAAGGAAGCGCTCGATCACCTGCGCCCGAACCTCGACATTGTCGAAACGATGGCACGGATCTTCGTGATCGATGTCGAGCAGCGTCTCATCGGCCTCATCCGCCTGCGTGATCTCGCCTTCAACCCCTGGGACACTCCCGTGAGGGACATTTTAACTCCTGAGGAGCACACCATTTTAGCCAGTGCGGACCAGGAGGACGCCGCAAAAATGCTCGCGCGCTACGACATGGCGCTCGTGCCTGTCGTCGATGAATCCGACCGCCTGCTCGGTGTCATCACGCCGGATGACGCCATCGAAATCCTCGAAGAAGAATCCACGGAAGATATCGAGAAAGGCGCAGGTATTGCCGGTGAGCAATCCGAAGAAACCTATCTCAATACCGGAGTGATCGTCCACTTCAAGAGGCGCTTTGGCTGGCTCCTCATTCTTGCTCTTCTGGCGATTGCTTCCGGCTACGTGATGCTTCGCTTTGAGAGCGTGCTCAATGAAGCCTACCTCCTCGCCCTCTTCCTCCCCATGGTGGTCGCGGCAGGAGGAAACACCGGAGGCCAAGCCTCTACGATGGTGATTCGCGCGATGGCTCTTGGAGAACTCGACCCAGAGGACACCCGCCGCGTCGCATGGAAGGAGCTCCGCCTTGGGATGCTTTCCGGTCTGCTTCTTGGTAGCGCGATCGCGCTGGTCGCGATCTTTATACTCCCCCTCTTCCGACCCGAGCTTCCTGCCGGAGTTTCCTTTGCCACCTTTGGCCTCGCAGTCGCGGTGGCGCTCACTGCACAGGTCGCTAGTTCCACCGTGATTGGCGCTCTCCTGCCGATCGGGGCACGCGCGATCAAGCTCGACCCCGCTGTCGTTGCCGCTCCCGCCATTACCACCATCGTCGATGCCTCCGGAATGGTCATTTATTTTACCGTCGCCCGCACGATGATGGGTTTGTAGAATTTCAGAGTGAAAGCACTCGCCATTCTTCTCCTCGCCTCCGCCTCCCTCCTTGCTCACGAGGGGCACCATCACCCGGCCACCTCCGAGATGGCCAATGCCGCCTCCACCTTTCTAAAATCCTTGAGTAAGGAGCAAAGCAAAGCCGCTCAATTCGACTTTAAAACCGACGAGCGCGAGAACTGGCACTTCGTTCCCATGGTGCGAGAAGGCGTCCGCTTCGGCAATCTCAAGCCCCATCAGCAGCACCTCGCCTTTGGACTTCTCGGCACCGGACTCAGCCAAAAAGGCCTCCTCACCGCCACTCAGATCATGACACTTGAGCAAGTCCTCTCCGATCGCGGACAAGATCCCGAGTTGCGCAACACTGAGAAATACTACCTCGCTATCTTCGGCACTCCCTCGCTCGACAAGCCTTGGGGCTGGCGCTTCGAGGGACATCACCTTTCGCTCAACTTCACCGCCGTTGATAACCACGTCACCGGAGTCCCCACCTTCTACGGCACCAATCCGGCGGAGCTTAAAAAGGGACCTCTCAAGGGAACACGCCCTCTAGGAGAAATCGAGGACGCCGCACGTGCCCTCGCCGTAAAGCTCAAGGCCGCCGACAAGTCCCCCGTCTTCAGCGAAAAACCACCGAAGGAAATCTTCACCGCTCAAGACCGTATCGCGAAGGCTCAGGAAGCTCTTGGAGTCGCTTCCAGTGATCTCCATGGCCATCACATCACCGAGCTCCTCGAAGTGATCGGTCTCATCGCCAGCTTCCAGCGCCGCGATGTCAGCGCCGACGCCCTCAAGAAAGTCCACACCCTGCAGCGCAAGAAACTCACCTTCGCCTGGGCGGGTTCGTTGGAGAGGCACAGCGCGCACTATTTTCGCATTCAAGGACCTGATTTCTTAATCGAATATGCCAACACGCAAAACGATGCCAACCACGCCCACCTCGTCTGGCGCGATCTAAAAAACGACTTCGCCCGTGACGTGCTTAAGAAGCACTACGAGCACGCTCACTAATCGATCACAAGAATCGTGCGCAGCCGCACTTTTTCCTTCTCACCGAGCGCTTCACGGATTTTTTCGTGGAGCTCTTTTTTAACCGGCTCGGAACTTTCCAGCGTGATCTCGTATCCACCTTCTTGGATGCGCGATACCGAGAGAAGCGCTATCCCCTCCGGAAGTTCATCGGAGACGAGCTGCTCCAGATCCGAGGCCTTCGAGAGGCTTGAAAAAAGAATCGAAGTCAGCGGCACCACAAGCCCCGCGCACACGAGCATGAGAATAATGAGACCCCGTCTCCCCCACTCGCCGTCTTTCCCTCTCCCCCGCACTCCTGCGAGCACGAAATTCAGCGCCGCTCCCAGCACCACCGCCACCACGTTGATGCCGAACAAAAAGGCCGCCCCGCGTGAGGTCGCGCCATCTTCCAGCACAAAGGCGATCCCCACCGTCGCGATGGGAGGCACCAAGGCTGCCGCGATCGCCACGCCTGCTAGCGCCCCACTCAGCTTCGGTCTCGCGATGCAATAAGCCGCCGCAATTCCGGACACAAAAGCAACCCCGAGATCGAGCAAGTTTGGATTCCCGCGCGCCTCCAGCTGAGGCGTCATTCCTAGATCAAAAAGTCGTGCACAAAACCCGATCCCCAGCCCCATTAGCAGCGCAAACAAAAAACCCCGCATCACCGCCCCAAGCGCCCGCCGGCACAACGGCCAGTTTCCTTGCGAAAGCGCAAGCCCCGTCCCCAGCAGCGGCATCATCAGCGGAGCCACCAACATCGCACCGATCACCACCGCTGCCGAATCTAACAAAAGCCCCATCGCCGCAATCGCAGTCGCCAGCACCATCAGCGACGCGAAATCAAAGTTCCACCGCGACTTCGATTCCACCTCTTCAAAAAGCGCCAATCGCTCGTCTCGATCCAGCTGCGGAACCTTCGCGTGGATCACTTTGCTCACCGCCTGACGCATCCGGTGACCCACCGGACGCTCGGCCCGAATCACCCCCATCGTCAACCCATCCATTCCCTTCATCGCCTTCCCCGGCAGCATACCGAAAAGCTTTCGCTTCAGCGTCCCCGAATCCTGCGCGCCGATCAAGAGCATCGCATAGTCTTCACTCGCGACCTCATCACACAGGGCCTTTGTTAAATCATCACCCAGCACCACCTTCGTGTGGATCAACTCCGGATCGAGCCCCGCTTTTTTGACAATCTTAGCGAGATGCTTCTGCCCCACCACCTCGGAGAGCTCGTCCACATTTGCCCGCATCTGAAAAGCCACCGTCTGTGAACCAGCCCAGGCATGAGCCACCCGCAGCGCCCTCCTTGAATTTCTCCCACCCGCACACGGCACCAGAATCTTCCCCCTCATCGGAAGCTCCCCATCCACCAGACGCACCACCAGCACCTGACAAGGAAGCTTCGCAAAAAGGTCCCTCGAAAACGAACGATCCAAATCACTGGGATGCTTCCCCACAATCAACAGCGCAGGCCCCACTTCTCCCACCTCCACCATCACCTGCGGCAAGCGATCCAGCCCGCTAAAAAACTTCACCGACTCCACACCCTCACTCGACAGTGCATCCACCCAATCGCCTGACACCTTCACCTCCGTCGCCACCCAGATTTCGAGCATCTCATCCATCCCACCCGCCACCTTAAGCGCGAATTCCTTCAGCCGATGAGCTTCTTCTTCCGTGCGAATAACGAGACAGACAGACATTACTTGCGACCAAATTTACGTTCGAGTTCCTGAAAAGAAATCTGCACCAGCGTCGGCTGTCCCGCCGGATCGCAATACGGCAGATCGCATTGAAAAAGATTCATCAAAAGGCCATCCACTTCCCCTTGTGACCAGCCCATTTGCGAAGCCCCTGCCTTAGAGACCTTTGCCGCGAAACCCTCATAAGCGAGCCGCTTCACTCGACTCCCCGCTTCGTGATCGAGAATCGAATCCACCAAACTCGTCAGAAAAGAGCGAGAATCCTTCAGCTTCAAAAAAGCCGGCACGCTCGAAATCTGCACAGTCTGGCCGCCGAAGGACTCGAGCGAGAATCCAGCATCCGCAAAATACTCCTGATGCCGCATGAGTAGATCCGCATCACGAGAATCTAACTCTAATAACTCCGGCACCAGAAGTCCCTGCGAATCGATCTCCTCTTCTTTCGCTAGAAGACGTTCGTAAATGATGCGCTCCTGCGCCGCTTTCGGCTCCAGCAAGACGAGACCTTCTTCTCCCTCTAAAAGCGCGTAGCGATCGGACAAAGATCCAATGACCCGAAAACTCGGCCCCTTCTCTACTTCCTCCTCTACCACCGGAAGCTCTTCCTGAGTCTCACTACGCCACACGGGCTGAGGTGGAACTGTCACCGGAGAACGATCTTCCACCACCGGGTGAAATGGCTCAGACGGCGCGCGGAAACTCGGAGCGGGAGTTAAGAACGGACGCTCAATTTCCTTCGGTCGCAGCGCAATTTCCAGCGCCTCCATGATCGCGACACGCACCTGCGCCGCATTACTGAAGCGCACCTCCCGCTTCGCCGGGTGCACATTCACATCCACCTCTGCGGGATCAATGCTCAGCCAAAGCCAAGCTCCCGGCTGCATCCCCTCGCTCAGAGATCCTTTAAAAGATTCCTTCAGCGCCCGGGAGATCACCGCATCTTCTACCGGCCGACCATTTAAGAAAACAAACTGATGCTTCCGCCCCTTCCGCGCAAATTCCGCCGGCAGCACTGCCCCCTCCACCGTCACCCCACGCCCTTCCCAGCGCGGCACCTCGATGAGCGCCTTACCAGATTCAGGCCCAGTCATCGCCTCAATCCGCACCCGTCGATCTGAAGTTGCAGGAAGATCAAAAACGACCCGCCCATCCTTCCGCAACACCCACCCCACATTCGGAGTGCAGAGCGCGTGAAGCCGGAGCTGATGATCGATGTGCGC
>JALZWA010000199.1 GCA_023299815.1 Akkermansiaceae bacterium
GAGTTTCGATTTTTTCCCCAGCAGGTCGCTCGATGGCAAATGCTGGCAGTAAGCCAAGAGCTGCGGTGAGCCCTGCTGTCATTAGTTTCTGAGATGATGTTTTCATTCGGTGGTGGAGCGGTGACATTTTTGCGATTTGTTTAATCAACATCGACTGGGACGAAAATTACTTTGAATTGGGGTTTTTTGACAGTCACTTTTTCTCCCTTGGCATTGAGAAAGCTGACTTCGTTGGCGACTTTGACAGCGACGCAGCGGAGAGCCTGGCCATTGCCATTCGAGATGACATTTCCTTCATGGAAATCGACCACACGGGAAGAGGAGGCACCTTGCTGCTGGAAGGTAGCAAGGGCAATAGGACCGGGAGCGGCTGTAGATTGAGTGGCTGCTGACGCTTGTGCGGGAGCGGTATTCCCCTGAGTGAGGTAGAGGGCTCCGGAGGCACCAAAGAGGGCAACGGCAGCGACGCTGCGCCACTGAGGGAAGAAACTCTTACGAGTGGGTTTCTCGAGCGAGATGACTTTCTCCTCCACGGGAACCGTCTCGTGCCAACGACTCATGGCGGCATCAAGGCGGTCGAGCATGTCTGCAGGCGCGACGAGGGGAACGAGTTCGGCGAGTCCCATCTCAGAGCCCTCGATCTCAGAAAGGGAGTCCGCTTTGACTTCCGTCATCGCTCCATCGAGCCGGTCCAGCACATCGCCGGAGAGCTGGAGGGGGACGAGTTGCTTGAGCTCGCCTTCAATTTTTTGAAGTTCAATATCCATGGGGTGATTGATCATGACAAATTAGAGGTCGCCATTGAGACGTGAAGTCGCGAGCTGCTTGCGGAGGGCTTCGATCCCGTAGCGGTAGCGGGAGGCGGCGGTGTTGAGTGAGATGTCGAGGGTCTCGCCGATCTCGGCGAAGGTGCACTCACCCCAGAGCTTGAGGGTGATGACTTCTGAGAATTTCTGGGGCAGTGCTTTGAGGCCATCGACGAGGATTTTCTTGGTCTCATCGCTCCCCTCGAAGTTTTCAAAAAGCGGGAGTTCTACGTCTCCGCCGAGTCCCTTGGTGTCATCGACCACGGTGACCTCGCGGCGCTTGCGGCGGTCGTCTTTCCGACCAAGATCGATCGATTCGCGGCGAATCTGGGTGTAGATGAAGGGAAGCCATGATTCTTGGCCGCCGACGAAGGTGCGTTCTTCGACCTTGCGGGCGAGTTTTACGAGGGCTTCCTGGAGGACGTCCTCGGCATCTGCGAGGGAGCGAGTCTGCTGGCGGGCAAAGAGGAGGAGCTTGGAGCCGTGCTCGGAGAGCCAGGGTCTCCAGCGCGAGGATTGGGGTGGTTTCGCTTGTGCTAATTTCACGGTGATTAGTGCTTTTGCTTAGGAGCGACAGGAGATGAGAGATTTGTCTGCCTGATTTGCGGTAATCTAACAAAGTTACGCAAATTTTCAACTTCTCTCACCGAGAAGGGCCTGTCCAGTGGCTGATCCTTTGTATTTCATGACTTCCGCAGGGGTTCCGGAGGCTACGAGATGGCCTCCTTTTTCCCCTCCAGTGGGGCCGAGATCGATGAGGTGGTCGCAGACGGCGATGACATCGAGATTATGCTCTATGACGACGACGGAGTGCCCGGCATCGCGCAGGCGGTGGAGGACCTTAAGCAAGACTTGGACGTCTTGATAGTGAAGGCCCGTGGTGGGTTCATCGAGGAGGTAAAGGATATGGCCGGGGGAGCTTTTCGCGAGTTCACAGGCGAGCTTGACCCGCTGGGCCTCGCCGCCGGAGAGGGTGTTCGCCGCTTGGCCGAGACGGACGTAGCCGAGGCCGACGTCATCGAGCGCATTCATGATGGCGCTGAGCTTGGGGACTTTTGCGAAAAAGGCGCGGCCTTCCTCAATGGTCATGGCGAGGATGTCGGCGATATTTTTTCCGCGATAGCGGACTTCGAGCGTCTCGCGATTATAGCGCTGGCCCTGACAAGCTTCACAGGGAATCCAGATGTCAGGGAGGAAGTGCATGTCGATCCGGATAGAGCCGCCACCCATGCATTTCTCACAGCGGCCGCCTTTGATATTGAAGCTGAAGCGGCCAGATTTGTAGCCGCGCTGGCGGGAGATCGGGAGCTTCCCGAAGAGGTCGCGCACGAGATCAAAGGCGCCGGTGTAAGTCGCAGGATTCGAGCGGGGGCTCTTGCCGAGTGGGCTCTGATCAACGACGACCACTTTTTCAAGGTGGTCCAATCCTTCGATGCGCTCATGCGCACCGGGGGTGGCTTTTGCGCGATGAAAGTGACGGGCGAGGGCTTTGCGAAGGACGCCATCGACCAAGGTCGACTTACCACTTCCGCTGGGCCCGGTGACGCCGACGAGCTGGCCGAGCGGGATGTCGATGCGGTCACCTTTTAAGTTATGCTCGGTGGCTCCGATGACGCTGAGCTGGAATTCCGGCTCACGTGCCCAGGCGACTGGCTCGATCTTTTTCGCACTGAGCCAGCGGCCGCTGGGGGTATCGAGCTTCGCCATTTGCGCCGCACTTCCCTGCCCGATCAACTCGCCACCATGCGCTCCGGCAGCCGGACCGATCTCGATGACTTGATCTGCCGCGCGGACCATCGCTTCATCGTGCTCGACCACCACGACGGTGTTCCCCGAATCACGCAGACGAAGCAGCGCGGAGATGAGGCGGTCATTGTCCTGCGGATGGAGCCCGATGCTGGGTTCATC
>JALZWA010000200.1 GCA_023299815.1 Akkermansiaceae bacterium
AGATGCACTATCTGTTGCTCGGCAGAGTATCCCTTCAATGGTGAGTCCGTCGCTCAGGTCATGGCTGCCCATTTGCAGGGACACTGCAAGGACTTGCGAGAGTATCGCGAAGACCTGCCCGAGGCACTCTGCAATTGGGTCATGAGATTGATGTCTCGCGATCCCGATCAGCGGCCAGCCTCCTGTGAAGAAGCCCTCAAGCAACTGCAGGGAGTGCGTCAGGGAACCTTCCAGCCTGCTGCCCCAGAGGGAGTGCAGATGATCACGCACCCAGTCCGGCTCAAGGCCGCACCCGCGGTGCAACAAAGCGTCGCTCTCACCACTGAGACGATGCTCGTGCAAGTCCCCGGAACGGCCCCTGTGCAGGTGACGACTCAACCCGTCTTAATATCGAATCAGCCCGGTAACAATCACAAGTGGATCTGGTTTCTGATGCCTATCTTGATACTTGTCCTTACTTACCTGATCTGGCCCAAGGACAACAAAAAGCCTCAAGACGCGCCCGAGCCCACCGTCACGCAGTCTCCTACGACTGCTCCGCCGTCAATAGCGGTCGAAGAACTAATAGCGGTCGAAGAAAAGACACCTTGGGAGAAGCTCAGACTTCCAGGAAGCCCGCAGGAGCTCATGAAAGAGCGCGACAAATCAAAAGATCAGCAACTGAGGATAAAGGAATTCATCGACGTGGAGTCTCCTGCGATTCGCCAGCGCTTGGGGAAAAAATTTGGGAAGATTGATCTCAACAAAAACGGAACTCTGAGCCTATCCGAGCTGCAAAAATTCTACGAAAAGCGCTAGCTCACTTGCCACTCGCACGGAGGACATCGAGCACTGCTTGGAAACGATCGTTATTGTCTGAATCAGCGTCACAAAGATTCACGTGGCACTCGAGAATGTGATCTTCTTTTCCTGGAGTGCTTTTCCCACCGATCGGACTGAGCTCGGAGCGGATCTCGTCCAACTTCCCGACCCACGCTCCTTCAGCTGGATCGATTTCCATCAGCTGAGAAAGGCCGAGTTCTTCGAGTGAGTCTTGATTTTTCTTCCCCGGCGAGACGATGCTCAGCACTCCCCCGCCAGCCTTGCGCAGCTTATTAGAGATCCCTGCAAGCATTCCCATGAAGGTGGAGTCCATGCCAGTGCAGGCTTCAAGATCTACGACGATCTCACGAGTGCCTAATAAGATATTTTGCTCCGTCGCCTCCTTAATGGAAGGACTCATCATAAAGGTGCCCTTCCCTTCGGGGCGAACCCAAAAGATAGATTGGAATTGGTGGGTGAGGACCTGACCGCTCGGTTTCAAAATGACCGTCGAGTGACTTGATTGATACTACTCTGCTTTTACCCGTAGGTCAATGTCATGACGAAATGTTGTAACCAAACAAAGAGGGTCAAATGAAGTGCAGCGAGGCCAAGGAGGGCTTTCGGCATCGTAGGACGGCCAAGAAAGATCGCATTGATGAGGGTGAAAATGATCCCCATGATCATTCCCGCCCCCATCCAGCCCGAAACTCCATGCAGCGGAATGAGAAGATAAGGAGTGATCGTCATGAGGACGATGATGACGCGCACCGCGGGCCGCCCGAAGCGGACGACGATGGTATTTTTCCCTGCAGCACGGTCTTCCTCCAGATCGCGGTAGTTATTGATCGCGATGAGAACGGCAGAAAGCAGCCCGATCTGAAGTCCGAGAACCCAGCCGCCGGAAAGCCACTCTCCCGTCTGGACAAAAATAGTTCCACCCACGGCGATGAGTCCAAAAAAGAGGATCACGAAAACCTCACCGAGGCCGCGATAAGCGAGTGGAAATGGCCCACCAGTGTAGCCGTAGCTGAGATAGAGCGAGGGCAGGCCGATCGCGACGATCCACCAACCCCGTGCTTCGATGAGAAGAAAGCCTACAACGATCGCGCAAACAAGCATGACTGCGGAGGCGAGGTAGACTTTACCTGGAGAGAGGAGACCGGACGAGGTCATGCGCTGGGGGCCGAGACGAGCCTGGGTATCAGTCCCCTTTTCGGCATCGATCACGTCATTGAAAAAATTGGTCGCGATCTGAATAAAGATCGCGCCGAGGACGGTTAAGACGGCGAGCCGGAGATCGAAGACTCCTTCAAAACACTTTGCGTAAAGACAGCCTGACCACACGGGAACGATCGCCGCCGGAAGAGTCTTAGGGCGGGATGCGAGGAGCCAGGCTTTGAGATGCATTGTGACCTACTTGCTGAGTGCTGCATCAACGGCAGCAGCAGAATGCCCAAAAGGTTCAAGCATCTCGCGAAAGAATTCTCTTTGGCGGCTGCTCACGCGGATTCTCGTCTCGCCGTTATCCAAGGTTTCCGTGAAAGACTCTCGAAGCACCGAGAGCTGATCTCGGGCTGGAATCAGCTGAAATAAGTCTGCACCGGTCTGATTGTGCTTATCGTTATAGGAAGAGAGTTCACCTAGAATTTCGGGAATCATTTCGTAAGCACCATTCTCCTGCACCCACTCTGAAAAATTTGCCGAATTTACCGGCTTATCCGCAAGATAGGCCGTCAGTTCTTTCCCCATACTTGATGCCGCTTCAGGTGGGTCTGCGAGGACATTCTGGGAGAAAGCAAAGAGTTCATCCGCGGTAGCTACATCCTGATACTCATCAAAAAAATCGTCGAGTTCGAAGGTCCGCGAACCGCCAGAGATAAGAAATTCAAAGGCGGCTTCGGGATCCCTCTGCGTCCAAACATCCCAAACTCCGGAGGGAGGGCTGTAGAATCCGCCTTGATGGCTGTCCAGCCCCAGACTCGCTTCGTGCTCCTTCCAACTCACCGCAAAAGAGTCGAAATCGAAATCCTCTGGAACATTACTTAAACCACTCCAACTAGAGCTTGAATTCCCCTCCTGCCAGCTGTCCTTGAAGTATTCAAAGGTGGCCTCCCATCCCAATTTGACCGCCTCGCTCTGCAACCCACTGGGGAAGTCGATCCGACCATCAGTGCCCCTCAGATGCTCTTTGGAGAGCGCAATCGCGCCAATAGTATCCTGCTCCACCTGCGTCCCAATGAGCTCCTTTAAGATCTTCAGCGGATGCTCCAGCTCTTGGGCTTGCGCGAATAGACCATCAAAGTTTTCGCCCCCCCACTCCTCGGCCTCCTTTTGATCCATGACAGCCTCAAAGAGGTAGTCTCTGTTCCCGACATTTCCATTTGCAAGAATCCAAGCAATCGTTCCTGCCGGATCCTCCTTGAATCGCTCTTTGAGAAGATCATTAATGACACTTTCCAGTCCATAAGGAAGGCCCTCAGGTGAAGCAGAATCCAAGAGGGCTTGGATGTGGGCATCACGCTCATCTGGTGAGAGATCCTTCACCATTTTTTTTACCTCCTCCGCGTCCTCTCCAAAAATGGCTGAACGAAAAGCGGAAGACACACTCACGCTCTGCGAGGCTGAAGCAGGAGACGAAGAACGAACTCCCAACTTCACATTCACTGCGCTCAGTTCTTCTTCAGTAGAAAGAGGCTGCGACTTAGGAATGAAATAACCGATCCCCACACCTGCGAGAAGAGTGACGGGCAAGAGGATGAAAGAGGATTTCATGCAAAGGTGAGTCTACGGGACGCGGGGGAACTTCGAGAAGTCAGGATCGCGCTTTTCGATAAAGGCTTGTTTCCCCTCTTTCGCTTCCTCGCTCATGTAATAAAGGAGCGTGGCATTTCCGGCGAGGTCGAGGAGACCCATCTGTCCATCGCAGTCTGCATTGAGCGCGGACTTGAGACAGCGCAGGGCGAGCGGTGAGTGATCGAGCATTTCGCGGCACCATTTCACGGTCTCAGTCTCGAGTTGATCGAGCGGGACGACGGTGTTGACAAGGCCCATGTCGAGCGCTTGCTGAGCGTCGTATTGGCGGCAGAGATACCAGATCTCGCGCGCCTTTTTCTGACCCACGATGCGGGCGAGGTAGCTAGAGCCGAGGCCGCCATCGAACGAGCCGACCTTTGGCCCAGTCTGGCCAAAGCGGGCATTCTCCGCTGCGATGGTGAGATCGCACACGATGTGGAGAACGTGTCCGCCGCCGATCGCATATCCAGCGACCATCGCGACGACGGGCTTAGGGAGGCCGCGGATTTTTTTCTGCAGATCGAGGACATTGAGGCGCGGAACGCCGTCTTCACCGAGATAGCCCGCGTGGCCACGGACCTTTTGATCACCTCCAGAGCAAAAGGCTTTCTCGCCCTCGCCCGTGAGAATGATGACGCCGACATCCTGATCATGATGCGCCATTTCAAAGGCCTTCAGAAGTTCATCGACCGTGACGGGCCGGAAGGCATTGCGCACTTCTGGGCGGTTGATGGTGATCTTAGCGATCGCGCCATCGGCGGTCTTTTCGTATTTGATATCCTCGAATTCAGCGGCTGCGTTCCACATGTCGGGATCATCATGCGGGAGGAGGAAGTTCGCAACGCCCTAATCCAATTTCTCGCCACAGCGGCGGCAATACTTCGCGTCCGGCAAGTGACCGTGGACGCCGCAGCCGGGGCAGGCATCGGTTGTCTGATCTCCCTGCTGGTATCTCATGAGGCCTGTGATCGCGATTCCAGTAGGAACGGCGATGATGGCATAACCAGAGAGAACAAGAATGGTGGTGATCAACTTCCCAAGAACAGTGACCGCCACCATGTCTCCGAAGCCGACTGTGGTGATGGAAACCACGGCGTAGTAGATGCTCATCGGGATGCTGGTGAATTGAGTATTTTCCTCACCATTTTCCACGACATACATCAAGGTGCCTGCGAGGACGGCAATCAGAAGGACCGAGACAAAAAAGACGGTGATCTTTGCCCGACTTGCGATCAGCCCCCGCATAATGGTCTCCGCACCACGGACATGGCTCATCATTTTTAAAATCCGAAAGACGCGCAGGAGGCGCAGAATACGAATCACGAGAAGCGAATGGGCCCCCGGGAAAAAGTAGGTGAGATATAAAGGAAGACAGGAGAGAAGATCTACCACTCCATAAAAGGAACGCATGTAGCGCAAGGGCCGACGGACCAAGGCGATCCGCAGAAGATACTCAAGGGTAAAAAGCCCAGTGAAAAACCACTCCGCAGCAGCGAGCTGAGGTCCCCACTCTGCCGCGATGCTGCTGACGCTCTCCAGCATGACCGCGAGAACACTCAGCAAAATCGCGCCAAGAAGGACGAGATCGAAGAGCTTACCAAGAGGAGTTTCGGCTTCAAAGACGATCGTCCAGAGTTTCTCACGCAGAGATTTTTCCTGTTCGGGAGATTCCACGTGGGAGGTTCTACCACCTTTCATCGTTACAAACCAGTGCGCTGTCTGTATTCGTGAGACGTGAAATGGATTTTTTGTCTCTTAATGGCGCTGCCGCTCTCGGCGCTTCCCGATCTGGAGGAAGCACGCAAAGCTCTGAGCAAAGGCAGCAGCAAGGAGCGGGCGGCTCTGACAAAAGAACTCTGGACGGCTGGGGAGGAGGCGCTACCGCTGGTAGAGACCTTTTTAAAAAGTGACGATCCCGAAATTCGCTCACGGGCGGCATTTCTTCATCAGCGAATTCTTCTCGGTCTGCGTCCTGATTCTCCCAAGGAACTCCTCGAACTCGCGGAATCAGCGCTCAAAGCAGATGAAGTGACCCGGGAAAAGACGCTCACGGCTCTGCTCGATGAAGCTGGTGGGTTTCCGGTGGCCCTCCGCCTGCTCGATCGCTGGAGCCAGGATAAGAAACTTAGCCCCACCATTCTTCAAAAGTTGGCAAAAACGACGCTCTTTCACGAACGACTCGAGGGCAGCCGCCTCGAAGCTCCCCTCAGCCTCAGCGGTCGCGCCTTGCTCGTGGCGACTCTCGCCAATGAGGGACTTCAGGAACAGCGAATCGCGGTGAAGCTCGCACTGAGAGAACCTCTTGCGATCCTCACAAAGGCAGCACCTTTTCACCCAAATTTCGAAGATGATCTTCTCCGCAACTTCGCTCGAGCTGCTCTTCTTTCGAATCAGGAGGATGATGCTCAAAAAATTCTCGCCATGAGAAAAAATGACGAAGATCGGCAGCGACTCGATTTGGTCATCGGAGGTCAATTTGATGCCCTCCTCTCAAGCAATAAGGAATCCGAAATCCTGCAAGCGGTGATCAATGATTACGCCGGACACATCCCCGCTGACATCGAAGCTCTGAGAGCGAGCGGCTACGATGATCCCAGGACCTTCTCCAAAGCGCTCTGTGCGCTGGACTATCCTTCCGAGGCCATCGAAGTGCTACATGACACAGGGAATCATCGGAGCGCGCTCGCGCTCCTGCTGGAGCAAAAAAAGCCCGTCGAGGCGCTCTCCTATCTTAAAAAAATGGATCCTCAGGAAGGCAGCGATCACGCTCTGGAGGCCCGTCTTTTTCTCACTCAGCAACTGATCGATTCAGGCTCACGGACCGCCGCGAAACAAGCCTTCGCACCACTCTTTGATGACGTGCCGAAGCGCGTGGGCCACCGCCAGCGCACCGTCGCCCTCGCCTATCAGGTGCATGATCTAGAGACCGCGCTCAAGCTCAGCCGCTTCATCCGCCCCGGCTTCAGCACCCACGAAATGGTGGGAGACATGGGATCCCTCTTTCCCGGACGTGGCATCGCGATGGCTTTTTGGACAAAGCACCTCTGGGACAAGGATCCTCAGATAAGCGCTCGCGAAGCCATCGAGAGAGCTCTCACCTTTTTTCAATCACCTGATTCCTTCGAGCAAGCCACTGCCCTCCTCTCCAAAGAAGAGCTCTTCGAAGTGAAAGCCCTGCAAGAGATGGCCCGCTGGCTCCACCGCCCCGAGATGATTCCCTTCATTGAAAAAAAGGCCCGCCGAGAGGACGACGGCCACCTTTTGCTTCCCGCAATCTCTGATGAAAACCTTATCCAAACTGCACGAATCCGAGCTTGTGACATCGCCCTCACCATCTCCCCCACCTCTCCCCTGCTCCACTCCTACCGTGAGCTCTTCACCGGAGAAAAGGCACGACTCTCACATACCCTCGCGCTCGATGACGCGGAAGCTTGGGGCCAAATCGGTAAAACCCGAGGTCAGGCAGAAAGAACAGCCGAAGGCGACTTCGCCTTTGAAAAAGCGCTCGCCTACTCACCTCACGAGACCTCTTTTCAGCTTCTTCAGCGACTTGGACTCAAAAAAGCGCGCAACGACGATCGTCAAGACGCAGTCCGACTTCTCCAAGCCGCAATTCTCATCGGAATCACCGATGAAAGAGTCCGGTGCCCAGACCTCCTTCCACTCGTGAGAGCTCTCCGAAGTCTCTAAGGCTTGCCCAAGAGACCACGGCTCTGGTTCATCGACATCTGCCGATAAGTCTCCTGACTAAAAATCACCATCGGCTTTGTTCCGATCCGCTGACGATAATCCGCGTAGGGGCTGCTCGGGCTTGCCACCGTATTTCCAGACTCACGCGCCGAGCCCGTGTTGTAAGAACCTGCCTTATAATTCTTCCCGGATGCACTCGCGACCTTGTCTGCATTTAGGTTCTTGTTCCACCCGAACCAGGATCTCTTACTATCACGGCTGGACTTCGTGCTGCCACTGTAAGATCCCGTACTGTAATCCTTCTTACCATTCCAAGCCGCTGAGTGATACTCGCGAGTCATATAGCCTGGAGTCTTCCGGCTCTTGGCGTAGGAAGATTCGCCTCGACCATCGTATCGACTGCGCTTTCCTCCCTCAAAATTTCCGCTATCTCCCCTCTCCACATCATCGGCACTCCACTCAAAGGGATTCTTATCATTCAGGCTATACTCGCCACCTGTCTCCTGAGCCGTTCCCGTGACCTCGCCCGTGTCTACCTGCTGAGATGAACACGCAGCCAACCCAAGAAAGATTGGGATGTATAAAAGTTGCAGCGAAGCTCGGCTCATCCTTGAAAACCTAACCATATCCTCAAAATTCTCAAGGCCCCTCTTTTCACGCCAGATCGCCTCAGCCTAATTTTCCCCTTGTGCCCTCATAAAAATGGACTATTTCTTTAGACGGATGATGTGACTTGGTAATTACATTGTCCTTTCGCAGACAATCAGACGGAGGTGTGGGTCCTAATCCCGCACCTCCGTTTGTGCATCTAGCCCAAAGCGCCTGATTCCCCGCCTTTTTCAGGCAAGATCCATCACGAGCACCTTGGCCCATTGCTCCTTGAATGCCGCAATAAAGGCATCGTGGATTGGATCACCCTCCTGATAGCACTCGTGATCAGCCATCGAGGCGAACTTTAGCGAAATCCCATAATCCCAAGAATGATCAATCACTGGCCGCTCAGCAGTCGCAGCCGGCTTCCCCCAATGATGCTCTGCAATGAAAGGTGAGGTGCAAAGCTGATCAAGACCCGCCTCAAAAGCCTCCCGAGCACTCTCATTCTGATAATCTTCACTGAGCCAAAAATAAACATGATGTTCCATGCCGCGCCTCTTAAACCCTCAGATCGAGCGGAGCAAGGATCGAGCGCCCCTCATACAAGTGGTTGATCTTTGCCCATCCTTATGGCAGCTTCCCCAAAGCTGTATCACCCACCTCGGCTTTTTCCCAAGTTCCATGCGTATCCTCCCCGCTTTTCTGCAGCTCCAACTCCTTTTCATCTGCCTCGTCTCACCGACCTTGGCTCAAACAGGGAGCCCTGACCAAGCACTCTACTCAAAGGCGAAGCAATACTTCAACGTTGGCAGTGAAACCGTAGAACGCTATGAAAAAGCCCGCTTCATGGACTACTCCATCGGTCTTTTTAAAGAATACATCGCCAAGTATCCTAAAGGAAAAAGTGCCGCCGGAGCGCACTACTACATGGGAGCAGCACAACAGAGTCTTGGCCGGATCGATGAAGCCGAGCGAGTCTACAAACTCACCATCAGTCGCTACAAATGGGGAAACTCTATCGGCCTCGCCGCAAACAAACTCGCCTGGCTCGCATTCAGTGAGGAAGACTGGACTGGATCAGCTAAATATTTTGCCCTCTGCGCCAAGCATGTCACCAACAAAGAAATCCGCTTCAGCTCCCTAACCAAGCGAGTCGAATGCCTCATGAAGCTTAACCGTGATGACGAGGTTCTCGACGCCCTCTTAAAAATCACTCAGGCAGAAGGTCACCCACACACGGCATGGGCCAAGTTCATGCTTGGTTACCAATACTACCAGATGGAAGAATTTGAGAAGACTATCGATATTCTCAAGCCACTCACCGTCGCAGGCTCCTCAAATACTTACCGTGCGCAAGCGATGTTCTACACCGGACTCGCTTCTGTCGAACTAGGACGTGATGACCAAGCATTGGACTACCTCCGCCAAGTTCTTGATGTCTCCATGACCAGCCCCACTCTTACCAGTGAGCAACGTCGCCAAATCGCTCACAATAAAGCGATGGCTCAGACTGGATTGATCAGCTTCTTTTTCAAAAAAGATGACTATGATGAAGTCGTCAAACTCTATAACCTAGGAGACTTCGGTGCCAAGGGCCGCACCGAAGCCCGCCGCTCCATGGCCGCGGGTAAATCTCTCTACCGGCTCAAGCGCTTCAATGATGCTCGCTCATCCTTCCGCCGTGTCGACCGCTCCGTGCCCAACACACCGGACGCCTTCGATGCCGCCTACCGTTGCCTCCTTTGCGACTATCAAATCAAGAGCGCCGACCTCCCCAAGAGAGTCAACGTGTTCTTGGAACTCTACGGCGATCAATTCGCCTCCAGCAAGCAGCTCCATGTCGCCGCATTTTTAAAAGCAGAAACGTTCTATAACCTCGGTGACTACGAAGCCGCCGCCAATTCATTCAGCGAAGTAGACGCCAAGTATCTTGCCTCAGATCGCCGAGCCGAGCTCCACTTCAAGCGTGGGTGGTGCCAAGCAGAAATTGGAGACAACAATGGTTCCACCTTAAACTTCTCAGAATTCATCAGGGACTACCCTGACGATTCCCGAATCCACCAAGCGCTTGCAAAACGAGCAGACTCCTTCTTCTCGCTGGGAGACCGCATGTCCGCTCTGCGTGACTACGAAAAAGTCCTCAACAACGATCCCACCCCCGAGCTTCGCTCCGCCTCCCTGCAGGGAAGCGCACGAATCCTGCGGGAGGAGAAAAAGTATAAAGTCATGGTCGAGCGCTACCTTCAGCTCCTCGCTGAATTTTCAGACCTCACCACCGACACCATGGCAAATGCCAACTACTGGATTGGCTGGGGATACTACAAACTAGAACAGTATGACGAAGCTCGACCTTACTTAGAAAAAGCTCAAGAAATGGTTCCCGAGTTCTACAACGAACCTGCAGGAAATCTCCTCGTCCTCTTGAATTTCTCCCAAGGAAAGACCGATGAAATGAACCATGTTCTCGGCAAGCTTCTCTCTGAATACCCCGGTAAAACGATTCCCAAAAACATGCTTACCTGGCTTGGCATCCAACTTTTCCACAATGGAAACTTTATCGATTCCGTGCGCTACCTGGACCGCGCTGCTGACCCCACAAATCCTAAAGCCACCGAGATCGGCGTCTGGCGCTCTCTCGCCAAGGGCCAGAATGAGCTCAAACTTTACAGCCATGCCCTCCGCTCTGCTCAAATAGTCCTCTCACTCGAAAAAGAACCTCGCTGGAAGGCCGACAGTCACCTTGATATCGCCGAAGCCCACCTCGGCTTATCCATGCTCAAGGAAGCCACTCAAGCCGCTACTGCTGGGCTCGAACTCAATGTTCCGGGAGCACACACCGCCGGCCTTCACTATGTCCTCGGCCAGGTCGACTTCCAAAACGGCAAGTATGAAGAAGCGCTAGAGAACTTCGAAGCTACTCTTCGCATCGCTGTCGATGACCCTGCTGTCACCCCAGATGCACTCTACTGGGCAGCCCAATCCGCTGAAAAACTCAGCAACATCGAGAAGGCGTCTATCTTCCGCAGCCGCCTCGTCAGCACTTTCCCCAACTGGACCGCTCCCACTGCAGAAGTCGCCCAGCCTGAATAAGCAAGCAGTCACTCCCCCCTAGTAACCCCCCCCCCTGCATTCCATGGCTTCCAACCCATCGAAAAAACTCCCCTTTCAGAAACGTGCCCGATCAGTGCCCTTCAAGAAGCCATTCTTGATCGCCTCAGCTTTCGGTGGATTATTCTACATCCTCCTCATCGCCGTGCTCACCTCTGTCGGCATGTATGCAAAACTCCAGTCAAAACTCTCGGTCGCCGTTCTTCTCGGCTGCTTGGGACTTGCCCTCTTCGTCTGGATTATCGGCCTGTTTAAGCGTCGTTCCGCCTGCTGTCCTCTCTGTAAAGGCACCCCTTACCTGAACACCGGAGCCCACCTTCACGAGAAAGCTTACAAACTCCCACTTCTCAATCACGGGAACACCAATATAGTGCGCACCATTTTCACCCAGCGCTTCCGCTGTATGTATTGCGGCACCCCTTACGACTTCTTAAAGCCGGTCACCGACCCTATCGGAAGCAAGCGCTAGCTTCTTCCTAGAAGACGATTCACCACGGGCTTGAGCGTGAGCCCCTGCACTGCGATGGAAAAGATGACGACACAATAAGTCGCCATTAAAATCGCCTGTCGCCCACTTTCGTCCAAGGCATCCTTAGGCAGAGCGAGAGCAAGGGCCACCGAGATCCCGCCACGTAATCCGCCCCACGTTAGAATTCGAATCACCCCCGGAGAAAATTCGCGAGTCTTCCGCAAAACAATTACCGGAAGACTCACCGCGATCATCCGCGCTCCCAGCACCACAAAGATGAGGATCAAGCCCGCAGAAAAAGCCTCACTACTCCACTGAAGCACAAAAATCTCAAGACCCAACAAGAGAAACAAAAGCGCATTCAAGAGTTCGTCAATCAACTCCCAAAATAGATCGAGATGGTGTCGTGTGGTATCACTCATTGCCATCAAGCGGCCTTGATTACCAATCATCAATCCCGCCACAACCATCGCAAGCGGGCCGCTCAAGTGCCACGCGCTCGCCAGCTGATACCCCCCCACCACCAGCGCAAGAGTAATCAATATTTCCACCTGATAATTATCGATGCTCTTCAGCATGTAATAAGCAATAAATCCGAGAGCTGCCCCCAGCAGCACTCCCCCGCCCACCTCCTTCAAGAAAAGATCACCCACGCTCATGATCGAAGATTCACGAGTTCCCGCCGCCAGTCCAACCAGCGCAAGGTAGATCACCACACCCACCCCGTCATTGAACAGTGACTCTCCCGTAATTTTCGTTTCGAGAGACTTCGGCACCCCTACTTTCTTCAGAATACCCAGCACGGCCACCGGGTCGGTGGGCGAAATCAAAGCCCCAAAAACAAGACACCATAGATAGGACAGATTTACCCCAAACCACTGAAATACAAAATAGGAAACCGTGCCGACCAAAAAGGTCGAGACCACCAGACCGGCACTCGCCAGAATCGCCACCACTGCTTTTTGATCACGCAGATCGCCTAGGTTCACATGCAGCGCCCCCGCAAAGAGCAGAAAACTCAGCATCACGCCCATCACCGTCTCATTAAAATCAATCTGAGTGACAAAGGCATCTGCCTCCACAACCATCCAAGGCCATTGATTTCCCAGCAACAAAAGCAAGGCACTCAAGACCAGACCGATCAGGAGAATCCCGATGCTTGTTGGCAGCTTAAAAATCCGGTGGTTAATATAGCCAAAGACAGCTGCTAGACTCAACAGAACCGCTGAAGTATCGAGTAAATTCATCATGAAATCAGGAAGAGGTTTTTACGAAAGCATGCGCTTCTTCCGGAACCCATTGTGCCCACTCTTCTCCATCTTGCGCAGCTTTTAAAATATCGCGCCCTGTCATCTCCAGAAGAGCAGAATCACCACAGCTGACCCCTGTAATCCGATCACTCTCTAAGAAATGGCGGTAAAGGTGCTTTAAATGGTCAGGGGAATGGAAATTTTCTGCCGTCACCAACTCACAATTGTCGTTATTCTTCCATGGATAGACCAGCAACGTCACTCCCGCTTTAAAGAGACGACCAAAGGATTCCAAAATACCCCCGGCGAGAGACTCTGACCACTTCTCCTTGAAGAGTTCATTGAGAAGCCCAATCGAGAGCACCATCCCAACAGGTTCGCTCGTATACCGACGCAGAGTAGCCGCCACACGGTGGAACTCGGGACAATTCGAAATCATCACAACCTTCCCCAGCGCTTGCAGCACATCAACACGATCGATGAAGGAAACCAGATCAATCTCCCCGTCCCGCAATAGATTACTAAGCGAAACTTCACAAACCTCACGATAAGGACGCGCTCTCTCCGAACAGCCCTCAGTCGAAAAATTCTTACCGGCCTGCTCAAGCATGTCCAAGTGAAGCCTTGTCACAGGATTGAAGCTTCCACGCAGCAAAAGAAGCGGAGTCTTGTAGAATGCCTCAGCAGGCTGGACCACTTCCCCATCCGGCATAAAGACCGTCGCAGGAGTCAATTCTTGGCGGACCAACTCAAGCGCACAAAGCCGATTATCGACCATACTAAACGGATCCCCTAAAAACTTAAGCATATCGATTTCCACTCGCCCAGGCGCTAAGAAATCAACGAGCGATTTCACAAAATCCGGCAAGTCTTTCGAATGATGATAAGCAGCCCAGATAAGATTCACGCCCAAAATCCCAAGTGCCTCCATCTGATCAACATTCTCGCGATCAAGAAGACGCGTGTGAATCACGATAGTCCCTGAGGGGCCATGAGGCTTCGCTTGATAGCGAATGCCCATCCAGCCATGACATTCAGCATTATCCTTATAGCCCCGAGCGCGAACCGTATTACTGAAGGCAAAGAATTTTGACTTATCACCTCGCTCTTCCTTAAGCCGCTCCTCTAACAACTCATACTCGTAATTGACCATATCAATCAGGCGATCCTGAGAGACGTAGCGAGAGGTTTTCCCATAAAGGACATCACTAATCGTCATGTCGTATGCAGAAATCGTCTTAGCGACCGTGCCGGCGGAAGCAGAGGCACGAAAAAAACAGTTCGCCACCTCCTGTCCCGCCCCGATCTCGGCGAAAGTGCCATAAATCGAAGGATCAAGGTTTAACTGCAGGGCTTTGTCGTCAGCGGAAAGAAGTGGGGGTATCATTTTTATTCTTCTGTTTTCTCAGTCACCCAGCCCGAAGAAATCATCTCGGTCAAAATGACCTGATCTTTGATGCGAGCTTTGGACGGAAACTTAATCTTAAAAACACCAAAGCTCTCTTCAGTCCCAGCATACACAGCATCCAACTGACTAAATAACTCACTAGATCGTTCCACGTATGCCCAAAGGCTGCCTTCATCATTAGGAAAGGCCAGCCGGTAAGAAACCCACTTTTTATCGTCACTAAATCCGTAATTGTAGTAAGTCCTTGGACTAATCGTCACACGGACCAACACAGGATTTCTAGGCCTCTTCTTCATCATTTCTTCAAATGACATCTCGCTATAGCCCACCCATGATTCCCAATCGACCACGTATGAATCGGCTACCCGTTCAACCCCAATAGGAGCCCACAAAAAATCCCTCGTCTGCACGTGGCTTGTCATAAAAGTCTTCCCGATAGAAATTCGAGACTCATCGACCTTACGGAAACCCTCAGGTTCATAGGGATTCCGTTCATAGAATATTTTCATCAGTGGTCTCACCCGCTCAGGATCGCGAATAAACTCAGCTCGGGCTTCGACCGTCTCCGCAGTGAGAAAGCCCTCTATCGCAGCCCAAGTTGACTCTCGGTCGAATTTCTCAGCATTCTCAGCCATTTGGACCGCCTGATCCTCTTTCTCATCCGTCCCCCCAAACTGAAGGGCGAGATCTCCCGTAAGTTCGCTATCAACTAACAAAGCGGCTTCACCTCCACCGCCTCCAGCAATTGCTGAACCCCTCACATAATGAGCCCCTACTCCCACAACTAGGACGAGGAACAGAATCACACTCCCGAGAAGAAGCCATGGCACCCCTCCAGAACTCACCACTTCATCGCCCTCTTCCCACTCAATTTCACCCGCATTCTGTCCTATGAAGCGCTTCTTTCTGACTCGCTCCACAGCAGCGTCTTCCTCTAAACTTTCTGCCTTCGGCTGAATGATCTCTGCTTTGGCATAGACGGGAACTCGTTCTTCAACTGGCTCTGATCCTAAGACTTTCTTGGGCTCTTTTTTCTCCGGCTGGCTTTCCTTTTCCCTCAGTAGCGACTCCTTAATTTCCTGGAGCGAAGGGATTAAAATACGAGCCTCACAGGAAGGGCAGTTGCCTATCGAGCTTGCCTCGTCACGCCTCACCCGGAAGAGCCCGAAACAAGTAGGACACTGGAAAGGCATCCAAGTGTTTTGAGAAGAAGGTGCAGGCATCGTTTCAAATCATTCGTCAGCGGGGAGCTCAAAGCGTGGCGGGCGCGTCAGCTTCAGTAATGCCTCTCTCTCGCCTCGGACCCTATCTCCCACCATCAGGGTATTCTGAATCAGGAAAAAGGTAGCGTTCTGATCCTCGGGGGCCAAACTGGGCATTTCACTGAGATAGGGATCGGCTCCCAAGAGCAAAGGAGCCTTCGGTTTCACAGGAGCCACCGGAAGAGCTTCCCGCTGGGGCTTTTCATTCACAAACTGATCAAAGCCTCCCGCACTTCCATGGACCGTGCAGATGCCCACCTTTTCCCCTTTGCGGAAATACTCATCGTAACTCGTAGAGCGGAAACTCAAAGCTCCTGTATGAGGGTCTTCTACCGCCTCGTTACAGTAGCGCGTCGGACGCATTCCTGAGGTGCGGCACGCCGTGATTTTCTCAATCGAATCTGGCTGCGCAATCTCCCCACCACGGAAATCAGGGAGAGTAGAATTCATAGCCTCTTGCCAAAGAGGGTAAGCGAGATTTTTTGCGAAGGCATCTCCATGAATCGCCTTCCTACTTCCCTTGTGAAAACCCATCCAAACCCCACAGGTAATGCGACTATTGTAGCCCACCATCCACGCATCAGTGAAGCCATAGGGGGTGCCCGTCTTAGCTCCCCCCTCGAAAGGAGTTTCGGATAAACCAGAGGAAACCTCTGCGAGATTCCCACGCTCTGCGACATCATTCAAAATACTATGCACCTGAAAAGCCGCAGCAGACGAACACGCCGTCACCGAGGGTGGATTTCCATCCAAGTGATTCGAGGTAAAGACGGGATGTCCATCACTGTCCCAAATTTCTCGCACGTAGAAAGTTTCAGCAACTCGCTTCCCTCTTCGAGGAAAAGCAGTGTAGGCCAGTGTCAATTCTGGCAGACTGATTTGATTCCAGCCGATCAGCATCCGGTTACGCAAGCGCTCATCAGGAATATCAAGGCCAAAGGAGCGAGCTGTCTTCGCGACTTCCTCAAGTCCGACATCAATTCCCAGTCGCACAGAAGCGCCAATCTTAGACACCGCAAGGCCACGCCTCGCTGTAATTTGGCCTTCGTAAGGGGGGGCAGGAATTTCCATCCCCCACTCTCCGACAACTCCCTCAGTGCCCCCCACCATCAGAGCGCGGTTATTCATCCGCTCATCCTGCAACAGGGAAGCAGGACTAATACCCCGCTCGAAAGCAGCGGCGTAGACAAAAGGTAAAAAGGCGGTGCCGATCGGGCGGCGTCCATTCTGCACAAAATCAAACTGAGAGTCGCTGTAGTCTCTTCCTCCTACGTGAGCCAGGACCTCTCCACTACTGTGATCGACCATTAGGAGTGCCCCCTGAAGGTATCCCGGCGCCTTGCCAGGCTCTCTGACATAACCGTCATGCTTAGGATGTGCATAGCCTGGTTCTGACTCGATCCTTTCCAGCTGAGCTGAGAGTTCACTCTCCGCCGAGCTCTGAATATCCGAATCAATCGTCGTGCGAATCGTGTAGCCACCTTGGGAAAGCGTCTCTTGCCCGACCAGCCGGTGAGCATCTTGAGCAATCCTCTCGTAGAGATAAGACTTACCTCGAAGAATTGGATTTGGACTCACCTCCACCGCGATCGCGAGCATCCGATCTCTGTCTGCTTCAGTAATCATGCCCTCCAGAGCCATGCGGTTGAGCACATGATCCCGTGCCTTTTTATTATTCTTGGGGTGCCGGAGCGGGTTAATGTTTTTTGGGTTCTTAAGACACGCCACAATCGAGGCACACTCATGCACATCAAGATCCACCGGTTCTTTTCCAAAGTAGCCCAATGATGCCGAGCGCACTCCATAATAACCGACCCCAAAAGGAACCCTATTGAGGTAGAACTCCAATATCTGATCTTTCACGACCTTCTTCCGCATCCCCTCATCTGGATATTCTGATTTAAGCTGCTCGTGAAGATCCTCCTCGATCCGAAGCGCAAGGAAGGCCTCGACCAACTTCCGCTCGTAGCCGCTCCAGTCTTCTCTGCGCGCTTCGCCCAAGAGATCAAAGGCATTCCGTGCAAGCTGCATCGTGACCGTTCCCGCTCCTTGGGTAATTCCGCCACTTTTCACATTGAGGTAAACCGCACGGCCCACACCGATCCAGTCCACCCCATTGTGCTCATGAAATCGCTGATCCTCCTGCGCCAACATGGCGTCGATAAATACGGGGGGAATTTCCGAGAGAGGAATCTTACTGCGGTTCTCGACGAACATCCGCCCAATCTCACGCCCTTTCCGGTCCAAAATAAGACTCGGCTCCTCCACCTCACCAATCCGGCTCAGTTCATACTCATCAGCAGTATCTCGATAAGAATCAAGCAGCTGATCTACGATCACGAGCACAAGGGCTCCCACCAAAAAACACACGAGGCAAAAAATCAGGAAGCCCTTGCGCTTGTAAAACCGCTCCTTTTTCTTTCTGTTTGCTGTCCAACTCATGAATACTGACCGTCCCCCCGATCTCGAAGGTCTACGACGTGCCTTTCTTTACCCTCGATCTTCCACTGGGGCAATCTCGGACTTAGGACATAAAATCCGAGCCGAAATCCAAGAAAAGGGCCCAATTCCCTTTTCTAAGTTCATGGCCCACTGCCTCTACCACCCAGACTTAGGCTATTATGCGAGGCCGGAGACCACCATCGTCTCGAAAGAAGGCGATTTTATGACCAGCGTCTCGGTCGGCCCCCTCTTCGGGCAGCTCCTCGCCCGCCGGATCGAGCAGTTCTGGAAGATGAATGGCTCACCGAAAGACTTCTCCATCTTTGAAATCGGAGCTCACAATGGATCTCTGGCAAAAGACATCCTCTCCGGCTTGAATCCCGAGTTTCGGGAAAAGATCCGTTATTGCATCATCGAACCTCTCGAGAACCAGCGGCAGCACCTCCTCAACACCCTCGGACCCGAGTTCACAATCCTCGCCACCCCCCCCGAAACTCCCGTGCCCTGGGGAATGGTTATCGCAAATGAAGTTTTCGACGCTCTCCCCCTGCCCCTCTACCTTTTTTCTCAAGACAAGTGGCATGAAGCGACCGTCACCTGGAAAGATGACTTTGCTTGGTCCACCCGCCCGACCGACTTCTCCCTCTCCGGCGACTACCCGGAAGGCTACGTCACCGAAGGGAGGCCAGAGCTCAAAGGCTTCTTAGCCCCCCTCGCTGATTGTTTTGAAAAAGGCCTCATGACTTTCATCGACTACGGCCTCGATGAAGACTCGCTCTACCACCCGTCCCGCACCGCCGGAACCCTTCGCTGCTACCACAAGCACTCCACCAAGAAGCACCCCTTCGACTTCCCCGGCGAACAAGACATCACTGCCGACGTCAATTTTACCGCGGTAGAGGAAATGGCGACCGAGCTCGGCCTCCTCGTAGCTTCCCCCATGAATCAAAGCCGCTACCTCACCTACTGCGCCAAGAAATGGCTCACCTCGGGAACTCCGCCCACTCCTCATGAGCTTCGCCAGTTCCAGACCTTGATCCACCCAAGCCAATTCGGAAATCGCTTTTACGCGATCGAGCTGATGAAGGGCGACATCGAGCGAGGATTCTTCACCGAGTGACGCTTCGCCTCTTCCTAAAAGCGGAAAGGACAAGTCCTAAGACTTGCCCTTTCACACACACTCATTTGGAACAAGCACTAGGACACACCCACCCAGTGCGACTGAGATAAAGCAACCCGCATGCCCATTATCTCACAATCGAATCCCTAGAACCCTTCCTTAAAAAAAGCCCCTTCGCACGCAACGAAGAGCCTTTTGTTCTGAAAATTGATCCCAGTCTAATCGTCGATCCCCAGAGTAATCTCAGCCTCAGGAAGGAGCGCCTTTAAGGCTTCCTTTCCTGCAGGTGTAACCCCGGAGTTCCAGAGGTAGATTTTCTTGAGACTCTTAAGATTTCCCAGCTTCAAGATGCCCTCATCAGTCATCATAGTGCCGTAGAGATTGAGCCACTCAAGACTCTTCAGCTGAGCCACGGCATCAAGCCCCGCATCAGTGAACTCAGTCTGGCTGAGGTTGAGCTTCTTAAGATTGGGCATTTTTTTCAGCGCCTCCACAACCGCACCTTCAGTCACCGCCGTCGTGCTTAGCTGCAATGAAGTGATAGACTCCGCCAGCGGAGCCAGCTTCGCGAGATGCTCATCAGTCATCGTGTCACGAAGACTCGCCGCCGTAAACTCAATCTCAGTAGATCCCGGGATCACATATGCGATCGCGTTCTCAAACTCTTCATCCTGCTTCAGCTGATCAAAGGCGCTCGTGGAAACTTCCTCTGGCTCAATGACCTCTGGCTCGACCGCTTCCATCTCTGGCTCGGAGGCAGTCGGTTTTTCAGCCGGCACGAACTTCCCAACCGCTTCGAGAATTTCTGCAGGCGCTCCCATTTCTTCCAAAGTCTTGTCCTCAAGAATCTCGACTCCTTCCGGAAGAGCGGCGACCCACCAATCAAGAATGTCTTTCTCATGTTGCTCAAGCTGATCCTTCTTGGGTGGCGGCATGTGCTCCTCATCTTCATCATCGATGGGAAGATGGATACGATAGATCATCAAGCTCTCCTCCGTGTCTCCAGGAACGAGAGCAGGACCCTCAGCCCCCCCCTTGAGAAGAGCCTCCCATGAATCCATCAGTAAATCGCCCTTGTCCTTAGTATCCACGCTGTGGCATTCGAGGCATTTACTCTCCAGAATCGGCACTACGACCTCCGCATAGGCGAGACGGTCTTTGGGTTCCTTCTTGATCACCCTTTCCTCAATTTCGGCAACTTCTTGACCTCTCAGCTGATTCACCATCTTCTCGACTCCCGTCGGACCGTGGGCAGAGATCCCTGCAATGTGGGCTCCCATGCACATGACAGTGCCGGCACCGAGAAGTAAAATCGCATAGATCGGATTCCTTCCTCCTTTTTCAGGACTCCAGACTCGGGCCAAAAAGGCCAACACAAGCACACCGACAAAACCAATCCCGAGCCACATGTGTCTCTCCATCTCGCTCGACTCCGTCAGTCCCTCCTCATACATCTCAGCAAAGCCCGTCACGCAAGCGATGGCTCCCATGATGATTCCAAGAAAAAGGATAACCCCAGTCACCGGACGATATTTCCCGAAGGACAACCAGCCTAAGAACTCCATCAAGATCACTAAAAACACCACTCCGATCGGTAGATGCAAAGTGAGTGGGTGCAGATTTCCAAGCGTGGTCGCATAGAGATCACCCTGAGAAAGCCACTGACCAAACTGATGATCCTTCCCCATGAAGCCCATCACCACCAGAGCGGCAACAAGAGCGAGCATAAAGAGCGTGAGAAAAATGACCCCTACTTTACTTTCGCGGGGTTCAATGAGTTCATCGAGGGGGGAATCTTCTTCAGACATGGGTGCAAATGGTCTTATTACAGGGCAATTCTTTCCATCAGCGGAACTTAATCAATATCAATCGTTGCCCCGTCAGACTCAAACTCAGCGGAGTCCGTATCGCCCCTGCGGGACTTTCGCTCTTTCATCATGTCCGTGAGAGTCTTGATAAAAAAGGCAAGGAGCACTCCCTCATCAATAAAAGGAATGGGATCTGGGATCAGGAGTAGAACCCCGATTAAAATGAGCTGATGTTTTTTCTTCATACGTTCCAATAGCATAAGCGTCTTCGCACAAGAGTCCCGTGAGAAAATTTTGGTCAAATTATACCGCCATTCTGAATCCCTCTGAACAAATCAGACTAGACCTGCGACGCATCGCCGCTAGCGTCAGCTCCATGAGCGAGGTTCCGCGCATTTTTCACTCCGTCGAGTTCGACGGCCCTTTTTGTCATTGCCTCAACTGCAAGGAGAAGCTCGATGAGGTCGCCGTCCCGCACATCATCAGCAAGGCCTTCCGCGGACCGGAGTGCGTCTTTGAATATGCCCTCTGCCAGAGCTGCCATCTCGAAATGGTGCAATCCTTCTCCGAGGAATCGCGCGCAAACCTCGAGCAAAGGTCATATCAACTTTGGTATTCACCTGCGTTTGACCAATACCTGGAAGCAAGTACTCGATAGGATCTTCAACCGTGAGAATATTGCGCTCACGGGTATTGAGAAAACTTAAACCCGCATATAGGGATGTTGTTTTACCCGAACCCGTAGGCCCAGTTACCAGGCATAGGCCAGCACGG
>JALZWA010000201.1 GCA_023299815.1 Akkermansiaceae bacterium
ATGTTTTCCATTCCAATTTCGTAATTCATGAATCCGCTATTCAAGAACACGCCACCCACATTCCATAAGCACACTAAGAAGGAGAATATGAGAGCCAACCCGGTAACCTTGAACCTCCCTCTAATCACCCCAATGATACCGGCAATCAACATGACGATGAGAGTCGGGACACTGAGGTTCGAATTTTGACGGTGACGATTCATGATTCAGATGCGCTCAACAACACGGAGGCGAGAGCTGCGAGCACGAGCATTTCGCTCGATTTCTGCTCCACCAGGCGCGAAACCTTTGCGGGTGAGGAGTTGGTAACAATAGTCAGGATTAGGCCGTGGCGCAGGCCACTCCGGGCGGTCGATTTCCGCCTGGGAAGCGTCACGGAAGTGCTGCTTCACCATGCGATCTTCGAGGCTATGAAAAGTGATAATGCCCAGACGGCCACCGGGCTTGAGGAGATCGGCAGCACTTTCAAGAAACCGAGCAAGCTCGCCAAGTTCATCATTCACCGCCATGCGCAGCGCTTGAAAAATCTTCGTTGCGGGATGAATGCGGCCACGGCGACCCAGGAGACTCTCGATTCCATCAGCCAGCTGAAGAGTAGTTTCAAATGGCGCTTTTTCGCGCTCAGCGATGATCCACTGAGTAATGCGCCACGCTGATTTCTCTTCGCCGAATTCCCGAAAAATCCTCGCGAGCTCGTCTTCACTCCAAGTGTTCACGATCTCAGCTGCCGTAAGCTCACTCTCGCCCATGCGCATGTCGAGCGGCCCATCATAGCGGAATGAGAAGCCGCGCTCAGCGGCATCGATCTGCCAAGAAGAGACCCCGATATCGAGAAGAATGCCATCCGCCTTAGGCCATCCATTTTCTGATGCCAACCGCGCCATTTCACTGAAGCGTCCTGCGACAGCCTCAAAGCGATCTCCGAATTTCTCCAGCCGCTCGCTCGCGTAGGCGCGTGCCTGAGCATCACGATCAATTCCTCTCACCGTAGCATCCTGCTTCAGAAGTGCCTCGCTATGACCTCCGCCACCGAGAGTTCCATCGATGTAAAACCTCCCCTTCGCAGGCGCGAGATTCTCGATCACTTCATCTAACAGAACAGACTCATGATAAAATGAAGCCTCTCTCTCATTTACTGAACTCTCCATCACCGGTGTCGCTCCACAAGGCAAGGGCCAGGGATTGAAGCTGCTGGACACCCAAAAGTCGGGCGACACCGGGATTGGAAAAGAGTTCATCTCATCGACATCTTTTAGAACAGATTGAGCATCTGGTTGAGTTCCTCGTTCTCTGCCTTCTCGGCAGCGAGCATCGCCTCGGCATTCGCCGGGCTGAGCATCTCGAAATGATTTCCCCGCCCCACCAGCGTCACCGCTCCGGGAAGCATGAGTTCCCGCTCCTCGGCCCATGCCTTTGGAATGAGTAACTTCCCCTGCTCGTTCACCGAGGCTTCGATCGAGTTCGCATACATCATCCCCGTCGCGTTGTCTTTCTGACGCGGCGTCAGAGACTCCGCACCCTCGATTTGCTGAAGTTTTTTTGAAAAGGCGGCCTCGGAAAGCACGCGGAGCGTGGGCTGACCATAAGAGGTGGCACGTAGTAAGAACACTGACGCTCCCGCTTCCGGCCTCCAAGTCACTGGCACCGAGACGCGACCCTTCGCATCGAGCTTGTGCTCGATGATGCCACGTTGTGCCTGAATCTGGATTGCCATGAATTGAGTCGCTTGAGTGCCTTGACGAGCACCAAAGTACACTCAAACACCCTCTACGGTCAAATTTAAAGCCTAGATTACACACAAACATCTGACGAAAGTCCGCAAACATCTTAAGTTACGAATTTTTACTTAATTTTTCCGAAATATCAAGAACGATGTCACTTGGCGCACAATCTGACCTTTTAGAATTCTCAATATTCAGCAGAAAACCTCCTAACCAAGCCAACCTCCTCCTCTCAGTCCCCACATCAAAGAACTCATCTTTTTTTTCTTCTGAGAAGAGGGGCACTCTCCCCATCCACGAACTATTGCAAAAACTCCTCACAAACACCTCCCCTATCCTCGCTCTCAAATTACTTGCTATTTCATTTCATTTCCCACCATTTCGCCCTTCAATTCCCCACCCTTACTTTATGACTGATACGATTAAACGAATTTTCGTGCTCGGACTCGTCTTTGCCATCGCCTTCACCGGCGTCTATATCTTCCGCGCCTGGCAAGGCGGCCACCCCATCTTCGGATTTGGAGAAAAGCCACCCGCTCGCCAATTCTCACCTGAGAATGCCACCCTAGCCTCAGATCCACCACTCCTGTCCAGTGAAGTCCCCGGCCTCGCCCGCGCAAATGATGAAATGGTGACCCTCGTCAAAAGAGTCACCCCCTCCGTTGTCAGCATCGACACCAAAATCCTTAAAAAGGAACTCCGCCTCGACCCCCTGCGCAACCGCGTCTATGAGCGGAGCCGCGTCACCCCCGGACTCGGCTCCGGCGTCATCATTTCTGAAGAAGGACACGTCATCACCAATCATCACGTCATTGACGGCCACCAAGAAATCCGCATCACCATGAAGGATGGACGGAACCTTCCTGCCATCCTCATCGACTCCGACCCCCTCTCAGACATCGCAGTCCTCCGCATCAAGGGACAACCCGGAGAACTCTTCCAGCCCCTCAAATTCGCCGACTCAGACAACGTCGAAGTCGGCCAGCTCGCCATCGCCGTCGGGAATCCCTTCGGCCTCGGCCCCTCTGTCACCACCGGCCGCATCTCCGCCCGTGACCGCTCCCTCTCGGATAGCCAGCGCGACATGCTCCAGACTGATGCCGCCATTAACCCCGGCAACTCCGGCGGCCCGCTTCTTAACCATCTCGGTGAGATCATCGGCATTAATGCCTCCATCTACTCCACCGACCGCGAGAACCCCAGCTTCGGCGGTATCAGCTTCTCCATTCCCTCGAACGATGTCGTCCGCACCATGAGCCACATTCTTGAAAAAGGACGGCCCATCTACGGCTTCCTCGGCATTCAAGCGCGCGACCTCGATCAGAACCTCCGCAGCATCTTCGCTTATTCAGGAAAAGGTGCCCTCATCTGGGACGTCACACCCGGCTCACCCGCCGACCTCGCCGGACTGAAGCAATACGATATCGTCGCCGCCTTTAAGGACTCCGGCGTCGAATCCGCCACCTCCCTCATCTCCAGCGTCCAGCGCACCAATGTCGGAGAAGATGTCACCATCAGCATCTGGCGGTCTAACAAGACCCTCAACCTCAAGGCCACCATCGCCGAATCCGACCCCTTTGGCATCGCAAATAAGCCCCCCCTTGCGGGCCGCCTCGCCTCTGATGACGCCATCGTCCAAGTCATCGGATTGGAGGTCCGTAACCTCCCGGGCAACTCCCGCATGCGTGGCTATGGCGGCGTCGTCGTCACTCGCGCCACTTCTAACAGCTACGGCCAAAAAGCAGGAATCAAACCGGGAGACATCCTCCTTGAGATCAATGGCGAGCGCATTCGGAACCACGAAGACTTCTACCTCAAACTCGTCGCCGCCGCCGCCGTCCAAGAAACCCGCTTGCACGTCATCCGTGGGAATCATAAAGCTGTTCTCGTCACTCTCAAACAGGTCCCACGCACTCCCTCTGACTAACCCTGCTACTCCCTCCTCCCATGAGTTCTTCCTATTCTGACGAGCCTCGCTCGAACTTCGGCCTCTACGTCTCTCTCGCCTTCATCGCCGTGGCTCTTATCGTCATCGGCCTCCTCGCGACCCAATGCAGCCCAGACAGGGATAAAACCGTCACATCAGACTCAGCCACCGACTCCCCCGCAGAAAGCGAAGCACCTGCACAAGACCCCTTCGAAACACTGCCCGAGCCAGACTCCACCGCCACCGAGTCCTCCACCCTCAACCCCGCCGAAGCCCTCACCGCTGCAGGCATCGGAGCTGCCGAGCTCGATCCCGTCTCACTCCTCCAAAAAATCGGAGCCTCACTCCAAGCAGGTGAACTTCAAAAAGCAGCCAACCTGATCGGAAAAGACGCCCTCAGCGAAAGCCACCTCACCGGACTCCAAGCCCTCGCCGATGCCAACAAACTCCGCATCCACCAAGCCAAGCCCATCTCCGAGATCGGTGAGCTCGAAGCGAACCGACGCACCCGCTGGGCCCTCAACCTCGATGATCCCTTCCGCTCTCGCATCTACTTCGACCTCAACCGCAATGAAGACGGCAAATGGGTCGTCGTAAAAGTCAGCCTCCCTCCTGCCGTCGAAGAAGGAAACATTCCCCAGCGCGCCCTCTTCGCCCAATTCACAGACGCCCTCGGCGTCACCGACTCCTTCCTCAATGCCGCCCTCAAACAGGACTTCGATGACGCCAAATCCTTCGTCGATTCCGAGAAAGTCTCCGACGCCAAAATCGCCGGACTCTGCATCATCTTCGAGGAAGCCAAATACCAACTCCGCGACCAAAAACCCCTCCGTGCCATGTTCAGCCGTGACACCACCGCCGGATTCAAGGCCAATGTCGTCGGTAAGTCCGGCGAGCGCGCCGCTGAGTTCGGCCTCACCGTTCAGCGAGCCGATACCAATCAGCCTTGGCTCGTCACCGAGATTAACCTCGACCAACTCCTCGCAGACTATGCCACCCGCGTCGCCGGAGGAGACGTCCACTTCACCCCCCTCGTCAAAAACCCCACCGGCGGAGACACCCTCATCCTCTACTTCGGCTTTGATGAAAATGGCCTCACCCCCCGCACCGAGCGCCAGCTCGACATCGTCGCCTCCCTTCTCAAAACCGACCCTGACAAAAAACTCACCCTCTCCGGCCACACCGACGCCCTCGGATCAGACGAATACAATAACAGCCTTTCCAAAAGCCGCGCCGACGCCGTCCGCGCCTACCTCCTCAGCACCGGCGTCCCTGAGGCCCAGATGATCACCCAAGCAGAAGGCGAGGCCAAACCCCGCCTTCCCAACGTCAACGAAGCCGGAGAAGACAACCCCTCCGGACGCCGCGCAAACCGCCGCACCGAGATCTACCTCGACTTCTAAAAAAAACGAACCCCGTCACCACCTTGGGCGGACTTACAGCCAAGTGATGATCGATGGCCTCACCGAAACGGCCCATCGCCTGAATAATTTCAAGAACCGGGAGATCCTCTAAAGGCACCTCATCCCGGAGAAGAGCCCCTTCGTCCCCGCGCCCTTCCTTTTCCTTAAGACCAAGTTAGGATTCAGAATCGCTCACTAAGCGACCCTGTGATGTCACGACTCTCACTCACCTTCATCTGCCTTTGGACAGTCACCACCGTGGCCGCGCTGTGGTGGATTTACCAGCTTGGACCCGGCGAGCCGATCATCATCGATCAGCGCGCGGGTGATCAAGAAACGATAGGCTGGCCCATCATCAACCGGGCTCTCCACCCAGGTTATGCCTGGATTCTCTTCGCGCCTTATGTCTGGATGTCATGTAAATGGTTCCCTCTTGGACTCCGTCGAGCCTCGCTCGCAATCCCCGTCATCCTCCTCACAGCAGCGGC
Organism: Akkermansiaceae bacterium; assembly: GCA_023299815.1. Lineage (GTDB taxonomy): Bacteria > Verrucomicrobiota > Verrucomicrobiia > Verrucomicrobiales > Akkermansiaceae > SW10. Next base: position 5,540 of record JALZWA010000201.1, read on the forward strand.
CTTCATCGCGGCATCATGGAAGGTCTCGCAACAGTTCCGTGAGAGCCTCTCACCCCTCGTCTATATCGACTCCAGTAATATCGACATCCCACAAGTTGGGATGAGTTCAATCTTAGGAAATCTTAGCCAACTCTTTAAAGGCAGCGAGCCATCCATTATTCATCAAGAGAATAGCCAGCGAATCAAAGTCCAGTCTGCGACGGTCATGACGAACCTAGAGGACCTCCCCGAGCCTCTGCGCAAGATCGTTCAGAACCAAGTCGAAGCGATGAGCAGCGGCTCCCTAAAAGTCAGCCCCATTCAGAATCTCGAAACCACAGTCACCCGTCAAAAAAACACCACACAAGAAACCAAACAAACGAGTAAAGCGCAGATGAAGCAACCCACCGCCACTCCCCTTCTTGCCGGACTTCATCTCACTGGATTTCTCCTCATCGCCGGCCTCTCCCACGCCACCATCTATTTCGCGAGCTTTAAGGAGCGCGAAAGCCGCAGCGCTCGGCTCGCAGCGGAAATGAGCGAAGCCAAGCTCGCGCACCTCCAGTCACAACTCAGCCCACACTTCCTCTTCAACTCGCTCAATGGAATCTCCTCACACGTGCATGAGGAGCCAGATGATGCAGTAGAAATGATCAGCCACCTCTCCGACCTTTTACGAATCGCGCTCAGCCAGCCTGAAAGCGGACTCATCTCACTCAGAAGAGAGCTAGAAATCCTCGACCACTACCTAGAACTCCAGACCATGCGCTTCGGTGATCGCCTCACCGTAGTGCGCCTGATCGAGCCCGCTTCGCTCGATGCACAGGTGCCGCCTCTTCTCCTCCAGCCACTAGTAGAAAATGCAATCCATCACGCGATAGAGCCACAGGCTACGGGCGGAACCATCACCATTCGCTGCGGGGTCCACGACGGCCAGATCGACCTCTCAATCTCAGATAATGGCATAGGCGAAGGAGGGACGCCGGGGACAGGAACAGGCTTAAAAAATATCACCGCACGACTCGAGAGCTACTTCCCCGAAGCGCATCAATTTTCATTCCACCCCAGCGTGGAGGGATCAGAGGTAAAAATGAGCCTTCCTTTCACCTCTCCCGAATCATGAACACACGCATCCTCATCGCCGATGATGAAGCGCCTGCCCGCAAGCGTCTGGCACGGCTTTTTTCCCAGCGCACAGACTGCGAGATCGTAGCGGAGTGCACAGATGGAGGCAGCACACTAGAGACTCTTCTCAAGGCGGAAATCGATCTCGTCTTTCTCGATATCCAGATGCCAGTCATGACCGGCTTTGAGGTCCTCGCGGCACTGCCAGAGAATCACCCTAAGCCGGGCGTCATCTTCGCCACTGCTTACGATGATTACGCCATCGAGGCCTTTGAGGTCGCCGCACTCGACTACCTTCTCAAACCCTTCAGTGCCCAGAGATTCCACGCTTCGCTCGATCGAGCACTGGCCCAGCGGGACAAGTCTCCGAGCTTGCCTCCAGCTCTCATCGGCCACCTCGCCCGCCAGCGCGACTTCCGCCTCCCAGTGCGCGATGGCGACTCCCTCTTCTTCGTCCCCGTGCGCGAGATCGACCGGATCGAGTCCGCAGGCAACTACGTCATTATCCACCGCTCCGGCAAAACTCACATCCATCGAGAAACAATGAGTTCGATGGAGAAGCGCCTCGCCCCTTTTGGATTCTTCCGCCTCAGCCGCTCACATCTGGCCCAGCTCGCGGGGATTGAAAAAGTGAACACACCTCAGGGCGAGGCAAACTCAGTCGTCATGACTGATGGCAGTGAACTCCCTCTCTCCCAGCCTCTCAAGAAGCTCCAAGAGGCGATCGCGCAGATGAACTCCCTCTAAGCCCAGCCCTCCCATATCAGCTTTTCACCACTTCATCCCAAATAAGCAGCCCTTCATCCCATTCACGCACAAACATCCTAAGTAAATGCGTTTCCCTTGTAGTCACGAGATCACATCCGTGGAAACTTAACCAAAAACTAAGCATCATCATGAAATTAAAACAAGCTACCCTCCTCGCCCTTCTTCCGGGCCTTAGCCTCGCCGACTTCGTAGACTTCGGAACCCTCACCAAGAGCCTCGATGCCGAACAGGCGACCGAGCTCTCCCTCGCCGCCGATTCCGGATTTTCCATCACCGAGGTCTTCCCCGACACGCCGGCCGCCAAGCTCGGCTTAAAGAAAGGCGACATCGTCACAGCACTCAATGGCAAGCCCGTCTTCTCCACCACCACACTCGCAAAACTCATCGCAGGGACACAGAGCAAGGGCGCTGAAATTTCGCTCAGCTGGAACCATGCTGGAGAAACCAAGACGGGTTCGGTAGTTCTAGACGCAAGCGCGACCAAGGCTGAATTCTCGCAGCGCTACGAGGCCAAGCCCCAGATTAGAAGCTTCGTCGTGGGAGGCCCGAATGGTGTCTCCGGAGATGACCTCTCCGAATCGATCAAAGAAGCCATGGAAAAAGCACTCGGTAAGAGTGGCCTCTCCGGTGACGTTCTCAAGCAGGTTCAGGATCAACTCAATGGAACCGCCGCCCCCAATAGCATGCTGAGCTTCAATATTTCGAAGAAAATGACCATAAAAAGCGACAAAGGAACCGTCTCACTCGACGCTAAGAATGCCGAGGGTAAGTTCCCCATCGTCATCACCGATACAGATGGCGAGGAAGTCTTTAAGAAAACCATCGGACCAGACGAGATCGATCAAGTCCCCGCCGAATGGCAAGAGCATGTCAAAAGCGCGATGGAACGAGCCTCAAGCATCCAGATCGGTGAAAACAAGGGCATCGAGGAAGATTCTGAGAAAAAAGCCAAACAAGACACCAACTTAGAAGACCTCCTCAAGAAACTTGAGGAAAGGGAGGCAAAAGGGGAATAAGCGCCCTTTACAAGCTTTCTTAAAAACACGGTCGCCCTTCTCGGCGACCGTGCTATTTTCCTGACATCATCAATCATGACTACTGACATTCCTGCTGAAACCCCTGCTCCAGACCTCTCTGCCGAAATCCAAGAGCGCTCAGCTTTCATCGCTCCGCTTCGCGCAGAAATTGGCCGGGTCCTCATCGGCCAAGACCACTTTGTTGACCGGATGCTGGTCTGCCTCCTCACGGGCAACCACCTTCTCGTGGAAGGCCTCCCCGGCTTGGCGAAAACCCTCGCCGTCAATACCCTTGCTCAAGCGCTCACCGCGCAGTTCGGCCGCATTCAGTTTACTCCCGACCTTCTCCCGGCTGATGTCATCGGAACACATATCTACAACCCTGGGACGCAAGAATTTAAGGCCAAAGAAGGCCCCATTTTCACCAACCTCCTCCTCGCGGATGAAATCAACCGTGCTCCCGCCAAGGTTCAATCAGCCCTCCTAGAGGCGATGCAGGAGAAGCAGGTCACACTCGGTGGCGAGACTCGGCCACTACCGAAGCCCTTCCTCGTAATGGCGACACAGAACCCACTCGACCAAGAAGGCACCTACCCGCTCCCCGAAGCACAGATGGACCGCTTCATGATGAAGGTCATCGTCAGCTACCCCACTCGTGAGGAAGAACGCGAGGTTCTCCGCCGCATGTCATCTACCACCAAGGTTCCAGCCGCTTCCGCCGTGACCGACCTTGTCGCAGTGATGGCCGCTCGCGAGCTGATCGATCACATAAAAATCGACCCACGCATTGAGGACTACATTCTAGACATCGTCTTCGCCACCCGTGAGGAAGGTCGCTCCCAGCTCTCTGAGCGTCAGGCCGGAGTCGACCTCAGCGCGATGAACCAGCTCATCACCGCCGGAGCTTCCCCTCGAGCCACCCTTCAGCTCACCCGCGGCGCCCGCTGCCTCGCCTTCCTTGATGGCCGCGACTACGTGCTCCCGGAAGATGTCAAAGGAATCGCCGCGGACATCCTCCGCCACCGCATCATCCCCTCCTACGAAGCGCAGGCCGAGAATATGGATACCGATGCGCTCATCACGCAGATTCTCGACACCCTCGTCGCCCCTTAAATTACCGACGCCATGCTCGCCTCGGAATTGATGGAAAAAGTGCGCCGGATTGAGATCCGGACACGCCGCATTGTGCAGAACCGGACCGCCGGTGCCTGGCAAGCGTCCTTTAAAGGGCGAGGGATCGAATTCGCAGAGATTCGTGAATATCAGGAGGGCGATGAATTGCGCTCGATCGATTGGAATGTCTCGGCCCGTCTCGGCTCGCCCTACATCAAGCTCTTCACTGAGGAGCGGGAGCAAAATGTCTTCTTCCTCGTAGACCGCTCCGCCTCTGGTGAGTTCGGCACCGCCGGGATGACCAAGGCAGAGTTCACCGCAGAAGTAGCCGCCGTGCTCGCCTTCTCCGCGACGCTCAACAAAGACCGCGTGGGCCTCTTGCTATACTCTGATCAAGAGGAACTCCAACTCGACCCTGCACGTGGGCATCGCCATGTCCTCCGCATCATCCGCGAGTTGCTCGCCTTCGAGCCCAAGTCTCCCCACACCGATCTCGCCAAGGGAATCGAGCATCTCCTCAAGACGACCCTGCGCCGCTCGATCGTCTTCATTCTTTCCGACCTCATCACGCCGGAATTCGATAAACCCCTGCGCGCACTCGCCCGTCGTCATGAAGTGATCGTCCTCCACATCACCGATCCCGCTGAGCGAGAGCTGCCCAAGCTCCCTGCAATTAGCATGACCGATCTTGAGACAGGAGAAGTCTCCCGGCTTCGCCGAAAAGATGCCGCGCTCTTGGGAGATCGCACCGCCGCTCGTCAGGAAGAACTGGCGACGACCTGCCGCCGCGCAGGCGCCGACCTTGTCCCACTCGATACCGCTGAGGACTACCTTCCTTCTATTATGCGCCTCTTCCAAAGCCGCATGTCTCGCCGATGAAATCATTTTTAAACATCCTCAAGATCGCCTCACTCATCGCCCTCCTGGCGCTGATGACCCTGGGCTATCTCTTCTTCCGCACTTGGCAGAAGAATGAGCGCCCCACCGTGCTTGAGGCCCAGTGGCAAGAATCCGAAGTCGTTCTAGGCGGTAGTGCCACGATAGACGTGACGCTCCGGGTGCCGTGGCATCGCGAGATCGATTCCGCCAATCCCCTTTCCTTTCCTGAGACCCTGCTCCCCGTGCGGCAGAAAACGAGCTTCAGAAAAGGCGGGCTCAATCTCAACGGCCACCGCAAGTGGTTCGTGACCATCCCCTTTGTCGCCACCGCTCCTAAGGTTGATAAAGGCCTCACCGTGAGCCTCCCCCTCGCACGCACGAAGCGCATCTCGCCCTCCAGCGTGAATATTTTGCTACCACCGCTGAGCATCACGAGTCCCACCGATCTCCCCCGTGACCCGGAGAATCCCAATGCCTTCCTCCTCCCCGAGCCTCCGCCGCTTGATCAAGAAATCGCGATCACGACAGTCGAGAAAAAGCACTACTGGGTCTACTTTGCCGCCGCCGCGATTGCCCTAGCACTTCTCCTTTTCTTCCTACTTCGCAAGGCCGGCATCATCGCCTCCACTCCCCCTTGGGAAAAGGCGATGGTCAAACTCAACGCACTCGACGAATCAGAGAACTCGGTCGTCTTCCTCTCGAAGCTCAGCGACATTCTCAAACAATACACCTCTGAGCGCTTCGAGATCAGCGCCTCCGCGAAAACCTCTACCGAATTCCTCGCCCTCATCCGGACCATCGAGGAACTCCCTGCGGAACAGCTTGAAGAACTTCCCTGGCTTGCACGCGTCGCAGATGCGGCGAAGTTTGCTGGGATAGAACCACCCGCCGATGCCAGCCCGCGTGCGATGGGCGTCGTCCGTGGCTTCATAGAAAAAACCACCCCTGAGGAAAATCCCGATGCCTGAATTCCAACATCCTCTCGTTCTCTGGCTTCTCCCCGTCCTGCTAGGTGGTCTACTCTGCCGCTGGTTCTCCCAGCCCGCCGGAATCGCGGTGTCCTCGACCAAGCACTTCCGCCCCACTCCCGCCGGGAAATTTTTGACTGCTCGTCACTTTCTATTAGGGCTTGAGACGCTAGCCGCGATCGCCTTCGTCATCGCCCTCGCCCGTCCTCAACAAGGCGTCGAACTCATGCCCTCCGAGCGCGAGGGCACCGATATCATCATCGCGCTCGACTACTCAAACAGCATGGACGCCTACGATCCCCCTCCCGCGTGGTCCGATCCCCAAGTCCGCGAAGCGATCAAGGATGACCTCTTAAAAGACCGCCTCGCCGTCGCCCGTGATCAAGTAGCGCGCTTCGTGAGCCGACGCTCGGGCGACCGGATCGGCCTCGTCATTTTTGGAGTCGATGCTTACCCCGCCTCGCCACCCACTCTGGACCACGACTTTGTCGTCGCGCAGGTCAACCAGCTCAATAACTCACTCCTCGCCCGCCACGAGCGCGGAACTAATATCGCAGGCGGCATCGCGACCTCGATCAATACCTTGGTGAAGGAAAGCGACAATCGCCGCACCATTATCCTCATCACCGATGGCGATCACACCGTGGAGGACGAGGTCTTCACTCCCGTCTCGGCAGCACGCGCGGCGCGCGAAAAAGGAATCACCATTCACACCGTCGGCATCGGCTCAGCCAAACCCTACCGAGATGGCTGGCTCGCCACCGCACAAGCAACGATCCGCTTTGACACGAAAAACCTCGAGCGCATCGCCAGCATCACGAAGGGTCGCTTTTTCCGCCCTACCGATAACCAAGGGTTCGAGGAGGTCATGGACACCATCGACAGCCTTGAAACAACGACCCGTGTCCACCCTGCGCTCGTCTTCCAGCGCGATCTCTATCCCTACTTTCTCATCCCGGGAGCGATCCTACTCATACTCTCCTTCATCCTTCGGAAAACCCTCTTACTCGAACTTTCCTGATGCTCTTCCACTCGCTCAAGCACCTTATCTGGCTCCTCCCTCTTCTCATTTTGGCAGGAGTCGCGATCTGGCATGCCACCCGGACGCGCCGCGCTGCCCTGCAAGTGCTCTCTGGCGAATCCAAGGCCTGTCAACTGAAGACAAATGCCTCCCCGCTGCGCCGCAAGATTCTGAACTGGTCACTCATCGCTGCCGTCATCCTCTCCGCTCTCGCGGTGCTACGCCCCACGGGCGGATCTGAGATATCCTCTTTTAAAAAGCCCGCTAAGAACATCATCGTGCTGATGGATGTCTCGAAGTCGATGGGAGCGGTCGACTCCGGCGGACTCAGCCGCATGGAGAGCGCCAAGCTCTTCGCACGTAGCCTCATCGACCAGCGCCCGACTGACCGAATTGGCCTCCTTTCCTTCGCTGGAGGCGCCTTTCCAGAAGTTCCCGCCACCCTTGATCGCACCATGCTCATGCAGCGGATCGATGTCCTCTCCCCCGGCTCCCTCGGCATCGCCGGAACCGATCTCGGCACCGCCTTTGCGGAGGCGGAAAACCTTCTCACCGAGGAACCGCCACCAGGCTCAGCCCTCATCATGCTTTCAGATGGGGACAATGTCACCGGCAGTTCCAAAGCGATCATCGAGAAACTCGCAAAGAATGGCATCCCCGTGCTCGCCATCGCCTTCGGCAGCGCGACCAATCCCGCTACCGTCCCAAATTCCCTCCATCAGACACAGTCAGAACACGATATCCTCCGTGACATTTCTCTGAGAACTGGAGGAGCCTTTATTGCCGCCGAGCCCGCCCTCGTCGACTCACAGATCGAAGCACTGAACAAGCGCATCGATGCCATCGAGCTCGCCGGAGACGACATCGCCCCCGAGCTCTTCGACCGACCACTCGATCTCTACGCCTACCCACTCACCGCCGCCCTCATTCTTCTCATGCTCCACCTCTTCATTCCACTCCGCAGTAAAAAATGGCACCCCCTCACCACGGCCATCGCTTGCACCTTTTTCCTCAGCCCCTCAACCGAGGCACAGGAAGTAAACTTCGGCTACGAGACTGCTCGCGAAGAGGCGATTGCCGCCAAAAAGCCCCTCCTCCTCATCTTCACCGGCTCGGATTGGTCACCCCTCTCGATCACCTTTGAAGAAGAGATCCTCTCTCACCAAGTTTACAAAAAGTGGGAGCAAAAGACCGTCGTCTCCCGGATCATTGATCTCCCCCGCACCGGCATCGACCCCGAGATCCGCCGCCTTAACCGCGCCCTAGCGAGCCGCTTTGAGGTCACCGCTTATCCCGCCGCGATCTTTATCAACCCCGACGATGAAAAAGAAATCAGTCGCCTCACTCACGATGACAATGGTCCCGCCGCCTGGGTCAAGCGCGCCGACGCCATCCTCGCCGGAGACCTTACTCAGTCCGATAGCGCTGCCTCGATCGACTACCTCCCGGAAGAAGTGCAGAAAGCTCTCGAGGATTCCTCACTCACCGATGTCCAGCGCAGCATCGGTTACTATAACAAGGCTCTCGAGATCGAGCGCAATTCCGCAGACCTCGCACTCAAATCACCAGATCGCTTCAAGCTTCTGCAAGACCTCTACAGCAATGCCGCCGAGACTGCGCCCTATGATCGAAGCGACCTCACCTTCGCGGCGCGCCTTAAAATGGCCATCCTTCATCACAAAAAATCCCGCACCCTTGTCCCAGAAGACATGGCTGAAATGGATCCTGCTGAGCAAATGCGCCTCGCCCAAGAGGCAAAGGGTGACATTGTCAAACTTCTCAAAAAAGCGCGCCGGGGTTACCGCAAAGCCCTCTCACTTTACCAACAAGCGGCACCATTAAAACCAGGTCACGAAGAGCTCTCGCTCAATCTCGCCGTTCTCTACCGCGACATCGCGCGGGTCACAGCATACATCGAATTCCAAGAAGCTTACCAAAAAGCAATTCAAGATACCATGAAGGCCCTCGCTCAGGAGACCCGCTTCCGCAAGAGCCTCAACCACGAGGTCACCACCCGTCAGCCGATCAACACCACCGCCGTAAAATCTGCCGCCGAGACCATCCGTGATCTCGTAGAAAAAGCGGAAGCAATTCAGGACAAGCCCACCCTTTTGGTAGAGGAAGACTTGGAGGACTATCGTCTCGCACAAGAGGACATCGACCTTGCTCCCAAGCCTCACCAAGAGCGCCACCTCAACCCCTCCATCCAGCACATCCAAGACGCCCTCGACCACCTTATCGACCCCATGGACATGCAGCCTCAGCCACAACCCGGCGAGGGCGAACCTCAAGAAGGGGAACCCGGTGAAGGAGATCCTTCAAAAGGCGGGAGACAACCAGAGGGCGAGGGAGAAGGTGAAGAAGAAGAAGAAGAAGAAGAAGGCGGCCCAGAGGGCGACAAGCCCAATGGTGAAGACAAGGGCGAGGAAGAAGGTGAGGGAAACAATGGT
>JALZWA010000202.1 GCA_023299815.1 Akkermansiaceae bacterium
TTTAAAAAAAGCTCTTTCAGGTGAGGATCGTTTATGTTTAAAAATATTAGTCAACGACTTTTGTGACGCTTATGATTTCTGATAAAATTCTTGGGGAATTTCACCTACGTGTGGGGAAAAAAGACTCCCTCGCAGGGGAGATCGCGGCAGGGGTGGATTCTCTCATCCGCAGGCACGCGGCTGAGGGGAAAGAGGTGGTTCTGGGCTTTGCGACGGGAAGTAGCCCGCTTCCGATCTATGCGGAGCTGGTGCGGAGGCATCAGGAAGAGGGGCTGAGCTTTGCAAATGTGGTGAGTTTTAATCTCGATGAATACGAGGGGTTGGCTCCGGGTCACCCGAAGAGCTACTGGAACTTCATGCAGGAGCATCTTTTCCAACATGTCGATATGCGTCCGGAGGCAATTTATCTGCCATCTGGGCTGGATGATGGGGAAGAGACGGCACGGGACTACGAGGAGAAAATGGCGGAGGCCGGTGGGATCGATTGGCAGCTTCTGGGGATCGGGCGCAATGGGCACATCGGCTTCAACGAGCCGGGAAGCACGCGGGAGAGTCGCACACGGCGCATTGAGCTGAATGAAATGACGAGAAGGGATGCAGCTCCGGGGTTTGGGGGAATCGAGAATGTCCCGACTCACGCGGTGACGATGGGCGTCAGCTCGATCCTTGCGGCGAAGCAGATTGTCCTCATCGCTTGGGGGGAATCAAAGCGCGAGATCGTGAAGCAGGCGATAAGCGGAAAGGTAACTTCCGAGCTGCCGGCGACTTTTTTACAAGACCACGGCAACGTGAAGTGGTATCTCGATCACGCTGCAGCCGGATCATGAGTGACTTTTTTATTAAACAAGCCCAGAATCTTCCCCGCCCGAAGAGCTACTTTGAGGGTCTCGATTGGGGTTCAGAGGTGCTTCCCCGCGATATCCTCTGTTTTTCAAGGACTTCTCAAGATCACCGGACTGATGGTTGGGAGGGAATCTCGGCAAAGGCGGGGCGCTATGACCAGCATTCCCGCTATGTGCTGCTCGTGGCGCTGAAGGGTGATGGCCGGGTGGGGATCGAGTCAGAGGTTCTCGATCTACGGGTGGGTGAGGCGATTTTACTCAAGCCACTTCAGATTCACTATTATGTGGAGCTTCCGGAGAACTTTTGCTGGTTCTACGTGACGTTCGGCCTTGAGGGTGACCTCCCTGATTTTCCAGGCGGTCCACGGCTTCTGACAAAGGAGATCGATACTCAGTTCCAGGAATTTTTTAATTCCTATGAAAAGGAGGAGTCGCTCACGGCAAGTGCCCAGCTTGGGCAGCTCGTGCTAAATGTCGCGAAGCTAGAAGTTCGCCCATCCAAGGCGAAGCTGACCGATGAAGGCACGCTCGTTGCTTGGGTCAAAGAATATGTCATGAGCAATCTCAGCGGCGATCTCGCGCTGGAGACTCTCGCAAGAATCGCCGATCTCTCTGAGAGTCATTTGCGCGCAATTTTTCGAGAGGAGACGGGCGTCTCGCTCGGGCACTTTGTCAAATCTGTCCGCCTTGTGCGCTCCACTTATCTCATCGACGAAGGAGTCGATCTCCCAGAAGTGGCCAAGCAATCTGGCTTTAAATCTCTCACCAGTTTCACCCGTGCCTTCCGCCGGATGTATGAAATGACTCCCAGCGATTACCGCTCAAAAAAGAAACGATGAAAACAGACACACTCTCTTCCTCCGCAGTCACCACGAAGCTCTCGGTGATGATGTTCCTCCAGTTCTTTGCTTGGGGTGCTTGGTTCGCAACTCTCGGCTTGGCGATGGGCGCCAATGACCTCGATGTCTTCAAAGGAGGGGCTTTCGCTAGCGCGCCGATCGCTGCGATCTTTGCTCCTCTCTTTCTTGGTTTGATTGCTGATCGCCTTTTCCCTTCGGAAAAAGTGATGGGCGTCCTCATGCTCATCGGTGGTGGGATTATGTGCCTCATTCCTGGAATGGCTTCTGATACCCAAGCTCTCTTTCCGGCGATGACCGAAGCTCTTGAAGCACTTAAAAATACCGATGCTGCCAAGGCTCTTCTTGCCAGTGCGAACCCGCCTGCTGATCTTCTGCAAGGCCTCACTACAATCTCCGTAGATCTTCCGACCGCCACTAAAGACCTTCTCGCGACAGCCACCTCTACCGAAGCGGCTTATTCTTCTTCCGGCGGAAAAATCGTCTGGCTGATGACCGCTTACATGCTCTGCTACATGCCGACCCTCGGCCTTGGAAACACCATCACCTTTACTCACCTTGCACCTGAGCAATTTCCAAAAGTTCGCGTCTGGGGAACGATCGGTTGGATCGTCGCAGGCCTTGCGCTTGGCTTTGCAGGTTGGTCCGACTCGCTGAATATCTTCTGGCTCGGAGCGATCTCCAGCATCGCGCTAGGTGCTTACAGCTTCCTCCTCCCGAGCACCCCGCCTCCGGCGAAAGGAAAGCCGCTTAATATCGGCTCCCTCTTCATGGTGGACGCCTTCAAGCTGCTCAAAAATCCTCCCTTCTTGATCTTCGCTGTTTGCTCGATGCTCATCTGCATTCCACTCGGCTACTACTACGGTCAGACGGCTCCCTTCCTCGGAGCTGCTGGTTTTGATCAAGCCGCTTCCACGATGACGCTCGGTCAGATGTCCGAGATCTTCTTCATGCTTCTCATCCCCTTCTTCTTCCGGAAGCTGGGCGTGAAGTGGATGCTCCTCATCGGGATGCTTTGCTGGGTTGCGCGCTACCTTCTCTTCGCCTTCGGTGCGCCGGATCAAGTCACTTGGATGCTTCTTATGGGCGTCGCCCTTCACGGGATTTGCTACGACTTCTTCTTCGTTACCGGCTTTATTTACACCGATAAGAAAGCTCCCAAGGAAATCCGTGGTCAGGCGCAGTCCCTCCTCGTCTTCCTGACGCAGGGTCTCGGCATGTTCTTCGGCTTCCGTATGGCCTTTGGCGGCACTTGGCCCTTCACCAATATAGCCTTGCCAAACACCTTCGGTAGCTACGGCGTAGCTCCTGCGGGTCACGCTCCGCTCATGGACTCGATTAAAGCGAACACCGATGACACGTCGGTCAGCTTTGTCGATAGCCTCCTCGGGATGTTTGGCAAAGGCTACCCTGAGGGAGTCCCTGCGGAGCTCATCAGCAAGGCATCGACCGATTGGGAAGCCTACTGGATGTTCCCCGCTGGCATGGCTGCTGTCATCGCCCTTATTTTCTTCCTCGGCTTCTGGGATAAGAGCGCCGATGGCACTGACGAAAAATGATCACCGCAGCCCTTACCTCAGGCGACTACGTCGTCGTCACCATTGCCATCCTCATCCTCGCTGGAGTGATCGGGGGAATGGTGAAATTTGTCAAAGCCATCGCGATCCTGCGCAGGGGGCGACCTGAGATTGATCAAGAGCTCCTCGAGGAGCATGAACGCGAATTAAAGAATTAAGACGATGAGTAAAACGATAAAAGTATTATGTGTCGGAGCGGGTCATATGGGCCGCTCGCATGCCCTTGCCTACCACCAGATTGATGGATTTGAGATCTGTGGTATTGTGACGCGCTCGCCTGAGAGCCGCGGTAAATTGAACAAGGAGCTGGGTGGCGGTTACGCCGAGTTTGGTGACTTTTATGAAGCGCTTCGTGAGAGCAAGCCGGATGCGGTGAGCATCTCGACTTACCCGGACACGCACGCCGAATATGCTCTCGCGGCTTTCGAGGCGGGAGCGGATGTCTTTATTGAAAAACCCGTTGCAGAGACTCTTGAGGAGGCGGAGCAGATTGTGGCTAAGGCAAAGGAGACCGGACGCAAGCTTGTCATCGGTTACATCCTCCGGCACCACCCGAGCTGGGTGAAATTTATCGAAGTCGCCCAGACTCTCGGTAAGCCGCTGGTGATGCGGATGAACCTGAATCAGCAGTCGAGCGGTGACGCTTGGGAGACGCATAAAAATCTCATGTCCTCGATCTCCCCGATCGTCGATTGCGGCGTGCACTACGTCGATGTCATGTGCCAGATGACTCGCAGTAAGCCGATCCGCGTCAGCGGTCTCGGAGCGCGTCTTAGCGATGAACTTCCTGAGGGGAAAATCAACTACGGCCACCTGCAGGTGACCTTTGAGGATGGCAGCATCGGCTGGTATGAAGCGGGCTGGGGCCCGATGATGAGCGAGACTGCTTTCTTTGTGAAAGACGTGGTCGGTCCTAAGGGCTGCGTGACCATTTCTGCAAAAGATGCCGGCGGCGAGGGTGCCTCGGCGGATGTCAATGCGCATACCAAGACCGAGATGCTGCGTCTCCACCACAGCGCGCTCGATAGCGAGGGTAAGTTTGTGAAGGAAGACGATTGGATCGGCACGGATGATGAGCCAGATCACGATGGGCTCTGCAAGCGCGAGCAGGAATATTTTCTCAAAGCGATCAGTGAAGACCTCGATCTCACCGATCACATGGATGACGCGATCAACTCGATGCGCATCGTCCTCGCGGCAGATGAAAGCTTCCGCACTGGTAAAACCGTAGAACTCTCATGATTAAGGCAGTCCTTCTTTCTGCTGCCTGTCTCGCGACCGCTTGCGCAGGTGAATTTGTAGACCTTTTTAATGGCAAAGAGTTCACTGGTTGGGGCGCGCCGGGGAAGACCGAGCGCTTCGGTTACGTGGTAGAAGAAGGCGGCGTCATCGCCTCCACGGCCAAGTGCCGCTTCCTGATCACGGATAAGGAATACGAGAACTACGTCTTCCAGTTTGAGTTCAAGCTCACCCCTGGAGCAAATAATGGTCTCGGGATTCATTACCCAGGAGAAGGCGATGCGGCTTATGTGGGGATGGAGATTCAAATCCTCGATGGGACCCACGAAAAATATGCTGGCAAGCTCAAGGACTACCAAGAGCACGGCGGCCTCTACACTCTTAAGGCGGCGAAACAAAACCACCAGAAGCCTGTGGGCGAGTGGAACAAGCAATCCGTCACCGTCAATGGCTCTCTGATAAAAGTGGAGCTCAATGGTGTGGTCATTCTTGAGGCGAATCTCGATGAGATCAATAAAGCGAAGCCTGAGCACGAAGGTGCGAAGCGCCGCAAAGGCCACCTCGCCTTTTGTGGTCACGGCGACATCATCCGCGTGCGGAATCTGAAGATTAAAGAACTTAAGTAGATGTCGACTCAATCCGAATCTCAGAGTCGGGTTGAGAGTGATCCAGTGAGGCCATGGTTCGAAGCCTTGGAGGAAATGGGAGAGTCCATCGATATTCGCTTCGGACGGGTGGATATGCTGACAAATCAGATTGAATGGCATTCTAAAAAGCACAGTGAGTTCGATGGAATTGGGGGATTTGCGAATATTCTGCGGTCCCAAGGAATTCTGTTAGAGGATCTTCCTAAGACTGTTCATCCTCGTTTGTCTGCTGGGCCCATGCTCATGAGAGCGATGCCGGAGATTTTGTCACCACGGCGTCGACCACAGTGGAGCAGTGAAGTGGCTAGGGGAAAGGCAGGTGAAGAAAGTGTCGCTTGGCACGTTTTTAGCAGACAAGAAACCCAAGATCTCATCGAGCTGAGCAAAAAGGTGGAAGTGAGTGTGAACTCGCTTCTTTTGAGATATTTGGACCGGGCGACTCGGCCTTTTCTGGCTCAACCTTCCGCTCAGATTTCATGGATGGTTCCGGTGAACTTGAGAGGTGAGGTGGAGAGTTCCGGAGACGAGGGGAATCACTCTAGTTACCTGAGTGTCGATATTAAGAAGGACGATTCTCTCTCAGAAGTGCATTGTTCAGTCCGCCGCTGCATCGAGCGAGGCCAACACTGGGTGACGTGGAGCTCGCTTATGTTAGGGAGATTTCTTCCGAAGAAATTGAAGAAATGGCTTCTGAGAAGGGATCGGGCGACTTTGAAATGCCATGTTGGAGGGTTCTCCAATTTAGGAATCTGGGATTCAACTTCTCCAACAAATCAAGCTGACGGCCAGTGGATTTTTTGCCCACCGGTCCTGAGCACTCAAAAGATAGGTGCAGGTTGCCTTACTGATCGGGGTCGTTTGTCCTTGGTGGTGCAGTTTCACCCGGGGCTTACCAAGGATCCGCGAATTACTGAGGAGCTTCTTGACCTCTGGATTGAAGGGTTGAGGCAAAATAGGAAGTAGGGGTTGAGATGAAATTGTGATTGGATAGTATTTCTTTTTAAACGATGAAACACCGACTCTCCGCGATTCTTTTGATCACTCTCACTCCAGCCGCTTTTGGGGTGGGCTTCCGTCTTCCAAATCAAGACCCTGAGGCCATTGCGAGGGGGAATGCCTTTACCGCCACCGCAGATAATCCATCCGCAATCTACTACAATCCTGCTGGTATCACTCAGCTGGATGGAGATCAGCTTAGTATCGGGGTCTACGCGATTAGCACTGGGGTTGATTTTAGCTCTCCACGGGGGACGGCTGAGGCAGACTCGAGCTTCCAATTAGTTCCGCAACTTTACTATGTGCATTCTCCGGATGATTCTTCTTTTTCCTTCGGAGTGGGGCTCTATGCGCCATTTGGTTTGGGGATTGATTATGGGCGCGACACTCCATTTTCAACTCTCGCGATCGATGGCAAATTAGCTTATGGGACGTTGAACCCGGTTGTCGCTTATCAAGTGAATCCGAGGCTCTCGATTGCGGGTGGTATCATGCTGAATTACTCGGAGATTGATTTCAAACGATCAGTGGTTAGCGGCGCAACGGATCGTTTTGAATTCGAGGGAGATGACGTTTCGATCGGCTTCAATCTAGGCCTTCTCTGGCAGCCTGTGGATGAGTGGTCCTTCGGATTGAATTATCGATCGTCTAGTACGATGAATTATGATGGGAGCTCGACTCTTTTTGTGCCGGGTCAGACGCCTGCTCCGGTTGAGACATCTACTACCGCTAATCTAAATTTCCCCGCTAATATCGCGCTCGGTATTTCCTACCGGCCAAGTGCGAAATGGAACTTTGAGGTTGGGGTTGACTGGACGGACTGGGATTCGGTGGACGATACCACATTGGAGGGAACTCCCGTAGGTGAGGTGGTTTTCCCTTTCCGATACGAATCTGGATTCATGTATCAGTTTGGGGCGACCCGATACCTGAATGACGGTTATTTTTTGAGTGCTGGCTACCTTTACAGCGACAACTCGGTGCCGGATGCTACCTTTTCTCCCTTGAATCCTGATTCAAATCTCCATCTTTGGAGTGTTGGAGTAGGAAAGCGAGGTGACGCGTCGAGTTGGGCACTGAGTTACACCGTGGCTTATAATGGAGGAAGAGATGTCAGCGGGAATCAAGCGGCGTCCCTGATAGGGGAGACGGCAGACGGGAACTACGAGACCCTGAATCACGCAGTAAACTTCGCTTATCGCTTCTCGTTCTAGAGGTGGCGCTGCCAGAAGAAGTCATTTCCGATGAGATCCACGGCAAGGCTTTGCCAAGGGTCGTTCTCCGGTGCTGGGGTGACGAAGCCAAGACGTAAGCGGACGGTGCCGCTCGCTCTATCTGGGATGATCTGCATTGTGCCGCCATGGTGGAACCAGCAGATGAAAGCGGCGGTGACATCGAGACAGCGTGTCGCTTCCGCACCGCTCATCGTGGTATTCGAGGCGAGCGGGCGCAGGGCATGCTGGAGGGAAAGGGAGGAGAGGCGAATCTCGGGGCCAGCGGAATCATCATGCAGGCTAATTTGATCAGTCTGTGCGAGCGTTCCCTGAAGGGATTGCAGAAGGCGTTCAAAAAGTGACTTCACCGCAGAGTTTGGACCTGGCCAAGCGATCTTGGATCCATCTGTTGGCTGAAGGCTTAAGCGGTTATTAGCATCGCAAATTTCAGTGAAGAGAGTCGAGACAGGTGTGCTTTGAGCGGGATTGAGATCTGGCCCTGAAGTGAGTTCATCTGGCAGTGTCGCGCGAGCGAGTCCTAGAAATTGTCGATGTGCGCCGTAGAGTTCCTCCCATTGCTGTGCTCCTCCGGCGCTGGGAGCGATCGAGTCTGAGTTTCCTGAGAGCTCGGTCAGTTGGACAAGAGCCGAGATCGCGCGGGAGATGTATCGGATACCGGAGTCTTTAAAGACAGCGAGGGCAGCCAAGGAGTGAACTCTCTCAGAGGCTGCAAGAGCCTCCACGGAGGTCATTTTTTGACGAATGAGATCATCACGCTCTTCTCTCAAGAGGTAGAGTTCCATCGCTCTAATAAGAGTCACTTCGAGTTCGGGCACTTCCCAAGGCTTAGTGATGTATCGGTAGACTCCTCCCTTATTCACGGAATCGACAGCAGCATCGACATCGGCATAGGCGGTGGAAAGGATGCGGATGACGGAGGGTTTTAAAAGGGTCGCTTTTTGCAGAAACTCGGTTCCGGTTTCATTGGGCATCCGCTGGTCGGTGACGATGACTCCAATGTCCTCGTGCTTCTCCCGGAATGTGGCCATGGCCTCAAGGCCGTCATAAGCCACAAAGACTCTGAAGCGGTCCGAAAAAAGGCGTTTGAAGTGCTTACAGGTCTTCTCTTCGTCATCGACAAAAAGAATGGCAGGCAGATCCTCTGGGCTTGTCGGGGTGTCTTGGTGAGTCATTACAGCGATTTAAGTATTGATCATGATGATATTTAGATGGGGAAGAAAGAAATTAAATAGGTTCAGGCTGAGTTTTAACAGGTGATTCTAAAGTATTGTGCGAGTTAGAGAAGTAGATGGTGAATTCCGTGCCACTGGAGGGGCTGCTTTCGACGGTGAGCTTTCCACGATGGTCCTCAATGATGCGCATGGTCAGCGCGAGCCCCAGGCCCATGCCGGCACCAACGTCTTTTGTGGTGAAAAAGGGATCAAAGATCTTGGTGAGAATTTTGTCGGGAATTCCGTGGCCATTGTCTTTCACGGTGACGATGAGGTCACCGCCTCCCGTGGGGAACGCGCTTACGGTGACTGACGGACTCTCGATTTCAGCTGTGGCATGGATCGCATTCTGGATGAGATTGACGAAAGCTTGGCAAAGCTGGTTGTCATTTCCCAATAGTGTCAGTTCATCAGAGATTTGAGTCTCAAAATTCACTTTTGCGAGATCGGCAGAAAGTAGACGGCTTGCATTTCGGATGACTTGAGCTAGCGCGATTTCTCCTTTTACTGTCTCATCTCCTCTCGTGAAGGCGCGTAGGTCGGTGACGATGCGGATGACGCGTAAGACGCCGTCCTCGAGATCATCGAGAGTTTCCATGAAGTCCTCTTTGTCATCTTCTGGGATGACTTTTCCGAAGGACTTGAGAATGTGAAGGGAAGTTTTGGCGTAGTTGAGCGGATTATTGATTTCGTGGACGATTCCGGCGCTCATCTGGCCAAGTGAGGAGAGTTTTTCGGATCGGATGAGCGCCTCCTCCTGCTCCTGGAGTTGGGTCATGGCCTCGCTAAGGTCGCCGTTGCTCTTGGCTAGGTCGCGTTCGTATTTTCCGCTGTTGAGGATGTTGCGCACGCGTGTTTTAAGCTCAGCACTTGAAAATGGCTTGGTGAGGAAATCATTCACTCCTGCCTCAAGTGCACTTATACGAGGAGCATCGCCAGCGTGCGCAGTGAGGAGAATGATGGGAATACGAGAGGTCGTGCTATTCTCTCGGAGAAGATGGGTGAGCTCCAGCCCATCTAGTCCTGGCATCATGTAATCGAGGACGATGAGATCGGGTAGGTATTGGGTTGCAGAAGCGAGGCCTTGATTTCCATCGGCGGCTTCGATCAAGCGATAGTTACTTAGCTGTGAACTGATGTAGGAGCGCATTCCCACTTCGTCATCGACGATAAGAATTTGGGGCTTCTTTTCCCCCTCTATGATATCGGGTTCATATTGTGGGCGCTGGAGAGACAGGCGCTGCTGCCCGGCGATGGTCGTGTGTAGAAGTGCTTTTTCATGGATCTCATCAAAGCGGTCTTTTGTGACTTCATCAGTTTTCTCAAGCGACTCAGATTCCGAAAGGAGTTCCAAGATGGGGAATGCCAGGGTAAAGGTAGTGCCTTTGCCTAAAGTCGATTTCACGGTGATGGCGCCCTCCATACTTTCGGTGAGGTTTTTTACTAAGGCGAGTCCAATGCCGGTGCCACGGGTTTTCCTCTTAGTCGACGAGTCGCCCTGCCAGAAGCGCTCAAAAATATAGGGGAGCTCTTCCGGAGAAATCCCCATTCCTTGGTCTCTTACTTCGATATAGAAATGTGAGTGATCCTCTCTGAGATTGATCGCCAGACGGCTGCCAGTCTCGGAGAACTTAAGGGCATTGATGGTTAGGTTCAGCAGGATTTTCTCAAGGCGGTCTCGGTCCAGAGGTTGCGTTGGATGGTGAGGTAGGTTGCTATCGATCTTTAGGGATATTTGCTTTGTTTGAGCCATGGCCGCAAGACTCTTTGAGATACCCTTGGCAAAGTCCGTGAGCTCAATGTTTTCGACTCGGGAGGGAAGATCATCAGTATCGAGTCGAGCCAGATCCAGAAGATCATTGATGAGGCGGAGGAGGCGCAGCCCATTCTCGGAAAGGGTGTCTAGGGTGATTTTAGCCTTCGGAGAATTTTGCAGTGCTGGAATCGATTCGAGCTGTTCAATTGGTCCGAGAATGAGAGTGAGAGGTGTGCGGAGCTCATGGCTGATGTTCGCGAAGAAGCGCATCTTAGCCTCATCGAGTGCTTCCAGTTTGTTATTTTTTTCTGAAAGTGTGATGCGGCTTTCTTCGAGTTCCTGTCTGAGTTGGAATTCTCGGAAGCGGAGTCGATTATTGAAGTAAGATCCAGCACTCGCGAAAACGCCGGTTGAGAAAACAAAAAAGACGTGACTGATGAATACATCTTTAGGGCTTTCGAGAACGCATAACAGGATGATGAAAGCGATCAGACAGATGGTGGCATTGATAACATTGTCAAGGAACCTCCATCGTAGGATAATGGAAGCTCCCACCAGAATCAGCGAGAGGCCGGCATAGTATGAAGATGTGGCATCTTGTGACTGATAAATCATCCAGAAGACGGAACACTGTGGGACGAGCGCGATGTAGTGACTTAGGAGTGTCATCGTGCTTGGTTTTCTCAAGTCAAATACTGGCAAGAGAGCCACGCTCAGAAGAATAACGATGAGGACGCGAATGAGGGCGAAGTCTTTGGCTAATTGAGGATAGACTGTGACATCGAGAATGATTCCCAACAAAGAGAAGATCGCGCCCATCAAAACTGCCCGCGCGAAGTTCGAGCGGCGGACTTGGATTTCTGAGAGTTCGAAAGCCCTTAGGAGGTCCGCTGGCTTGCAGTCTCCCGAGCTTTGCACTTCTTCAGACGTTGGAGGAAGGTTTTCCAAATTTATCGATTTCTAGGAAGAGATTCACTCCAGTTTCCTCAGCTTTTAACTGGGAACGATGAGGGATGGGGGAGTCGGGAACGAGCTGGTTCATTTCGTTAATGTTCCGGTAGATGAGATTCCACTCAAGGAGATACTCCATCCACGCAATACTGGGGTGGTCTGCTGCGACGTTGGTAACGACGGTCCGCCCTCCGGGTTTTGTGAGGCGGGTGAAAATATCTGTGAGTCTACAGCAGACCTTCTGCGAGAGGTAGTCAAAGAGACCTGCGCAGTAGACAAAGTCATAGCTTTCCCACTCCATGTCTTCATCCCCGGAAGCAGCCTGTTTGAGAAGCTGGTGAACCGAGCGCTTGATGATTTTGACTTTCGTTTCCCGATGATGCTTCGTGATCAGTTCATCGAGACGTTCGGTTGTGAAGCCAATCGTCTCATCGTTGAAATCCAGAAGGGTGAAGTCACAGAGATTGCTGAGATCTGAGGTGGCGATGAAATTTTGAATCTCTTGAGCTGGCCCGCAGCCCAGATTGAGAATTCTGATACGTTTGCCTTCCGCTTTTTCTGCTGCGTCCGTAAGTTGCTCTGTCAGATAATTAATCCGATTCCGATGTGCCTTTACTGGGGGAGTTTCGAGGAAGGCAAAATTGACCGACTTGGCAAAGAGCGAGGCTCCCATGTATGGATCGTTGAGCATCATGTTCACCATCTCGTAGTCTCCAGCGTAACCAAGTGGCTTGTAGAAGGTGCGGTGAGCAAAAGGTGAGCAAAGCACCAAGGGATGAATCTGTCTACGGAAGAAGAATTTATGGTGGGCTTGGTCTTCTGGTTGGATTCCACGAGCGGCGGCCTCGAAGGCATGCATCACAGGATGAATTTGCTCTAGAAGTTGAGGAGCCAGAGAATCAAGAGTCTCCCGTTCTACCTCATTCCAGTCAACTGAGGTCGTTGCGCGAATCCCGAGATCGACCTGCCCCATCCAGCGCTGGAGCCCCACTAGCAAGCCTTGCATATCCGATGTCCTTAGGCGGAATTCAGCTTCTACTTGGTTGGCAGCCCGCCAGTCCTTAAAGAACTCTGAGAATTGGGCTGTGAGAGGTTTGCTCCCCTCACGGTCCGAGAGGAAATCAACGTCGATCCAGCAATCCCGCAGATCAACCTCACAAACGAGTAACACCCCAGTATTTACCAATCCAGAGACAATTGCGTCGCCCGAATAGACTACTTTTTCATTAAGACGTATCTGAAATCCCTGTAATACTTCAGAAACCTGAAGAATGCTGAAAGGATTGTAAACTTCGAAGGTGACATTGTATCTCCCAAGCCTTAAGACGTTTGCAGTAATCGATGTTCCTTGACTATTGCGGCAAAGCACGGTTGTGCTAGTGAAGGTCTTAGCTTCTGGCATAGGTTATGAAAAGTTGGAATAGAAAGAGCATAAGATCAGCGGATTTGCTCCCTGCTGAGGTAATTTGTAAAACAGTCTCATGTCCTCCCAGATAAAGCTCCAAAAACATAACGGCCTCGTTCGTGATGGCCAGAAAATCTTTGACTCACAAGGCCGAGACATCATGGAACTTGCCCAAGAAGAATTCTTCATGGTCGCAAAGGTGGCTGAGAGACTCGGCCTGACTGTGAGGGAATTTGAGGGTGCTCTTGAGAGGAGCGTAGGAATCAAGCCTAAGGAACTTTTTCGCAATCGCCGAGCGCTCTTAGCCCGCAGACAAATTAAGGAAGGGGTGAATCTTCGTGTGATCGCTGATAAGCTCGGTTTTCGGCACTACTCTCATTTTGCGACTGAAATGAAGGGTTTTTACGGAATCCCTCCGGTCCAGTTGCAGAGCGTCATCCGCAGCCGCTGCTTCGATAGTGATCTGTAGAGTTCCCATAAGGCTACTTGTGTTCATTTTTAATTGAACAGATTTTTCTCTCTGTCATCGTCTCGAACGATGGAGGGGAAATGGGATCAGCACCAGTTTGAGAATCTCATTGTTGAGTTCTTTTGTGATGGAGTCCGAGTTCTCGGACTTCCCAAATCCGTGGGTGAGATCTACGGAATTCTTTTTATTTCTCCCGAGCCTCTCTCGCTAGACGATCTTGTGGATCGCTTGGGGATGAGCAAAGGTTCAGCGAGTCAGGGTCTTAAGATGCTTAGGGCATTGGGTGCGGTGAAAGAGGCCGAGGGGGGGAACATGCGCCGGAGTTATTTCGAGCCAGATGTTGAACTCAAGGGCTTGGTTGGTGGCTTTATCAAAAAAGAAGTACGCCCTCACCTTGCGAGTGGCGAAGAAAAGCTCAATGAGCTTAAATCTCTCCTTGGAGCTACAGTCAATGAAGAGCATGCTTTCTACGATGAGCGGCTTCAGCGTCTGGAACGCTGGTCAAAAAAAGCCCGCGTAGTGCTCCCTCTCCTCCAAAAATTCCTCGGAAGCTAAATGAGCGACGAAACCTCCCCCTCTTGGTATGTCGTGCGCACGCAAGTGAAGCGTGAGCACATCGCTGCTGCCCATTTAAAGAATCTGGAAGAGGTCGAGGTCTTTCTTCCCAGAATTAGGTATTTGAAAACGACCCGTCGTGGAAAAATTTGGTGGGTTGAAGCTCTGTTTCCAGGTTACTTGCTCGCGAAATTTGATCATTTTAATTTTTCCCGCGCGGTCATACACAGTCCCGGCGTCACAAAGATCGTCGCCTTTGGGGAGAGTGTTCCAGAAGTGCCACCTGAATTTGTAGAGGCCCTCAAAGAAGAAGTTGGAAAATACCAGAAGGGCGGAGATGCAATCGTCGTCGGATGGAAGCTCGCGGTAGGCGAAGAAGTAGAGATCGCCGATGGTCCGTTCAAGGGAATGGAAGGAACAGTCCTCGAAATTCGATCCGCAACAGAGAGAGTTTCTCTGCTGCTAAATTTTCTTGGAGAAGAACAACCGATCGAGCTGTCGCTGGCGAACTTGCTTTTGTCGGGTCCTGAAATCCCTCAGGAGTTAAGAGGCAACTAATTTAGACTTCTAAATTAGTTCATTTTAAATTGAACTTTAGTGTCAAACGTGAGTTTATCTTCTCTAGGAAGGAAGTGAAGCCCTCCTGAAATGCCTTTTCTGATTCCTCCTTTGGTTTTGCTTACTCAAGCATACGACCAAGGGCGGCAGCGTCATAATTCACTCAATCAAAATGAAAATCTTCATCGCTGGACATCGAGGAATGGTAGGTTCTGCCTTAGTTCGAGAAGCCGAAAAGCGAGGTGTCTACACGCTCCTCACCGCTCCTCGATCCGAGCTTAATCTCCTCAGTCAAACTGCTGTTGCTGAGTATCTCGCTGAGCACAAGCCTGATCAGGTCATCATCGCAGCTGCAAAAGTGGGTGGGATTCACGCGAACTCCACTTACCCAGCTGAGTTCATCTACGAGAACCTAGCCATCGCCACCAATCTCATTGAAGCGTCGCGCCAGGCAGGCGTCGAGCGTGTCCTCTTTCTCGGCAGCTCCTGCATCTATCCCAAGCTCGCTCCGCAACCCATGCCCGAGGATTGCCTCCTCACAAGCCCGCTGGAACTCACGAACGAAGCCTACGCCGTGGCCAAGATCGCCGGACTCAAAATGTGCCAGCACTACCGAGCCCAGTATGGCCTGATGTATCACTCGGCCATGCCCACGAACCTCTACGGCCCAGGAGACAACTACCATCCCGAGAATTCCCATGTCATTCCCGCCCTCATCCGCCGCTTCCACGAAGCGAAAGAGCGCGGTGATAAAGACGTCACCATCTGGGGAACAGGAACGCCGTCTCGCGAGTTTCTCCACACCGATGATCTCGCCGCCGCCTGCTTCCACCTCATGGACCTCGAAGATCCCCCGGATTGGGCAAACGTCGGCGTCGGAAAAGATCTCACCATCCTCTCCCTAGCCGAGTTGGTCGCAAAAACCGTCGGCTTCCAAGGCGAGATCCTTACCGACCCCTCCAAGCCCGATGGCACCCCCCGAAAGCTCCTCGATATCTCAGCCATCAAGCAGACCGGATGGTCCCCGCAAGTCGATTTCGCAGAAGGCCTCGCCGCTGCCTATCAAGATTTCCTTTCTACCCTCACCCAAGGCACAGCTCGTCTCTAATTTCATTCTTTAGCTACCCATGAAAAAAGCGCTCATCACCGGAATCACCGGCCAAGACGGCTCCTACCTAGCCGAATTCCTCCTCGAAAAAGGCTACGAAGTCCACGGCATCAAGCGCCGCGCTTCCTCCTTCAATACCGAGCGGATCGACCATATCTATGAGGATCCTCACGTCGAAAGCTCACGTTTCAAGCTCCACTACGGAGACCTCACCGACACCTCGAACTTGACGCGTCTCATCAGCGAGATTCAGCCCGATGAGGTCTACAACCTCGGTGCCCAATCCCACGTCGCAGTTTCCTTCGAATCTCCCGAATACACCGCAGACGTAGACGGAATCGGCACCCTCCGCCTCCTCGAAGCCATCCGCTTCCTCGGTCTCGAAAAGAAGACCCGTTTCTACCAAGCCTCCACCTCCGAGCTCTTCGGCCTCGTCCAAGAAGTCCCGCAGAAGGAAACCACCCCCTTCTACCCACGCTCTCCCTACGCAGCAGCCAAGATGTATGCCTACTGGATCACCGTGAACTACCGCGAGTCCTACGGCATGTATGCATGTAATGGCATCCTCTTCAACCACGAGTCCCCCCGCCGCGGCGAAACCTTCGTCACCCGTAAAATCACCCGCGCCATCGCAAACATCTCCCAAGGCCTCGAAGAATGCCTCTTCCTCGGCAACATGGACGCCCTTCGCGACTGGGGCCACGCTAAGGACTACGTCCGCATGCAGTGGATGATGCTCCAGCAGGAAAAAGCAGAAGACTTCGTCATCGCCACTGGCAAGCAAATCTCCGTCCGCCAATTCGTCACCCTCTCCGCCAAAGAAGCCGGAATCGAACTCGCCTTCACCGGCGAAGGCGTCGATGAAATAGCCACCGTCAGCGCCGTTGACACCGAAAAGTCACCCGCCGTCAAAGTCGGAGACGTCATCGTCCAAGTCGACCCGCGCTACTTCCGCCCTGCCGAAGTCGAAACCCTCCTCGGCGATCCCACCAAGGCCAAAGAAGACCTCGGCTGGGTCCCAGAAATCACCGTCGAAGAAATGTGTTCCGAAATGGTCGCCCACGACATCGACATCGCAAAGCAGCACGCCCTCCTCAAGAAGCACGGCCATAAGGTCTCTGTCACAACCGAGTGATCAAGATCCCAACACGTCCTGTCCTAGGCTACCCCATCGCCGTCACCGACTACCGCTCGGCCGTCGCCTGGATAGCCGAGCGAGGCCTCGCCCGAGACCGTGCCTACGCCGTTGAGGCCGCGAACACCCACGTCCTCGCACTCGCCCGGCATGACCCAGAGTTCGGCGCCGCCATGCGCAAGTTCGACCTCATCTGCCCCGATGGCCAACCCCTTGTCTGGAGCCTCAATGCCCAGCTTCCCGAGGACGAAAAACTCACCGATCGCGTCTACGGCCCCACCCTCATGGAGAAAACCCTCCATGGAGAGGGCGCGGCAAAAGACCTCAATCATTTCTTCCTCGGAGGAAAAGAAAACACCCTCACAAACCTCCGTCAGCACTTCTCAGATAGAAACATCGCCGGAACCTACTCTCCACCCTTCGGCGAATGGCCCGAGGGAGAGTTCGAAAAAATCGTAAACCTCATCCGCGATTCCCGTGCCCACTGCGTCTGGGTCGGCCTTGGTTGCCCCAAACAAGAACTCTGGATCGCCAAGCACCTCGATCAACTTCCCCCCGCCGTCTACTTCGGCATCGGAGCCGCCTTCGCCTTCCACGCCGGCGAAGTCCGCCAAGCCCCCGCCCTTGTTCAAAAGCTCGGCCTCGAATGGCTCTTCCGTCTCGCTATGGAACCCAAGCGCCTCTTCAAGCGCTACCTCGTCTACAACTCCCTTTTCCTCTTCCACACCCTCCGCGATCATATCCGTGGCTGATAATATCCATACCCAGTTTCACCGTTTCGTCTCACCGGAGGAAAAAGCGAAACTCCTCGGCCAGAGCGGAACCGTTCTCTGGATGTATGGCCTCTCTGGATCTGGGAAATCCACCATCGCCGCCGCCCTCGAGCGTCAGCTCCACGAGGAAGGCCGCTTCGCCGTCATCCTCGATGGCGATAACTTCCGCCACGGCCTCAACTCAGACCTCGGCTTCTCAGATGACGACCGCCGCGAAAACGTCCGCCGCGTCTCAGAAGTCGCCAAAATGTTCGCCGGCCAAGGCGTCATCACCATCGTCTCCGTCATCACTCCGAAACGTGACCTTCGCGAGCAAGCCCGCCAAATCATCGGTGACCCCTTCCGCGAAATCTTCATTAAAGCCTCCTACGAAACCTGCGCCGCCCGCGACCCAAAAGGCCTCTACGCAAAAGTAGCCGCCGGAGAAATTAAGCAATTCACCGGAAAAGACTCCGGCTTCGAAGAACCCGAAGCCCCAGACCTTGTCCTTGAAACAGAGACCCACCCAGCTGAAGACCTAGCATCACAGCTCAAAGCGGCCTACTTTTCACCCAAGCAATAGAGACACAATTAAGATGCGAGTAATCGTCACAGGAGGAGCCGGCTACATCGGCTCCCATACCGTCAGAGAACTAGCCCGAGCAGGCTGGGATGTTGTCGTCATCGATAACCTAGTCTACGGCCACCGCGCTGCTATCATCGACCCAGAAGTCACCCTCCTTGAAGGAAGCCTCGATGATCAGAAAATCCTTGACCAAGCATTCTCCAAGCCAGTCGATGTCGTCGTCCACTTTGCCGCCTACGCCTACGTCGGAGAATCCGTCACCGAGCCGCTAAAATATTACCAAAATAACCTAGCCGCCCCACTCACTCTCCTCGCGCGGATGAAAGCAGAAAACTGCACCCGCTTCGTCTTCTCCTCCACCTGCGCCACCTACGGGATTCCCGAAGAAATGCCCATCGTAGAAACTCTCGCCCAGAACCCCATCAACCCCTACGGCCAATCCAAGCTCATGCTGGAAAAAGTCCTCCAAGACTGCGAAACAGCCTGGGGCCTGAAATCCGTCTTCCTACGCTACTTCAATGCAGCGGGAAGCTCCTCAGACGGAAAAATCGGAGAAGACCACAACCCCGAAACCCACCTCATCCCCCTCGTCATCGCCGCAGGCATGGGGAAACGAAAAGACATCAAAATCTTCGGCAGCGACTACCCCACCCCTGATGGAACCTGCGTCCGAGACTACATCCACGTAGAAGACCTCGCCTCCGCACACTCCAAAGCCATCACCTATCTCTCAGATGGAGGTGACACCATCGCCGTCAATTTAGGAACCGGAATCCCAGTTTCCGTAAATGAACTCATTCAAACCTTTGAAAAGGTAACCGGCCTCAA
Organism: Akkermansiaceae bacterium; assembly: GCA_023299815.1. Lineage (GTDB taxonomy): Bacteria > Verrucomicrobiota > Verrucomicrobiia > Verrucomicrobiales > Akkermansiaceae > SW10. Next base: position 18,708 of record JALZWA010000202.1, read on the forward strand.
AGTCCCCGTTCAGTACACCGATCGCCGCCCCGGAGACCCACCCGAACTCCTTGCCGACCCCTCCCGCGCCAAAGAAGTTCTCGGTTGGCAAGCCGTGAACTCAGACATCAGCAACATCCTAGAAAGCGCATACCGCTGGTTCTCCCAGCCCCACGGAGGAAAATACGAGAGCAACAGCCCTCAAAAAACGACCGACGTAGAAAAGTAAAAGAAAGCACTTGTCACCTCCGCCTCGTGCAATTAGCCATCCGGCAAGTCAATACCTGATTAACCTGAGTAAATAACTCATATAATGTCTAACTACAACCTCAGCCACCTCGACCAGCTCGAAGCCGAAGCCATCTTCATCCTCCGGGAAACTGCGGCCCAGTTCGAGAACCCAGGCCTTCTCTTCTCTGCCGGAAAAGACTCCATCGTCATGGCCCACCTTGCCCGCAAGGCCTTCTACCCCTCGCGCATCCCTTTCCCCCTCGTCCACGTCGATACCGGCCATAACTTCCCAGAAACCATCACCTTCCGTGATGCCTACGCCGAAAAAATCGGCGCCCGCCTCCACATCGGCCTCGTCCAAGACTCCATCGACAAAGGAACCGCCACTGAAGAAAACGGACTCAACGCCTCCCGAAACAAGCTCCAGACCGTCACCCTCCTCGAAACAATCGAAGAGCAACAATACGACGCCGTCCTAGGAGGAGGTCGCCGTGACGAAGAAAAAGCCCGTGCCAAAGAGCGCTTCTTTTCCCACAGAAATGACTTCGGCGAATGGGATCCCAAAAACCAGCGACCCGAACTCTGGAACCTCTTCAATGGCCGCAGACAGCCCGGCGAAAACTTCCGCGTCTTCCCCCTCAGTAACTTCACCGAAATGGACGTCTGGATGTATATGAAGCAAGAGGGAATCGAACTCCCCAGCCTCTACTACGCCCACCAGCGCGACACCATCACCAGAAATGGCGTCATCCTAGCCGTCTCAGAATTCGTCCAGCCGCGTGATGGTGAAGTGGTCGAAAACAAAATGATCCGCTTCCGCACCATGGGAGACGCCACCATCACCGGAGCCATCGAATCCACCGCCGACACCATGGAAAAAATCATCGAAGAAGTCGCCGCCGCTCGCCAAACCGAGCGCGGAAATCGCACCGATGACAAGCGCTCCGAGACAGCGATGGAAGACCGCAAAAAGGAGGGATACTTTTAACCAATGGACCTCCTTCGTTTCACCACCGCAGGCTCAGTCGATGACGGTAAATCAACCCTCATTGGTCGTCTTCTCTATGACTCAAAGTCCATCTTTGAAGATCAGCTTGAAGCCATTAAAGAATCATCTCGTAAAAAAGGGGATGAAAACGTCAACCTCGCCCTTCTTACCGATGGCCTCAAAGCCGAGCGCGAACAGGGCATCACGATCGATGTCGCCTACCGCTACTTCGCCACTCCAAAGCGTAAATTTATCATCGCCGACACTCCGGGCCATATCCAATACACCCGCAACATGGTGACCGGCGCCTCCACCGCCAACCTCGCTATCATCCTCATTGATGCCCGCAAAGGAGTGATCGAGCAAACCAAGCGTCACAGCTTCATCGCGAATCTCCTCCGCATCCAGCACGTCGTCGTGGCCGTCAACAAGATGGACCTCGTCGACTACAGCCAAGAAGTCTACGACGGGATCATGGAGGACTACAAAGCCTTCGCCTCCCGCCTCGACAACATCGTCGACATCACCCCCATCCCCATCTCCGCCCTGAACGGCGACAACATCGTCGATAAATCGAAAAACATGGACTGGTTCGAGGGCTCCAGCCTCCTCTACCACCTAGAAAACGTCTACGTCGGTGGTGATGAAAACCACATCCAGGCCCGCTTCCCTGTGCAATGGGTCATCCGTCCTCAAAGCGAGAAATTCCACGACTTTCGCGGCTTCGCCGGCCGAGTCGCAGGTGGCGTCTTTAAGCCAGGCGATGACGTCACCGTCATGCCCTCCGGTTTCTCGACCAAGGTCAAAAAAGTCTACCAAGACGAGACCGAACTCACCGAAGCCTACGCCCCGCAATCCGTCACCATCACGCTCGAAGATGAGATCGACATGTCGAGAGGTGACATGCTCGTGAAGGAGAACAACCCTCCCAAAGAGGGCCAAGACATCGAGGCTATGATCTGTTGGTTCTCCAACACCAACCTCAACCCTCGCGGCAAATTCATCATTCGCCACACCACCCGAGAAACGAAGGCGATCGTCCAAGAGATCAGCTACAAGATTGACATCAATACCCTTCGTAAAGAGGAAGATACTAGTAATTTCTCCTTGAACGAGATCGGCCGGATCTCTCTC
>JALZWA010000203.1 GCA_023299815.1 Akkermansiaceae bacterium
AAATTCTGTCTCATCCTCTAAATTCTGTCCCTCCTCCACAACCAAGCTCTCCGCATCTCTGTGTCCTCAGCGCCTCTGTGGTAAACTCCACAACCCAAGCCTCAACCAAGCCCCACAAACCCCAAGTCAAAACTTCAGAGTTCAATCTTCCACCTTCCATGCTCAGAGTCCCCCCAACCTTCCCCTCCCAAGTTTAGAATTTCAAAATTTAGACATTAGGATTTCCAAGAATGCACCTCTACCTCCACATCCCCTTCTGCCACCGCATCTGCCCCTACTGCTCCTTCTACAAGCACACCCCCGGCGGCACCGACATGGCCGCATTCGTAGAAGCCCTCCTCACCGAAGCTCGCTTCGCGCAAAAAAAACAACTCCCAGAACTCAAAACCATCTACCTCGGCGGCGGCACCCCCTCCATGCTCTCCCCCACCCACCTCACCCGCCTCTTCACCGGCCTCCGTGAGATCTTCAAATGGGACCACCTAGAAGAAGTCACCCTCGAAGCAAACCCCGCCACCTTCACCGCCAAAACCGCCCAACTCTACTCAGACCTCGGCGTCACCCGCGTCTCACTCGGCATCCAATCCTTCCACCCCACCCACCTCAAAACCCTCGGCCGCGAGCACAGCGCAGAGCAAGCCCGCGCCTCCGTCGCCGCCCTCCAGCAACCCGGCTCCCTCGAGGTCAACATCGACCTCATCTTCTCCGTCCCCGGCCAAACCCTCCCCCACTGGCAAGCCACCCTGGAGGAAGCCATCGCCGCCAAGCCCGACCACATCTCCGCCTACAATCTCACCTACGAAGAAGACACCGCCTTCTTCGATAAGTTCGAAAAAGGAACCTTTAGCGACGACCCCGACCTCAACGCAAAGATGTTCACCCTCAGCCACCAACTCCTCACCCAAGCTGGCTACGAGCACTACGAAACATCCAACTTCGCCCTCCCCGGAAAAAGATCCCGCCACAACCAAGGCTACTGGATCGGAAACGACTACCTAGGCCTCGGCCCCTCCGCCGTCTCCACCATCAACCGCACCCGCCATCAAAACGTCTGCGACACCGCCGCCTACCTCAAGCGCATCACCGCCGTCGGCCACGCCCAAGAAACCTCCGAGATCCTAGATGATGAAGCATGGCGCCTAGAAAGAATCGCCCTCCAGCTCCGCACCACCGAAGGCCTCCCCAAAGAACACCTCCTCCCCCAGATCGACCTCTCCCACTTAAGGGCCCAAGGCCTCATCGAGGAAACAGAAACCCACCTCCGCCTCACCGGAGAAGGCCCCCTCCTCGTCGACTCCATCGCCGCTGAATTAGCTTAACTTTGCCAAAAAACTCTCTGCATTCCCCCGGTGCAGCGCCTTCTTGTCCTCATCCATCTTATCATGGAGCCGCGCCATCTGCGCCATCCGATAGTTCTTCGCGAAGAACTCCTTATGATCTTCCACAAAGGTCCAGAACAAGCCGTCCCACACCTCGCACCAATCCCCCTTCTTAAAGTCCGACATCTTTCGGATGTAATTCGAGCCAGATAGATAAGGCTTCGTCGCAAAAATCCCCCCATCCGCAAACTGGCTCATCCCGTAGACATTCGGCACCATCACCCAATCGTATGCATCGATGAAAAACTCCATGAACCAGCGGTAAACCTCATCCGGATCGATCCGGCACAGCATCATAAAATTCCCCAGCACCATCAGCCGCTCGATGTGATGACAATACCCATCCTCATGCAGCGCCTGGATCACATGATCGATCGGATCCACCCCCGTCGTCCCGTCGTAAAACGACTGCGGCATCTTCCGCTTGAAGCCCCAAAAATTCTCCGTCCGCTCCATCACCCCATGCCGCAAATAAATGATCCGCATGAACTCACGCCACCCGATCACCTGCCGGATAAAACCCTCCAGCGAATTCAGCGGAATCGCCTCACTCTCCCCCGCAAACTCCAGCACCCGATCCACCACCTCCTGCGGCGTGATCAGACCAATGTTCAGATAAGGCGTCAGCACCGAGTGAAAAGCCACCCGATGCCCCGTCGAAATCGCATCCTCATAATCCCCAAACAACGCGAAGCGCTCCTTTAGAAAAAGCTCCAGCGCCTCAAGCGCATCCTCCCGGCAGATTCCATACTGGAAACCATGCGTCTGCCCCAGCGCCCCCGGAAAACGTTCCTTCACCCAAGCCTCCGCCTCCTTCACCTCATCGTGCTCAGGCGGGCCATAAGCCTCCGGCACCGCCACCGTCTTCGGCAGCTTCTTCCGGTTATCCGCATCATAGGAATACTTTCCCCCCTCCGGCTTATCGCCATCCATCAGCACATCCATCCGCTTCCGCTGCCCCTCATAAAAGGTCTTCATGAACGGCTTCTTCATCCGATCCATCGTCTCCCCCATCCACTCATCCGGCGTCACAAACATCGGCGACTCCAGCAGCTCCAAATCAGCCCCCCGCTTCTCACAAAATCTCCGTAACCGACGCTCCAATAAATAATCCGTAGGATCCACACACACCACCCGCGTCACCTCCACCGGAATCACCTTTTCCAAAAGCTCATCCGAGCGGCAACCCTCCTCCGGCAGCTCCACATAAGTCGCCTCCTCCAGCCCCGCCGCATACCGCCTCATCGATGCCCGATGCAGCATCAGCTTCTTCGCGTGAAAGCGTAAAGGCTGCTCCGAATCTGTCCCGAAAAACAAGGGATCCTCCACCACAAAAACCGCCCTCCCCGCCTCCAGCGCAGGATGATCTAAAAACAACTGATGCGGATAAACCAAAGAAACTTCCATCGCCGGAAGATCCCCTCATTCCACCACCTGTCCAACGCCATTTGGGAAATTTCACCATCTTTGACAAAAAACTCACTTGAACAATAAAACTCATTAGAACACCCTGTTCTTATTAACACACTCAACAAACTCCAAATCCTAGCCGACGCCGCCAAATACGACGCCTCCTGCGCCAGCTCCGGCGCTGCGCGAAAAGACTCCTCCTCCGGCGAAGGCGTCGGATCCACCGGAGGAGCTGGCATCTGCCACTCCTACACCCCAGATGGCCGCTGCGTCTCGCTCCTCAAGATCCTCCTCACCAACGTCTGCCTCTACGACTGCCACTACTGCATCAACCGCCGCTCCAGTAACGTCCGCCGCGCCCGCTTCACCCCAGAAGAAGTCGTCACCCTCACCCTAGACTTCTACAAGCGGAACTACATCGAGGGCCTCTTCCTCAGCTCCGGCATCGTCCGCAGCGCAGACTTCACCATGGAGCAGGTCATCCAAGTCGCCAAGACCCTCCGCGAAGTCCACCACTTCCGCGGCTACATCCACCTCAAGACCATCCCCGAAGCATCCGATGACCTCATCGCCGAAGCCGGAAAATATGCCGACCGCATCTCCATCAACATCGAGCTCCCCCGCCAAGTAGACCTCACCAACCTCGCCCCCGAAAAGAACGTCGCCCGCACCCGCGAAGCCATGCAAAACATCGGCACCAAAATCGCCGAATCAAAAGCCGAAAAAAGCCGCCGCAAGCCCAAGTTCGCCACCGGCCAATCCACCCAAATGATCGTCGGCGCTGACCAGTCGAACGACTCCCACTTCCTCCGCCGCGCCGGCGACCTCTACGGAAACTTTAAGCTCAACCGCGTCTACTACTCCGCCTTCAGCCCCATCCCAGACTCCTCCGCCCGCCTCCCCCTCAAAGCACCGCCCCTCGTCCGCGAGCACCGCCTCTACCAAGCCGACTGGCTCATGCGCTTCTATGGATTCAACGTCCATGAAATCACCACCAAGGACAACCCGAACCTCGATCTCGACATCGACCCCAAGCTCTCCTGGGCCCTCCGCAACCGCCACTTCTTCCCTGTCGACATCACAAAAGCCCCCCTCGAAATGCTCTACCGCATCCCCGGCCTTGGCATCCGGAACGCCAAGCGCATCACCTCCATCCGCCGCCACTGCGCCATCCGCGTCACAGACCTCATCAAAATGCGCGTCAACCTCAAGAAAAGTCTCCCCTTCATCATCACCAGCGACCACCAGCCCGCCTCCCTAGAAATCGACTCCGAAAAAATCCGAGCCATCCACTCCCCACCTCCCAAACAACTAGAACTCAACCTAGACAACCCCATCATCCCCGTCCCCAAAACCGAAATCATCCTCGGCGAATTCTAAGAGCTTCCAACCAAGCCCCATAACCGTTTCGAATTTAAAATTTCCCATTTAGGATTTGTTTAGAATTTCTCCATCTAGAATTTAGAATTTTTCTTCCCCCATGCAAACCCTCACCCACCCAAAAAACTTCACCGAATGGCGCACCCTCACCCGCCAGCTCCTCCTCTCCCAAATCCCCCCCCAAGACATCCTCTGGCAATCCCCCGAGCAAACCAGCCTCTTCACAGAAGAACCCACCTTCCCAGAGACCACCGCCCAGCTCCCACACGTCCCCAAGATCTTCCTAGACCTCGCCCGCACCGCCGCCGCCCACCGCTCCGGCTCCCAGTGGCCCCACCTCTACTCCCTCCTCTGGCGGCTCACCCACGGAGAAAAACACCTCCTCTCCCTCGCCACAGATCACGAC
>JALZWA010000204.1 GCA_023299815.1 Akkermansiaceae bacterium
CTGGCCACAGCGAATCGATCCAAGCTCGAATCTCTCACCGATGAACTCATCGACATCAGTGACTTCAATCACCTCCTTCAAGCCGGCACTAATATCCTCACTTTCCACGGCCTTAATGACAGCCCGAACAGCTCGGACTTTCTCCTCAACGTGACCTTGGAGAGTGCCGAAGAATTATCTGGTCGTTTTTTCACCGTCCCAAGTCCTGGTAGCCAAAACGGACTCGGAGCAGAAGGCTTCGCCGAGGAGCCTTCCTTCTCTCCACCGCGAGGATTCTACGACTCACCCGTAGCTCTCACCATCAGCGGTGGAACCCCCGGCGCATCGCTCATCTACACCACTGATGGCACTCGCCCTACCGAGGAGAATGGCACTCTAGTCGAAGCTCTCAGCCCTTCCTCTTTCGCCACGGCGATTCTCAATGTGACCGCTACTACTCCCGTCCGCGCCACTGCGATCAAGGCTGACTTTGTGAGCTCCATCACCGCGAGCCACACCTACCTCTTCCCTAATCAAGTAGGTGATCAAGGGCCTAACCCGACCGGATATCCAAGCACTTGGGGAGTCTACGGAGACCACGGCCCCTTCGTCGGCGATCCCTTCCCAGCTGATTATGAAATGGACCAACAGGTGGCGGCCAACACGGAGCCTGGCTACGGAATCAGCGACGCCATTTCTGCGATCCCTGCCGTCTGCATCTCCGTGCCGACGGACCAACTCTTCGATGCCGCGCAAGGCATTTGGGCAAACTCTCCCCTCCACGGCAGCGAGTGGGAGCGCCATGCTTCGGTCGAGATTCTCTACCCCGATGACTTCTCCGCAGACTTTCAACTCGATGCCGGCCTCCGCATCAATGGGGGTCTCAGCCGCCAGCACTTCCATGCTCATAAGCACTCCTTCCGTCTCAACTTTCGCCGCGAATATGGAGCATCCACCTTAGCCCATCGCCTCTTCCCTGATTCCCCCGTGGACTGCTTCGACGAACTCGTCCTACGGGCTTCCTCTACCGATAGCTGGTCCGTGTCAGATTCGGCCTTTTTTCCCCGCACTCGGGCCACCTACCTGCGTGATGTTTGGGTTAAGGACACCCAGCTCTCGATGGGCCGCCCCGGAGGACACAGTCGCTACGTGAATCTCTTTTTGAATGGCCTCTACTTCGGGCAATACAATCTCGCCGAGAGAAATGACCAGCGCTGGAATGCCGAATACCTCGGAGGATCAAAAGGGGACTACGACATTATCAAGAATGTTACCGAGCTCGACTCCGGCACTCGGGACGCTTGGGAGGCCATGAGCGCCCTTGCCGCATCCGGCCTCGAAACCGAAGCCGCCTATCAACTCATCCAGGGCAATAACCCCGATGGCACCCGTAACCTCGCCTTTCCTCTCTACCTCGATGTCGACAACCTCATCGACTACATGATCCTCCACATCTACATCGGCTCCACCGACTGGCCAGTGAAGAACTGGTGGTCCGCCCGCGAGCGCGGCCCCGATAGTAAGGGCTTCCGCTTCTACGCCTGGGATCAAGAAATCGCCCTGCTCTCACTCACCCGCACCGACACCAATCTCGATGGCCCCTTCGAGGAAGTTTCCGCGGCTGGCCCCGCCTTTCTCTACGACCGCCTCCGCCAAAATACCGCCTTCCAATCCCGCTTCGCAGCCCGCGTCCAGGAACTCATGTTCAATGGCGGCATTCTCACCCCAGAAAAAAGCCGCGCCCGCTGGCTCACCCGCCAAACCGAGATCGACCAATCCATCGTCGCGGAGTCAGCTCGCTGGGGTGATAGCCGAGACGCCACCCCTAATCTCCGCGAGACCGACTGGCTCCCAGAGATGGTATGGATGGCCGACACCTACTGGATCGAAAATCATAGTGTCGTCCTTAAGCGCTTCGAAAACGTTTCCCTCTTCCCCGCAGGCTCCTCGCTCGCACCCGCCTTCAGTCATTCCGGGGGTCGCATTGATGACGGCGATTTTCTAAAAATCGTCGCCTCTGCGGGAACCATCCACCTCACCACCGATGGCACCGACCCCATAGCTCCCAACAACTCCATCTCCCCCTCATCGCAGCCCTACTCCAGCCCGATCTCTCTCAACGACGGCACCACCATCCGCGCCCGCACCCTCACCGGTAGCACCTGGTCTCCCCTAACCGAAGCCACCTACTACCTCAGCGAAGCCGCCTCCTCCGAGAACATCGCCATCAGCGAAATCCACTACCAACCCCTCGATGCACTTTCGGAATTCATCGAGCTTACGAACTTCTCCAATAACGAAGTCGACCTCAGCGGAGTCAGCTTCATTGCCGGAATCACCTACACTTTTCCTCAAGGCACCCGCCTCGCACCCGGCCAACAAATCGCCATCACTGATTTTACCGGCCGCCTGGACAACGCCGGCGAGCAACTCATCCTCCTCGCCGAAGACCGCTCCGTCATCCAAGACTTCACCTACTCAAACAACACCCCTTGGCCCACCGAGCCAGCTGAATCAGGCCACAGCCTCACCCTCATCGAACCCCTCGAGTTCGCCGATCCAAGTCTTCCTCTGAACTGGCGCCGAAGCCTCGCAGTGGGAGGAAGCCCCGGCACCTCAGACGCCATCATCTTCACCGGACTAGATTCCGATGCTGACCTCGATGGAGATGGACTCAACGCCTTCGCCGAGCACGCCCTCGGAACCTCAGACTCCATCGCCGATGAAAGCGTCCTCAGCATGGCTAAGGAGAATGGCATCGTCACTGTCGCCTACCCCCGCCAACTCGGCGCAGATGACGCGGTGATTATTGTTCAGACTTCTACCGACCTTCAATCTTGGGTCGATCAAGAAGTGATCAACGTCACCTCTACCAATGCCTCCGTGACAGCGCAGCTTCAGCCCGCGCCCGCCGCAGAGAGCACACTCTTTGCTCGGTTAATCATCCGAGCAAAGTAGGGGAGTCCCCCCGTCAGATCCTAGCTTCCGCTCGGGCTCCAAGGCTTCTCGTCCTGCCCCTTCTTTTGCCGAAGGAACTTCGCATCCACCTCGAGATACCACGCGTGAAGTTTCGCTCGCATCTTCTTCACGAGAGCTTCATTTTTCTCCTTCACGTCATTGAGCTCTCCGATGTCTTTCTTGAGATTGTAGAGATGGACTTTTCCGTCCTCGTAGCGCTCTACGAGTTTCCAGTCGCCCATCCGGATCGCTCCACTTGGGAAGCCACCTTGGTTACTGTAGTGAGGGTAGTGCCAGTAAAGAGCGTCTCGCTCCAGAGTTCCACCACCTAAGAGAGGGAGGATATCGACACCGTCCACATCTCCCTTCACCTCACCTCCCGCGTCCTTCACAAAGGTCGTGAAAAAGTCCGTGCTCATCACTGGCACTGCGCTCTTCATCCCAGCCTTCGTGACTCCTGGCCACTTCACGATAAAAGGCTCCCGAATTCCGCCTTCGTAGATCCAGCCCTTGCCCCCACGTAGTGGTAGATTCGAAGTCGGAGATCCTTCCGAGGTCGAAAGTCCACCATTGTCTGAAGTGAAGCAAATCACCACCTCATCCTCGAGTCCGAGTTCCTCTACCTTCTTTATCACCTTGCCGACAGCTTGGTCCATCGCTTCCACCATCGCCGCATAGACTGCATGCTTCTGGAGAATGCGCACCTTCCGCGGTTTGTTTCCGAAGACCTGCTCTTCTGTTCCAAATTCTTTCCCTGAAATCTTCTCTGCCTTCTTTTTATATTTCTCCACCAAGTCAGGCCGCCCGATCAGAGGAGTGTGCACTGAGTAGAAGGAAAGCATGGCAAAGAATTTTCCGTCCTTATGGGTTTCCATGAACTTACAGGTCTCACTTGCGAGACGATCCGGGAGATGCTCGCCATCAGGACCTTCGATCATCTTTGGATTCTTATAAGGCGCAAAATACTTTTTTCCGGTGTAAGGGCCTCCTTTGTTATAACCTCCGATGTTCACATCATATCCCTGATTTTCAGGCCAATATTCTTCTGTCTCTCCAAGGTGCCACTTCCCTGCAAAAAAGGTGGCATACCCCTTCTCTTTCAGCGCTTCGGCGATTGTCACCTCCTCAAGATCGAGGCGATCATGCAGCGGAGCTGAAGCAAACTTCCCGCCTCGTCTTCCACTGAAAAAATTAGTCGCATCCTTCCGTGTCGGATACCGGCCCGTCTGAATCCCGAAGCGCGTTGGCGAGCACACTGGATTCGCGGCATAACCATCGGTAAACTTCATCCCCTGCTTCGCGAGCCGATCAATATTGGGCGTTTCGTAAAAGCTTTCCGGATTATAGGCCCCGATGTCCATGTAGCCCAAGTCATCTACGACAATCATCACGTAGGATTTCCCGTGCGATAAAGCCATTCCCGCCAGCGTCAAAAGAAGAATCAGTTTCATGTGTAGTCATACTTCGCCCGAGCCTTTCTCCTTTCAAGTGGAAACCACATGATCTCGGCGATAGAAGACCTTAGTTTCGTATGTAAACTAGGATAACTGTTCACCTAGTTTCCTCGGCTCGATGTCCTTCTCCACAAATTCCACCACCCGCCGCTCTTTCCTCCGCGTCGGTAGCTCCGTCATAGCCCTTCCTTTTCTGGAATCCTTCGCGAAAACAAAAACCGTAGTTCCCCCCAAGCGCATGATTTTCCTTGGTGGGGGATTCGGCTTCACCAAGGACACCTTCTACCCAAAACAAGCCGGCCGCTTCGCCGAGATCGGCATGACCGAAGGCCTCTCGCCCCTCGCTCGCCACAAAGACGACATCACCATGGTGACAAATCTCACCAACCTCGGCGCGTCGAATCCCCACGGCGGCTCCACCTCTTATCTCACCGGTGCAAACGTCGCGGGCACTCCCGGCAAGCGCTTCCACAACTCCATTTCCTGTGACCAAGTCGCCGCCGAGCACCTCGGAAAAGACACCCGCTACGCCTCGCTCGTCCTCTCCGCGAAGGAATCCGACGGCGGTTCAAACTCCGGCCACGGCGCAGGCCTCTCCCTCTCCTGGGACGAATCCGGCAATCCCATCCCCGGTATCAACAAGCCCCTCGATCTCTTCCACCAACTCTTCGCCCACGCCGGCGACTCTCGCGAAGAACTCGACGCCCGCCTCAAGAAAAAACAAAGCATACTCGACCTCGTCCGCATCGATGGGGGAGGGATGAAGCGCTCCCTCAGCAAAGGTGACCGCGAAAAGCTCGACGAATACTTCACCGGCGTTCGCCAAGTCGAAAAAGGCCTCGAGCGCCAAGCCAAGTGGGCCGATATTCCCAAGCCCAATGCCCCCTTCGAAGCACCCGACGAAGGAATCACCGGCGAGCAAGCGATCCATCTCATGTATGACATGATTATCGTCGCCCTCCAGACCGGCATGACCAATGTCGTCTCTTACCGCCAGCCCGTCTGCTCCCTCCTCTCCGGCATGGGCATCGCGCTCAAGGCCCACTCGCTCAGCCACTACGGATTCTCCCAGCCCCGCATCCTCGCCTCCCGCGAGCGCGATAAGAAATGCTCCGGTCTCTTCGCTCACTTCATCGACCGCCTTAAAGAAGCGAAGGACTCCGATGGCTCACGTCTCTTCGATAACTGCATCGTCAGCTACGGCTCCAACCTCCGCTCCGGTCACGAACTCAAAAACGTCCCCGCCATCATCACCGGTGGCGGCGCTGAAAAAATCAAACACGGCCGCAACATCGTCCTCCCAGAAGAAGACACCCCGCTTGCCAACTACTGGCTCACCCTCATGCAGCAAGCCGGTATCAAGTCCGCCAAATTCTCCCACTCCACCGGAATCCTCCCCGAGCTCCTCAGCTAAGTAGCATGAAGTTCCTCCCTCTCTTCGCGGTCCTCATCACCGCAGTCTCCGCCGCGCCAAAAGACGCCATCGTCTCAAAGGCAACCCTCAAGCCCTTCCTCGATAACTACTGCATCAAGTGCCACGGCCCTAAAAAACAAAAAGGCCAAGTCCGCTTCGACGAAGCCCTCTGGGACATCACCGACAACGACTCCGCCCAGCGCTGGCAGGATGTCCTCGACCAACTCAACGGGGGAGACATGCCCCCCGAGGATGAGAAGCAGCCCAGCTCCGCTGAAATGGCTATCGTCCTCGACTCCCTCACCGGCTCCGTCAACACCGCCCGCAAGCGCCTCACCGATCACGGCGGCGAGATCAAAATGCGCCGCCTCAACCAGCGCGAATATGCCGCCACGATCCGCGCCCTCTTCGGCTTTGATGTCTCCATCCACGACATCCCCGAAGACGGAGAAATCGCGACCTTCGACACGGTCGGCGAGGAACAATATTTCACCTCCGCGCACTTCGAAAAATACCTCACCCTCGGCCGCGAGGTCGCCAAGACCGCCCTCCAATACAACACCAGCCCACGCAAACCTTCCACCAAAGAGCGCAGCCAACCCGAGACCCGCGTGAACGAAAAAATGCGCGAGCAACTCGCCGACCGCGACCGCAAAAAAGCCCTCACCGCCGCCGGGAAGAACTGGAAACAAGCCGGCTTCAAAGACGAAGGCGAAGCGAAAATCCTCTTCGACCAATGGGGCTCCCGCGCCGAAATGCCCCGCAGTTACCTCCAGTATCCCCACGTCGAGACCGGTGTCTACAATTCCAACGTCGCCAAGTGGGTCAGCGTCGCTCGCCACACCGACCCCCGCGCCGACTACCTCGTCCGCGTCCGCGGTGGCATCGTCGAAGATCCGCACCCCCTCCGAAAAATCATCCGCCTCTGGGATAATGAGCGCATCCACGGAACCCTTCAAATGGCCGGCACTCCCGAGAAACCGGAAACCGTCACCCTCCGCGCTCGCCAGCGCATGGGCGCCACCCAACTCGGAATCAAGGTCCGCGAAAACCAGCCGGACTACACCATCAACTCGATGCGCGGCTACATCAGCAAGCTCGGCCACCCACGCAAATTCCCCGACCCCAGCCCCGCCATCTGGATCGACTGGCTCGAGATCGAGGGCCCCATCTATCCCAAGCAGCGCCCACCCTTCGAGGACCTCCTCTACCCCGGAATCCCCACCGGAATAAACGGCCCCTACTTAAATCACGACAAAACCGCCCGCGAGTTCATCGAAAAGTTCGCCACTCTCGCCTTCCGCCGCAAGGCTCCACAACCCGCCTACCTCGAAGCTCTCCACGCGAACTTCAAAGAACTTCGTTCTTCCGGCCAAAACTACAAACAAGCAATGGGCGAAGTCATCGCCATCATCCTCTCCTCACCCAGCTTCCTCTTCATCCAAGAAGCCGCACCCGCCCAAGAAAAATCTCACGGCCTCCTCGACAATCGGGAGCTCGCCATCCGCCTCTCCTACTTCCTCTGGAGCAGTCCGCCCGATGACGCCCTCTACAATGCCGACCTCTCAGACCCCGCCGTCTACCAGCAGCAGATCGATCGCCTTCTCGCCGACCCCCGCGCCACCGCTTTCCGCGATGGCTTCATCTCACAATGGACCCACCTCGACCGCTACGACGCCATCACCATCAACCAGCGCGAGCACTACTACTTCAACGACGGCCTCCAACAAGACGCCAAGCGCGAAGTCCGCGAGTTCTTCGGCACTCTCCTCAAAGAAAACCTCCCCGCAAAAAACCTCATCGACTCAGACTTCGTCACCATCAACCCCACTCTCGCCAACCACTACGGCATCCCTCTCAAGAACCCGCGCGACGACTCCTTCCGCAAAGTCAAACTCCCAAAAAATTCTCACCGTGGCGGCCTCCTCACCCAGACCGCCTTCCTCACCACCGGCTCAAATGGCGAGCGCTCCTCACCCGTCATCCGCGGCGCCCTCGTCATGGAAAAAATCCTCCACGACAAACCCGCCCCACCACCGCCCAACGTCCCCGAACTCGACGAAGCCTCCGACAAGCCCATGTCCAATCGGGACATGGTCCTCCTCCACCAAAACCGCGCAACCTGCGCCTCCTGCCACCAAAAAATGGACGTCATCGGCTTCGGCCTCGAAAACTTCGACCCCACCGGCCGCTGGCGCGACACCGAAAAAGTCGGCCGCAAACAAATCCCCATCCAACCCGGCGGAACCCTCCCCGATGGCGGCTCCTTCCAAAACGTCACCGAGCTAAAAGCGCTCCTCCTAAAACACCAAGACGACCTAGCCGAAGAACTCACTGAATCCATCCTCTCCTACGCCTTGGGAAGAACCATCGAGTTCTCCGACACCGACGACGTCCAAAAAATCCTCTCCACCCTCAAAAAGAAAAACTACCCCCTCCGTGACCTCATCAAACAAGTCGCCCTCAGCCCGCTCTTCAAAAAGAAATAGGGGCCTATATGGAGCGTGGGTTTTCAACCCTGCGATGGAACCAAGACTTACTTTTTACTCGGCATAAAAAGACAAGCAGAGCATGATTTTAGAAATTCTATGCGTGGTCTAAAAATCACATGCCTCTCCTTTGTTTCATTTCTTCTTACAGTCTTGCCAACCTCTGCTTGCTGCACTGCATGGAGACCGGGCGAGGATCCTGTGCAGATTGCGGCTCAGGAAGTCCTCATTGTTTGGGATGCCGAAAAGCGAACCGAACACTTTGTGTATTCGGGTAAAGCCGGAAGATGGTTCGCTTCTGCGACTCTACTTTGCTGGCACGGAGCGAGTCACCGGGGATTTTGATGGTGGACTAGATGGTTCGTGGAATGCTTCTACAAAGTTCTCTGATCGTGACGAACGTGTTGTTGATATCGTTAAGAAGGCCACTGGGATTTCTAGTGGAGAGGCTGACGTTCTGGAGGCCTCCTGGCTCACAGCATTCGAAGATAAGACATGGCCAGGAGGTGCGGAAGATCTCTATTTTAAACCTTCTTCCGAGAAAGAAGCCATCACCCCTCCTCCTATTATTAGGGCGCAGATCTCTACAATCTACTTCCCGCTAGATCTCATTCTGTTGTGTATCGCT
This sequence comes from Akkermansiaceae bacterium, assembly GCA_023299815.1. Taxonomy (GTDB): domain Bacteria; phylum Verrucomicrobiota; class Verrucomicrobiia; order Verrucomicrobiales; family Akkermansiaceae; genus SW10. The sequence goes on from JALZWA010000204.1 coordinate 8,923, forward strand.
GTGGGGCTGTATCGATTTAAAAAGCGCGCTAAGCGACGGGCTGGCAATAGCAACGCTCTCCTTTAATTCCTCTCAACCCCAATGGGGTTCCGTCTTTCAGCCCAGAGTTGGCGAAGCCTACCCTGGGTCTCAAAACCGAGATCAATTCACAACCCTAATCGGGGTTGCGTCCATCGTCGCCCGCCTGCCATGCTTTACCTCGACCTTTTGCCACCTTTCACCCGTAAATATCTGTTTATACCCGCAAATATCCGATTCGGCCTATTTGCACCCAAGAATTACCTATTCGGCTCATTTAGAAGTAAATTATGAGCCGATTAGATGTTCTAATCGGCTCATGCCTCTAAACCCGTAGAGAAAATTAGGATCGCTTGTCGTCCTCTCCCTTGCTGTCCTTCCTCTCGAAAACCCATGCTGATGCACGAATTCTCCCTCGAAGAAATGCTCGCTCGGCTCGCCCGTATTCGTGCCGAGATGGCTTCAGCGGGCTTGCAGGCTTTGCTCATCACCGATGCCGCTAATATCCGTTATGCCACTGGGTTTCGTGGGGAGCCGGGGACGCTCTTTCTGACTGCTGAGGATGCGGTGCTTTACACCTCCTTCAGATCAGAGCGTTGGGCGATCGCGCAAACGAAGGTTCTCGGTGCTGATCTCGAAGTTAGCACAACCGCGAGCCCGTTCGATGATATCTGCAACCGCCTAGCAGGGGAGCCTTGCAAGTTGGGAATCGATCACTCCATTTCCCATCGCGACTTCCTCGCACGTCAAAAAATCTTCGCTTCTCACGAGATTCAAACCTCCGATATCATCGAGCAGGTGCGCCGTCTGAAATCTCCCGCCGAGCAGCAACTTCTCCGCGACTCTCAGAAGCTCAATGAAGCCATCTTCAACTCTATCCTCCCAGACATCTGTCCCGGCATGACGGAGCGAGCGGTGCAGGGATTGATCATCTCTGCGATCGCGCAGCATGAAGAAATTGACGGCCCATCCTTCACCCCCATCGTCGCCGCCGGAGCCACCGCGTGGGAGATTCATCACCAGCCCGATCAGACGATCATCGAGCCCAACCAAATGCTCCTCATCGACCTCGGCGTCATGCACCACGGATACGCCTCTGATATGACCCGTGCAGTCTGCCTCGGCACCACCAGCACCACCGCAAAACAAGTCCACCAAGACGTCCTCGCCGCCCAGCAATCTGCCATCGCCGCCATGCGTCCCGGCGTCACCACCCACGAGATCGATGCCATCGCCCGCAACATCATCACCGAAGCTGGCCACGCCCGCGGCTTCACCCACGGCCTTGGCCACAGCATCGGCCTCCAAACCCACGACCCCGGCCTCGCTCTATCCGCCAGACTCCCATCTACCGAACTCCAAGCCGGCATGGTCTTCACCGTCGAACCCGGCATCTACCTCGAAAACCAATTTGGCATCCGCCTCGAAGACGTCGTCATCGTCACCAAAGACGGCACCACCAACATCGCTCAACAAGCTCACGACATCATCGAGCTCCCCCTCTAAAAAGACTCCCAAATTTGGCAGCAGCAAGAATGAGCCACCACCCTCCGTATCCCCTCTCAACTCTCATGTTCAAATCTCTAATTTCAGTCCTTATCCTAGGCACCTTCCAACTTTCAGCCGCTGAGGACTCCAACAAGCCCAACATCATCTACCTCATGCTCGATGAATGGGGCTACTTCGAGTCTGGCCACATGGGCAGCGAGAAACTCCTCACCCCCAACATCGACCAATTCGCAAGCGAAGGCATGCGCTTCACCAACGCCTACGCCGGCGCACCCGTCTGCGGACCCACCCGCTGCGTCCTCCTCACCGGCCTCCACTCCGGCCATACCTCCATGCGAAGCAACAACGGCTTCGCTCCCATCCGAGAAGACGAACCCACCCTCGCCAGCATGCTCAAGACCAAGGGCTACGCCACCGGCGGATTCGGAAAATGGGGAATCGGCGGCCGCGACACCTCAGGCATCCCCGAGAAGCACGGCTTCGATGAATTCTTCGGCTACTACGACCAAGTCCACGCCCACACCTTTTACCCCTCCTACCTCATACGCAACAGCAAGGAAGTCCCCCTTCCCGGCAACAAGAGCGAAACCTTCTACGAAGGTAAAACCCACGCGCAAGATGAGATCTTCAAAGAGTCCCTCAAGTTCATCGAAAAGAACCACCAATCCCCCTTCTTCTGCTACCTCCCCTGGACCCCTCCCCACGGACTCTGGGGCATCAACAAAGACGACCCCTCTTGGCAGCTCTTCAAAGACAAACCCTGGAAAGCCGGCCAACGCCGCGACCAAGACGCCAAAGTCTACGCCGCCTTTATGCACATGATCGATCGCCAACTCGGCCAAATCATCGACCTCCTCAAAGAAAAGAAGATCGATGACAACACCATCATCTTCATCTGCGGCGATAACGGCGGGCAAGACTACTTCAACTCCAAAGAAGCCCCTCACGGATTCTTCGCTCCCAATCTCAACCCCAAAACCCAAAGGCGATTCCGCGCCGGCAAAGGATCCCTCTACGAAGGCGGCCTCAAAGTTCCCTTCCTCGTCCGTTGGCCCGAAAAGATTAAAGCTGGCAGCGTCACCCACCACCTCTGCTACTTCCCCGACATCATGCCCACCCTTGCCGACCTCTCCGGCGCCACCTCACCCAAAACCGACGGCCTCTCCCTGGCCCCCACCCTCCTTGGAAAAGAAACCCAACCCGAACACCCCTACCTCTACTGGGAATTCGTCGGTCAAACCGCCGTCCGAAAAAACCAATGGAAAGCCTACAAACCAAAAAAGGGAAACTGGGAACTCTACGACCTCTCCACCGACATCGAGGAACAAAGAAACATCGCCGCTCAGCATCCCAAAATCCTCCAAGAGCTCACCGTCCTCGCCAAATCATCACACCAACCCATCCGGCCCGGAAAGATTTACAACCGCGACCTCATCAATAAAGATCGCCTTCAAGCCCCTCACAACAGAGGAAAAAAATAACACCTCTCAAACACACCCTCCCAGTCATCATGTTCAAATCTCAGATTTCCGCTCTCATCATCCTTCTAACTTCGTGCTCACTACACGCCGCTGAAAAACCCAATATTTTGTTCATCTTCTCCGACGACTGGGGCTGGGGCGATCTCTCCTGCCACGGCCACCCCTACGTCAAGACCCCCAACATCGACCGCCTCGCAAAAGAAGGCACCGACTTCCACCGCTTCACCGTCGCCAGCGGCGTCTGCTCACCCAGCCGCACCGGAGTCATGACCGGCCACTTCCCCGCTCGCTATAACATCAATGGCCACTTCGCCTGGGTTCCCAGCAATGCCAGGCGCGGCATGCCCGATTGGCTCGACACCAGCGTCACCACCATCCCGCGTCTCCTAAAAAAAGCCGGCTACGCCACCGCCCACTACGGCAAATGGCACCTCTCAAATGACATGATCCCTGACTCGCCTACTCCCGTCGCCTATGGCTACGACGAGTACGGCGCCTTCAACTGCTCTGGCGAACAAATGCCGGTCCACGAAGACGCCCTACACGCCAGCGCCTTTATCGAAAAATCAGTCGCCGCCGATACCCCCTTTTTCATTAACCTCTGGGTTCACGAGCCCCACACGCCCTTCCACACCGTCCCCAAATACGAGTGGCGCTTCCGCGATATGGAAAGCCGCGCGGATCAAATCTACGCCTCCGTCCTCTCCCACGCCGATGACCGCATCGGCCAAGTCCTTGAAACACTCGACCGCTTAAAAATCGCCGACAACACGCTCGTCATCTTCAGCTCCGATAACGGTCCCGCACGCGCTTCTAAAGCCGGCGAGCTCGCCCTCAAATACGACAACGCCACCGGAGCAGGGTGGGGGAGCAATGCCGCTAAAGGCATCACCGCCGGCCGCCGAGGCTACAAAGCAGCCCTTTTCGAAGGAGGCATCAACGTCCCCTTCATCGCCCGCTGGCCCGGAAAAATCCCCGCCGGGAAAGTTGACAACGACTCCCTCATCTCCGCCGTCGACCTCCTCCCCACCTTCTGCTCCCTCGCCGGAGCTGACCTCCCCGCCGACTATCAACCCGATGGCGTCAACCAAGCCCAAGTCCTCCAAGGGAAACAAGAAGCGAAGCTCCGCGAGAAACCTCTTTTCTGGAAGTCTGGCTCAAACAAGAAAAGCAAGACCCACTGGGTCTCCTACGCCGTCCTCCACCAGCAATGGAAACTCGTCACCAACACCGACGGCTCCCAAAAAGAACTCTTCGACCTCATCGCCGACCCCTACGAAAAAAATAACCTCGCAGAATCGAACAAAGAAGGCGTCGCCCACCTTTCCCAACTCCTCGAAGACTGGAAAAAGACCCTTCCCAAAAAGCCCACCGGCAACGTCTTCTCCGAACTTCGTAAGAAGAAATAATAAGGAGCGTTGGTAAGATGCCCTTGGGTGGTTCCATTCTGACATCCACAACTCAAGGCTTACGTCCACAACTCAAGCCCCAATAACTACCTTCCCATGCGCTCCTCTATCCTACTCCTCACTCTTCTTGCTTCCCTTCACGCCTCCGAGCGCCCCGCGAACCCCAACGTCATTCTCATCCTCACCGACGACCTCGGATGGCAAGATGTGAAGTGCTACGACATCGGCGAACCATCGCCCATGGAGACGCCCAACATCGATGCCTTGGCCAAAAAGGGGATCAAGTTCTGGCAGGCCTACTCCCCAGCGCCCACCTGCGCGCCCTCTCGTTGCGCCATCATCAGCGGAAACCATCCCGCCCGTGCTCAGAAGACCCACGTGGTCGGCGGTAATCCACCCGCGCCCTACAACCTCACCGTCCACCCCATGATGCCACCCTGGTATAGTGGCCGCATGCCCGCTGGTGAGATGACCCTCGCCAAAGCCCTCCGCCAAGGCGGCTACACCACCGGCCACGTCGGGAAATGGCACATGGCCATCAACCACAAAGCCTTCCCCCAACCCGAAGACCAAGGCTTCGACTGGACCCGCTCTCACCTCGGAGTCTCCGCACGCATGAAGCCTAACCGACTCTCCGGCTTCGCCACCACAGACGAAGACGATCCTTATCGCCTCGATGAAAACGGCGTCCCCTTTGACCAGACAAACCACGACGCCCTCACCTTCATCAGTGAGAAAAAAGACAAACCCTTCTTCCTCTACTACGCCACCTGGCTCGTCCACACCCCGATCCACACCCGCAGCAAATCTCTCTACAAAAAATACTGCGCCAAACTCGGCGTCACCCCGGATAAATCGCACGCCACCACCTGGACAAAAGAAGGCCAATCAAACCCTTGGTATTGCGCCATGGTCGAGCAACTCGACTCCTACCTCGGCCAGATTTTTCACTCCCTCGAAACCACCGACGACCCCCGCTGGCCCGGCCACAAGCTCAGCGAAAACACCTACCTCATCTTCACTTCTGATAATGGCGGCATGGAAAGCCACCCTGGAGAAAT
>JALZWA010000205.1 GCA_023299815.1 Akkermansiaceae bacterium
AAGGAAATGCCTACCTTCTCTCGAAGCAGGATCCCAAGGGCTACTGGAGCAATCCTGAGTTCCCTGCCTTCACCGCATTCAGTCTACGCTCTCTCCTTTCTGATCCCTCTTTCGATCTCAAGAAACCCCTACCGGAGAATTACACCAAGGCTCTAGAATGGATCGTCACTCAGCAGCAGGAAGATGGCGGGATCTACTCCATCGGCCTCGCCACTTACAACACCTCGTCCTCCATCATGGCCCTGATGGCTGCCGATCCGGTGAAATATAAGGAGCCCATTCTCAAGGCCCGTGCATTCCTCATCGGCCAGCAAACGGATTGGGGCGTCAAAGGCGAAATCGACTCCGAGTTCGATGGCGGCATCGGCTACGGCGGCTCTTACGATCACTCTGATCTCTCAAACACCCACCTCGCGCTCGAAGCCCTCTACCACACGCGCACCCTCGCCACCGACTCGGGTGAAAAAAAGCAACCCGAGTTAGACTGGGGCGCCGCTCTTGAATTCATCTCGAAGTGCCAAAACCTCCAACTCACCAATAAAGGTGAGAAGACCGGAAACGATGGTGGCTTTGTCTACTTCCCCGGAAACTCGAAAGCCGGTGAAGAAGTCGGTAAAGATGGCAAGGTCGCCCTCCGCTCGTATGGCTCGATGTCCTACGCTGGTCTCCTTTCACTCGTCTACTCAGACCTCACCGAAGAAGACCCTCGCGTAAAGACGGTCGTCGACTGGCTTTCTAACAATTTCACCCTGAAAGAAAACCCCGGCCTCGGTGGTCAAGGTCTCTACTACTACTACCACGTCATGGCAAAGACACTCGCCGCGGCTAACATGCCCACTCTCGATGGCCCCGATGGCCTCAAGATCGACTGGCGCAGCGAACTCTCCGCCAAGGTCCTCAGCACACAGCGTGAGGACGGCTCATGGGTGAATGAAACCTCTCGCTGGATGGAGAATGATCCCATCCTCGTGACCTGCTACGCCGTGATGACGCTGGAGCAGATCCACGGAACCTTCCCCAAGAAACCCTAGCGCCCAACGCGCTTAGGCTTTGCGAACTCAAGGTAGGTAATCCCAGAGGTCTTCCCTTTGATGTCAAAGGCACTCACCTTCATCGTCTTCACCGTGAAGACGTCATTCACCTTCATGATATCAGTGATTTCAAACTGCTTTAAGGCAAGACGTTCGGGCTGCGGGCCGTATCCGATGACTCTCATAAGCGCACGCTGCGACTTGGAAACCCAGACACTGATCTCGCGATAGTTCCCGCTTTTCTCCGGATTAGCAACGTGGAGGCGCCAGCACTTCTGGCCCTTAATCGTGTCTTCACCTGCGATGCGAGGGTTTTTCCAATAGAGAAATTTCAGCGCGAGATCCTCGTAGCTAACATCGCTCTTCGCGATCGCTTGACCGATCTTAGCAGCGGGGAACTTTTTCGCCTTGCCGCCGATCAACTCACGAAGTTCCTGAACCTGAGGATTGAGACGGAGGTGGAAGCGCTCTTTGCCACCATCGATCGCGAACTGGATATTCTCTCCCCGCAGGAAGAGCGAAAGCGGCGTGCGCGCCCTCCCCTTCCGAATGAAGCCATGCAAATCTTGCTCTTTCTGGAGCGCGGTCACCTGCCGGACTGACTGCATGATTTGTTCGGCGTCTTGTGCTTTCGCGAGAGAAACGAGGGAGAGGGAAATGAATGAGAGGAGGAGAATCTTCATGGGTGGGATTGTGGATTTGGTAAATGAGACGACAAGATGATTTGCTACATTCAACGAGATTGCATGTTTTTTTGTGAATAAGGTGTGCAGAACCACCCCTTCTCGCCTCTTTTTTTGCATTCTAACCAATTGAAGCTTGCGCGAAGTGGCTCCCATTCGATTTCCTCTTAAGCAGTCCCCAACATTTTCTTTTTTACCCCTCAAACATGAGCCTTCGCAGCCAGCTTACCGATCTCCTTACTGAACTTCTTCCCTCTAACCCTCGTGAGTCGATCAAGGGGACCGAGCTCATTCGCCTCGTGCGCATGAAGCTTGATGGGAATTATTCGGACGCATCCTTGCGCTATCATTTTTCCATTATGTCGTGTGACCCCAGTTCTCCGATTGCCAAGGTGGAAAAAGGTCAGGGCTACTACAAGCGAGGCGCTCAAATGCCAGCCCTCTCTGGCGCACACGAGATCGTGGCCATGCAGCAAGGAAGGCTGGATGAGCTGAATGACACATCGACCACGAATCAAGCGATGCTGCGCATCCAGAAGTTCCGCGCCATCGTGCACAAGTATGCCGAGGACCGTGGACTCTTTACTTTCGAATTCCGTGAGTCTCTCGGACAAACCTCTTCCGTGGGCAATCTTTGGAAGTTCCCTGAAATGGTCTTTATCGACTGGGAGGCGGGCGACTTCCAAGAAGACTCTCTCGTTCTTGACGCCGGCCATCTCGCGCTCAAGCAGTCCCTCGGCCTCCCTCCCTACAAGCTCACCTCCGTGCGGATGCGCATCGAGGCAGACCACAACCGCTTCCACGAAGACATCTTCCAAGCGGTGAGCGCCTCTCTCTGGACCAACTCAGGTGAGATCTTCTACGCCGGATCGATCGATGACGATTTCCTCGCAGAGCAGGTCCGCCAGCTCGCGAATCGTTTCGGAGTCGGGGTCACCACCTTCGGCCTCTCCTCAGAAAACCTTGATGATCTTCCCCACCCCTCTCAGATCGCGAATGCGATGCCACGTGAGACGGACGCACTCATGAGTCGCCTCAATGTGAGACGCATCTGCCCCGCCACTGCGAAGACCCACTGCGGCTGGGAAATGCTCCAGAATCTTCGCAAGGATCACTCAGAGATGAATCATTTCCTCGCCTGGCTCGGCGGCTCGCTCGAAAGCGGCACCGTCAAGCCATTCAACGCGGACTGATTTCTGAGCGCGACCTACATGGTCATGCCGCCATCGACGGCGAGCACCTGCCCAGTGATGTAACGAGCTTCAGGTCCAGCAAGAAAGAGGACCGCATTCGCGATATCGTCCACCTGACCAAAATCAGCGAGAGGAACGCGCTTAATGATGTCCTCCTTAATTGCCTCCGGAAGCTCATCAGTCATATCGGTGGTGATGAAACCGGGGGCGATGGCATTACAGGTTACTTTGCGGCCCGCAAGCTCACGAGCAACTGATTTGGTGAAACCAATGAGGCCTGCTTTACTGGCGGCATAGTTTGCCTGCCCTGCATTTCCAATCAGGCCAATCACTGAGCTGATGTTGATGATCCGTGGTGCCTCGCTCTTCATGAGGGAGCGCTGCAGTGCTTTCACGAGATTGAAAGCACCCTTGAGATTCGTATCAAGGACAGCATCCCAGTCCTCGCTCTTCATGCGCATGATGAGGCCGTCACGGGTGACTCCGGCATTATTAACGAGAATGTCGACTCCGCCGAAGTCCTCGAGGATCTTTTTGCCGCACTCTTGCACGGAATCATAATCTGAGACATCGAGCCCATAGAAGCGGGCGCTGTCGGGATACTCGGCATTGATTGCCTTCGCAGCAGCGCCACAGCTTGTTTCATTCCGGCTGATAACAGCGACTTGCGCGCCACGAGCGGCGAAGGCTTGAGCGATAGCGAGACCGATTCCACGACCTGCTCCGGTAATGACGACACGTTTTCCTGTAAAATCTGACATGCCTGAGTTTCCAGAATTCCACGCAGAACCAAAGCGTAAAGTCAGCGGAAGAGAAATGGACGATGATTCATCCTTCCGGCGAGTGTCAAAATAACCTATCATTTCGCCGTGATTAAATGCCCCTATTGTCATGCCTCACTCATTGAGACCTCAAAGGAGTGTCCTAGCTGCCAGATGGACTTAAATCGTCTGGCTCGAGCGCTTGGACCCGTCCCAGTGATGTTTGGAGGAGTTTCTGATGGGTGCCAATTGTTCAACAAAGCGGAGACCAAGAAGCTCGCGAAATTGATTCAAGCCTATCAGAACAACTTTCCCCAAAGCCGCTTTCATGTGGTGACACGCACCTTTGATCAAAAAGCCGATCTCTCCGTCATTCTCTTCTGGGTCTTCAATCGCGCCGGCCTTTCCGAAGAATCTGCCAAACAGGGGCAAAACCACGATATTGTCATTCTCATTGAGCCACACCGCCAACAAGCGGCCATGATCGTGGGCTACGGCTTGGAGCCAATCCTTTCGCAACAGGCCTTAGATCAAATCATCGAGCGCTCTCAGCCCTTCTTAAGCTCAGGCGACTACCTCGGCGGGATGGAAATCGCGATCGCAGGCCTCACCGAACTTCTTAAATCAGTGAGCCAAGAACTCCCAGCCTCACTGGGCCTCGAAGCGGAGCTTGCGAAAGATTTCGCAGCGGACGACTTCTAAAATCAGGAACGCCGCGGACGAAAGGACATGATAAACCGGACCGCACAGATTGGAAGAAGCCCTATTCCTGCTGCGGCCACAGCGACCTTAAGCCCCGGATAGATGCGGGCACGGCCGCGGACGAGCGCGCGAAGAGAGTCGTGAACAACCTGCTCCGGTGCGACATAAAAGGCATCCTGAACAGGAAGCTTCGAGGCGGTCGACCGGCGAGCTCGATCTCCAAATCCGGTGCGCACGGGGCCTGGGCAGACTGCGAGGACGTTGACGCCCTCATCTTTTAACTCGAGACGCAGTGCCTCGCTGAAGCTCGTGACGTAAGCTTTCGTAGCGGCATAAACTGCGAAATCAGGAATCGGCAAAATACTCCCCAAAGAGCTGACATTTAAAATGGCTCCTTTTTCAACACTCAACCCGGGGAGAAGTGCGTGGCTGAGATGAGTCAACGCCTCGACATTGAGCCGAATCATTTCTGCCGTCTTCTCCCAGTCAGAGCTGCGAAACTCACCATAGTCCCCCATTCCCGCATTATTAATAAGCAAGTCCGGACGAAGATTACCCGCGGCAAGCGCCCCGATCAGATTCGCCCGATCAGAAGCCTCGCTCAGATCACTAGAAAAGATCTTCACACTCAGCTGAGGGTGAAGGTCGATGAGCTCTCGCGCGATTTCCTCGAGCACCTCTTCCCTGCGCGAGACAAGGATGAGAGTCTCAGCAAAAGGCGCGAGCTGTCTGGCATATTCAAGTCCAAGCCCAGAGCTAGCCCCCGTGATGAGGGCACAGCGGTAGGCTCCACTTAAATCGCGCATGCTCCGGAAATTAAGCAGGAGGGTTTCCTTGCTCGTCTACCTTCACAATGCGCAGCGGAAGGCGCTGAATCAACTCGCCGTCGACCATAACGTCCACCGAGTAGACGCCAGCTTTCGGGAAAGAAAGCCCTTGGAAACCGACGATGAGGTGACGCGTCAAGAAGGCTAGATTGTCAGGCATCTGAACCGGCATCGCCCCCTTAATCGGCATCTTCTCGTTGATGGGCTTTCCGTCCTCATCAATAATGCTGATGTTCAACTCATGGTCGCCTGCGTCCTCTGGAGTGAAGCAAAAGCGCATCGCGAGCGAGCACTGAGGATGCACGATGGGAGTCGCCTTGGCAGCGAGCGCATCAAAGGTTCCGGTGATGACCATTTTCCCCTGATATTCAGCAGCGAAGTCGCACAAGGTAGCAATTTGTAAATCCATATCGTTTTTAAAAGTAAAGTGCCTCAGTGGCACCCCCTTTAGGTGGACCCTCTGGGCTGATTCGTAAAGGGGAGAGTTTGGAAAGTGCTATTCCTCAACAGGAACGACCGCAGGAACCTCACCCGTCTCAACGACCGGTTCAGCAACTGGAGTATCTGGTGTCGGAGTGATCACGGGCACTGCGGCCGGAATTTCAAACTCCTCCACCTCTTCTTCGATCATCATTGCACGGGGTGGCGGCTTGACCGCTTCTTTGATCTGGCGCTGAAACTTGTAGAAGAAATTACGCACCATAGGAGCCGCCTTTTTACCTCCACTAATACTTTCTCCCGGAACTCCCTCGTAGACCACTGCAAAGGCGTAGCGTGGATTCTTAAGAGGAAAGAAACCGGAGAACCATGCAAGGTTTTGCCTCTTAGACTTCGCACCCCACTGAGCGGTTCCCGTCTTTCCACACATGAGAGTGAAGCCGAGGCTCGCATTTTTTCCGGTGCCATAATCGGCATGCACCACCTGCATCATGCCCGTGTGCACCTGGGAGACAGCTCTATCACTGAAGCTCAACTCGTTCCGGATTCTTGGATTTGGAGCCTCCACCACCCGGCCATGAAAATCCTGAATCTGCTTCACGAGCTGAAGCTCCATCAGAGAGGATCCATTAGCAATTCCCGCCATTGCCTGTGCGACCTGCAGCGGAGTGGACAGCATCAAACCCTGACCAATCGCGAGGTTTGCTGTGTCTCCGTCAGTTGTCGGGCGACCTTGAGTTTTTAAGATATCCTCGGGAGTGGGAACCATCCCTGCCCGCTCGCCATAGAGAGGCAGCCCCGTCTTCGATCCAAAGCCAAGACGCCGTGCGGCCGAGAGGAAAGTCTGAGGCCCTGTTCGCATTCCCACTTTGTAAAACCATGGGTTCGCTGACCTCGCGAGAGCATATTTCACATCGATCGGCCCTAAATTTCCTTTTGAGTGATTTCGGAAAAAGATGTTGCCGATCTTAATTTGATAAGGGCTATCTATCTTCTCGTTATAGCGAATCGCGCCGCTCGTGATCGCCGCGAGTCCCACAACTGGCTTGAAGGTCGAAGCAGGAGGATACTCCCCTTGAAAAGCCCGTCCGAAGAGCGGTTTGGCAGGGTCATTTAAGAGCTTGTCATACTCCACTTGCGAGATCCCTGGGATGAAAGCATTGAGATCAAAAGTCGGGCGGGAAGCCATCACAAGGATCTCACCACTCCGCGTGTCGATCACCACCATCGCCCCCCGCTTACAGCCACGGCGCAGAACATTCTCGGCGTGACGTTGCCATTTCAAATCTAAGGTCGTGACCACCGTGCCACCCGGACGCGGGCGACGAACCCACTCCTCGAGAACCATCTTTCCATCCTTGTCGAAAATCATTTTTTTCCGCCCCGGCTCACCAGTGAGATCCTCATCAAAGACGTTCTCAAAACCTCCCCTTCCTGAAACCGTCGTAAAAAGAGGATCGCCATCGTTGATCGGACCATCAGGAAGGCGCGTCTTTGTCCCCACATAGCCGATCAAGTGGGCCGCAACCGACTTTTCAGGGTAATGGCGCAGATAGACAGGCATCAGCGACATCCCTTCCGGAAGCTTTCCCTCGTAGCGCTTCGCCTCATCCCCACTGAAGGTCTTGGAAACAATCCGTGGGATCCAGCGTCGTTGATTGTAGTAGCTAATGATCCGCTTGTCCGAGATCGAGAATTCGCCACCCACGAGCTCGTTTGCCTCCGCTATCTTCTCCTTAACCCAAGGAAGAATCACCTCCGGAGAGGCGTCTTTTCCTATCTTCGTGAAGTCGAGGGCGAGACGGTAAGCCACCTTTGTCTGAGCGAGCGGGTAGCCATTTCTATCCAAAATGAGACCTCGGGGCGCCGGAATCGAAAGCTCCATCGTGCGCGCATTTTGCTGAGTAAAAATCGATCCTTCCGAGATGTCGAAATCCTCCTCATCGGGCTGAATGCCCTCAATATCGGGAGCAATGGGCTGCACATCCTGAGCCCAAAGTGCGGTAGAGAGAGCAAGTCCTCCAAAAATCAGCGTCCATCGATTCCCGATCATGGGAAGAAACTTAGACCCTCAATCACTGACTGGCAACACCTACCAGTCCCATTCCCGAGGATTTCCCCGGACGCTTTTCACGATCTCAGTAGGAATAAAGATCGTTTCGGTCTTCCTCTTACTTTCCGGCTCTAGCTTAAATTTAATCCACTTGCTTTTCACCAGCCCCTTGGCCTTCACCGAGACGTTAAGGTGAATCAATGTCTCACCGTCTTCGCGTGGCATCACGGTGAGCTTCCCAGGGATTTGGTATTGCGCGAAGGTCTTCCCCTTCTCTCCAGGGATTTTCTCGAACTCCGCATTCACCCCGAGCTTACTCTGGGGATACCACTCATCACGCTTGGTCGTCTTAGTCGAGACCCTGATCTTATTGACCCTCAAGTATTCGTGCACCCCCTCGACCCCCTCAGCCTCAACTCTCCAAAGAAAAGGACCATCAAGAGTTCCTGTGCCCCCAGCCACGATCATCGCCGATATCGCAATCCCTGCTTTGCCCCCCATCGGTTTCAGACCGCTTTTGACCTGGGCGCCATTGACCTCTACCGAGGGAGTCTCACGGAAACCGTGATCTTTCATATACATCGAAGCACAGCTACCGAGGAGACAAGGAAGAGCGATACTAGCAAGGAGGGGGAAAAGTCTTACCATGCCATAACAACTACCAGCTTCACCTGTTGAGTCAATAAATTCAAACCTGCACCATTCTCCCGATTAAACTTCCCTGAGACCAGAGTATCGATTCCGCTTGCTCATTCCGCCCATTACTGCCAAGGAAAACCTGTGCTCAAGCACAGAATCAGCGTCATTCGAACCCGGTCTGCTCAGAAGAGCACCGAACATCAGGGCCTTCTCAGGTTAACTCCAGCTTCGCAAAAGTGGACAACCGCCCCGGTTTCAGCCTTCTCGGACCAGGACCCGCTGATCAATGGGAACCAACCCAACCTAGTAAATGTCTACTTCAGATAATAACACATCAGCCGATCAGTCATCTTCGCGATCGGACAGCAGCGGAAACAACAACCGCAATCGTAACAGAAACAGAAATCGTAACAGAAACAGGAACCGTAATCGCGATGGCGAGGGCGGAAACCGTGAAGGCGGAGGAAACCGTGATAACCGTGGCCAAGGCCGTGGAAATCAGGGAGGCAATGGCCGCCGCTCCAGTGGTGGTGGTCGCCGCCCAGCACCTAAGCCTCTCACCCTCTGGGAAAAGGTTAAGAAATTCTTCGGACTCTACACCCCTGTCACTGGCGAGCCTAAGCGCATCCCGCGCAAGACCGCTGCCAGACAAGAGGGCCAAGGTCGCCAGCCTCGTGAAGGTGGCCAAGGTCGTCAGCCACGCGAAGGTGGCCGGGGCCGTCAGCCCCGTGAAAGGAACGAAGATCGCCAGCCTCGCGAAAAGAGAGAGCCACGTGAGCGCGCACCACGCAAGCCACGCCGCGAAACACCTGACACCTCAGATGTCACATCTCGCCGCCTCTATGTGGGGAACCTTTCCTACGACGCCGCAGAGCATGATGTAGAAGATCTCTTCAAAGGCGTCGGCACCGTCCGTAACATCGACATCGTCTACAACCGGAGCACCCATCGCTCGAAAGGCTACGGTTTCGTCACCATGTCTCAGATCGAGGAATCAAAGCGCGCCGTGGAAGTCCTACACGACCAGCCCTTCATGGGCCGCACCCTCATCGTGAACGTCGCAAAGTCAGACGGACCTGAAGGTTCAGACGGCGCTCCTACCACTCCAGTCGAGGAACAAGATCAAGCTTCCTAAAAAGGCTCTTTCTTCTTAAATTCGCGGCCCGCTCGGTATTACCAAGCGGGCCGCTTTTCTTTTATGAACTCCCCTCTCTATCTCTGTGGCACCACCGCCTCGGGTAAAAGCTCCTGCGCAGTCGCCTTAGCGGAGGAACTGCATGGAGAGATTGTCAATGCAGACGCCTTCCAGATCTACCGTGGCCTAGAAACCCTCACCGCCGCCCCATCCGAGGAAGAGAAAAAAGACATCCCCCACCATCTCTACGGCACCCTTTCTCTAGCAGAACCCTGTGACGCCGCCCGCTACGAATCGCTCGCCTCACCCATCATCACCGATATCCAATCACGCGGAAAACTCCCCATCATCGTAGGCGGCTCCGGCCTCTACCTCAAATTCCTCACCCACGGCGTCTCCCCCGCCCCTCCCTCTGACCCCAAGATCCGCGCTTCGCTTGAAAAATTAAGCACGGAAGAAATCATCCACCAGCTCCGCCAACTCGACCCCCAGGAAGCCCAGAAGCAGACCCGCCAGAACAGCGAGAACCACCGCCACCTTAGCCGCGCCCTCGAGATCTGCCTCATCACCGGAGGAAAAGCCTCCGACCTGCGGAAAAACTTCGCCAATCCCTCCATCACCGCGCAGCTCAGAGGAATCCTCCTCACCTGGCCCACCGACCAACTCTCCCGCCGGATCGACCAGCGCACCGCACAGATGTTAAAAAATGGCGCCATCGAAGAAATTCGCGCACTTCCACAAAATTCAGCTACCGTCAGGCAGGCCATCGGCGTCCGAGAGATCGAATCCCATCTCAGCGGCGCGCTTGACCGCGAAGCCTGTCTCGAAAAAATCGCAACCTCCACTCGACAATATGCCAAGCGCCAGCGCAATTGGTTCCGCCGAGAGAGCTGGCTCACCCCCATCCCCTCCGAGACACCCCTCCCAGAAATCATCTCCCTCATCCAGCCCTAGCCCATGTCCGCCCCCCCCCCGGAAGAAACAGAGCAAACTCCCCCACGCCGTCGCAGATGGCCGTGGGTTCTTCTCGTCCTCTTCCTCCTTCTCATCGGAGCCCTCCTCTGGCTCAACGGACCCGGCTCCCGGATGCTCATCGAAAAAACTGCCCCCAATCAACTCGAAAAACTCGGACTCACCGGCAGCTACGAAGTCTCCGGACAGCTCCACAGCGGCCTCACCTTGAGCAATGTCAATCTCAGCGGCGACAAGATGATCAAGAAGGCGAAGGCTGACCTCATCGCCGTAAACTACAGCCTCGAAAAACTCATCAAAGGAAAAGCCAACTCACTCACCATCCACGGACTTAATCTCGTCATCGACCTCGACCAAATCCCCGAATCTGTCGAAGAGAAAGAAGAACCCGCCAAGCCCATCATGGAGACGCTTAACTCCCTCTGTGGCTTCGTCGACCCAATCGACATCGACCTTCAGAACATCAAGATCCGCACCGAAAAAGAGAACTTTTTTGGCAGACTCGCCATCGAATCACTCACCCACGCCAGCGGCAGCAGCGACTTCTTTCTCACCGGACTCGAAACCGAGACCACCCACACCAAAGCGCACACCTCCCCGCCATCAACCATCGTCTGGAAGAAAGACCTCCTCACCCTCGACCAACTCGACCTCGTCCCCGATCTCGGCATACGAGATCTCGCACTCGATCAGAACTCCTTTCTTAAAACCGACCTCCTCCTCGCAAACACCCCCTTCACCGCCACTAGCAACCTCACCACCACCCACAGCATCGCGCTCAAGGACACCTCCTTTGACCTCACAAGCGTCGCCTCCTATCTCCCTGAAGACCTCGAAGTAAAAGGCCTCATCACCGCACTCGACCTCCAAGCCTCCTTCACCGCCACCGGCGAGCGCAAGCTCAAGATCGACCTCAAAACCACCGACATCAAGTAC
The DNA here is from genome assembly GCA_023299815.1 of Akkermansiaceae bacterium. Classification (GTDB taxonomy): domain Bacteria; phylum Verrucomicrobiota; class Verrucomicrobiia; order Verrucomicrobiales; family Akkermansiaceae; genus SW10. Next base: position 11,371 of record JALZWA010000205.1, read on the forward strand.
GAGACTTATCTGATCAAGACCCTCTCCACACAAGTCGATCTTGATAACGATAACGCCGCAATCAAGCTCGCCACCAGCTTCGAAATTCCCGATACCGTCCAAGGTGACTTCACTGCCGAAGGCACAGGAAAACTCGCCGCCGACCTCCCAAAGTCTATCGCCGACCTCAAATGGACGCTCTCCACAAAAGAATACCCCGCTCTTGATGGCACCGCCCACTGGGCCGATGAGAAAGCCAACCTCACCATCAACGCCCTAAAAAAGATCGCCCTCAAGGCCACCTTCGACCCCGCAACCCAGCGCTACACCGCAGAAGCGAACTCCGCGCTCGATGACGCCCGCCAGCTCATCCCTGAACTCGCCTCCGCAAAATTCACCCTCACAGGCGCAGGCGACCTCAAAGCCGGAACCCACACCGGTGAGATCGAGATCCAGCAAATCAACTACGCCGCCAAGCAAGCCCCCGTCATCCAAGCCACAGGCAAAGCCAGCTGGAACTGGCCCGAGCAATTCTCCTTGAAAGACCTCATCGTAAAGCGTGATGGCATCGAAGCCCGCAGCTCACTCACGTGGAAGGATGGCTTAGCCCGCTTTTCAGAACTCCGTGTCGCAGATGGCGAGGGCGCACTCATCAGAGGAAAAGGCACCCTCCCCCTCCCCTTGCAGGTTCGAAATCTCGATGAACTGTTAGAAAACAAAGAACCGATCGACTTCTCCCTCACCCTTGATCCCCTTCAGCTCTCACGCTTCGGCCCAGATTTCAGCGGAGCCCTCGACGCCTCACTCAAGCTCAGCGGAACCTT
>JALZWA010000206.1 GCA_023299815.1 Akkermansiaceae bacterium
ATTGGTAATCCCGGAAGAGCTGGCGTGCCACTTGCAGGACGCTGCGCGCTTGCGCTCCCGCTTTTTCCACAATGAGGGAAACGGCATTATCCTGAAGGGTCACGATCACGCCGTGCTTATCCTTAAATTCACGCACGAAGGCTTCCACCTCCTGCCGCGCCTTTTCCACCACGAGTTCCTGGCCGAGCTCGCGGAATTTCTCGAGGTGCTTCTCCCGATGATCGATGAGGTCGGCATCCACGATGAGTTCGTTCACGGAAGTTCCCGGGAGTTCATATTTAAAATCGCGCAAAATCTGCTCGCCCACCGTCATGAGTCCACGGGCACCCGTCTTTTCCTTCGCGGCCAGCTCGGACATGCGTCTGATGCCCTCGTCCTTGAAGACGACATCGATCCCGTAAGCCTCGAACTCCCGTTCGTATTGGCGGAGCAGGCTGCCCTCGGAATATTTCAAGATCGCCTCCAGATCCGGTGCTTCGAGGTGCTCACACACCACACGCACGGGAATCCGCCCGATGAACTCAGCCTCGAAACCGAAGTCAATGTAGTCCTGTGAGGTGACATGTTTGAAAAGTTCACAGTCCATCTCTGGCTCCTTACTCTCAGCGGTGAAGCCGATCTGGGAAGCCGCGCTGCGCTTCCGCACAATCTTTTCGAGACCGGAAAAAGCACCACTTACGATAAAGAGAATGTGACGGGTATTGATCGTCTCTTTGGACTTCTTACCGCTCTGCATCTCCATCATGGCTGCCATTTGGCCGCGCATGTCATTGGGATTTCGCAGGGCGACCTCGGTCTCCTCCATCAGCTTAAGCAGAGTGGTCTGGACGCCGCGTCCGCTGACATCGCGTCCCATTTCTCCACCACTGCTGGCGAGCTTATCGATCTCATCAATATAAATAATGCCATATTCCGCGAGGCCGACATCGCCATCCGCCTTCGCCACGAGCTCGCGCACGAGGTCATCGACATCCCCCCCCACATAACCGGTCTCGGAAAACTTCGTCGCGTCCGCTTTGACAAAAGGAACTCCCACCAGCTCCGCGATGTGCTTAATGAGGTAAGTTTTCCCCACCCCGGTCGGCCCGACCACCATCACGTTTTGCTTTTGCAGCTCGATCGGCTGGGCGTCCTCATCCTGCGCCTTGAGCGACTTCACGTGATTGTAGTGATCACACACCGCGATCGCGAGAGCCTTCTTCGCATCATCCTGACGGATCACGAAGCGATCCAAGTGCGCCTTGATGTCACGCGGGAGGTAATTAAACTCAAAAATATCGTCCTTCTCCACCACTTCCAGCTCCGTGGAATCCTCTTCCTCCTGCGAGAATCCGCCCGGCGTCATTCCGGGGAAACTGAAGCCCGTCTTGCCCATCTGACCGAAGATCCCCTCGATTGATTTGCGGAGTTCGTCGTGATCCGGAGTCTTGGTGTCTTTCTTGTCGTCGTCTGACATCTTAAGGCCAATATTCCCTCGCTACGGTCGCGCGCAAGGGTGAAGTGTCATTCTTAACAATCCCCCCTGCTGAGAACCTTTACCTTTCTCAAAAAAAAGGCAGACTCATGCCATGACCAAGCCCTCCTTGCTCGCTTTCTTCCTATACTCACTGGGCTTTTCCTCCGGCCTTTTTGCAGATGTCGAGAAGGTCCTCACGGAGAACTACAAGGCGATCGACCTCGAAAGCGATCCAGTTACTCGCTACCTCTCCATGGAGTGCCGAATCAATGGGAAATCCGGACCTTTCCTCATCGACCTCCGAGCAACCCGCACCACCGTCGCGCTGGAGAGTCTTGAAAAATTCTCTCTAAAAAAAGGTCCCGTATCTGGGAAAGACCTCCTCCCCGCTGGAGGAACCACTGACCGTTTCCAAGTCGCGACCTCAAAGTTTTCTCTAGCAGATTGCGCCCATTTCACGACCAAAAGTATCATGGCCTCTCAACAGCACGGGACTGAAGGAGCTGCTGAAGGATCCGATGGTAAGCTCGGCGCCGAGTTCATGGGATACTTTAAAGGCTGCATCATCGACTACTCTACCCAGCGCTTTTACTTCTCCATCCCAGAACCCAATACCACTTTTGACTCTGCCATGGAGCAAGTTGATTTCAGTTCTCTTGAGTTAGGAGTAAATGGCGCAGACCGAGATTTCGTGGCGCAAATCAATGGCAAAGATGCCCACTTCCTGATCGACACCCGATCTCCAGATTCATTCATCATTCAAGAGCAACTTAAGGCCAACGACCTCACGGCCGCCATCCCACCGAAGGACTCCTCCCTTCCCCAAGTGACCACCATCGATTCCCTTAAGTTCGGCACCACCACCTTCACCAATCTCCCCCTGCGAGTCGTCTCCTCCAGCGGCCGCAAGCTCAACTCCCCCGCTCGGAAGATCAGCGGCATCATCGGCTCGGACCTCTTGACCGAGGGCGGAGCAATCATCGACTACACGAACAAGACCATCTACTTCCCAGCCATCGAGGTGCACGGAAGTGAGATCTCCTCATTTGTTGGCGGTTTTCCTTTCAATCAAAAAATCATCCAGCAAGTGAGCAACAGCTCCGAGAGCATCTTCACAGGAACCCTGAGTGAATCTCGGAATCTCAACAAAATCACGAAGATGAAAGACCAAGAATACCTCATCTACGGACTCGTCTTTACCCAGAACACTTTGCTCAAAGGACAACCGAAGAAGACTCAAGTCATCAAAGTCCGCTTCAAGAGCGAGCTCGGCGAGGAAGGCATCCAGAAAATCATCGATCAGAAATTCGCACAGAAGAACAACGGCTGGATCATCTTCAAAAATCGCCATGCCATTCTCGAGCTCGACCAAGCCGTCTTCCGTGATAGCGCCCTGCGCCGCGCGCAACTCGGCCTCTAGTGAATCAACTCTCTCGTAAGACTCCTCGCTCTGACCCCTTACTCTTTAAAGTGAAATCCCTTCTTTTTTTCCTCCTTCTCTCCGGCACCGTCTTCGCTGCTCCGCCAAATGTCGTCCTCATTCTCTCAGATGACCAGAGCTGGAATGACTACTCCTTCCTCGGCCACTCCAGTATCGAGACGCCCCATCTCGACAAGCTCGCCGCCGAATCACTGACCTACACCCGCGGCTACGTCACCTCTCCCCTCTGCCGTCCCTCGCTCGCCTCCATCTTCAATGGCCAACACACCCCGCACCACGGCATCACCGGGAATGACCTCTCGACCGCAGGGAGACAGCTCAATGGCCAGCACTCCCGCGTCAGCCCCGCCATGGCCCCGCAGCACGAGAAAATCTACGCCGCCTATGAAAAGCAACCCGGCCTCGCCCGTCTCTTGAGCGACGCCGGCTACCTCAGCCTTCAGACCGGAAAATGGTGGGAGGGCAAGCCGCAGCGGCACGGCTTCACCCACGCCATGACACATGCCGATCCCGCACGTGGCGGCCGCCATGGCGATGTGGGCTTAAAAATTTCCCGCGACGGCATCGCCCCCATTCAGAAATTTCTCGATGAAGCCAAGACCGCCGAGAAACCCTTCTTCCTCTGGCACGCCCCCTTCCTCCCCCACACTCCGCACAACCCGCCTGAAGCACTTTACCAAAAATACCTCAAGCGCGAGCCGAACAAATTCATCGCCCGCTACTACGCCATGGTCGAGTGGTTCGATCAAACCTGCGGCGAGCTTCTCGATGAGCTCGACCAGCGCGGGCTCCGTGAGAACACCATCATCCTCTACGTCACCGACAACGGCTGGATCCAGTCCCCCGACAACGGCAGATTTTCCCCACGCTCCAAGCAATCCCCATACGACACCGGCATCCGCACGCCCATCATGGTCCGCTTCCCCGGAAAAATTGACCCGCTCATGGATCACTCCACCCTCGTCTCATCCATCGATCTTGCCCCCACCATTCTCAAAGTCTGTGGCGTCAAGGTCCCGCCCAGCATGACCGGCCTCGACCTCCGCGACACCGCCGCCCTCAAAAAGCGCAACACCATCTACGGCTACGATGGCCATCACGACATGATCAGCGCCAGTGATCGCACCGGAAATCTCGAATCCCGCTACATCGTTCAAGGAAACTCGAAACTCATCCTCTATGCCGACGACTCCCCCACCGAGCTCTACCACATCCTCAAAGATCCCTTTGAGAAAAAGAACCTCGCAGAAAAGCAGCCCAAGAAAGTCACCGAGCTCACCCAAGCCCTCAACCTCTGGTGGGCTCCGGTGAAGAAGTAGATTCCCCCGCAGCCCCTTTCTCTACTTAAACTAACCAAAGAGCGCTTCGACACCGCTCTCACGCATCGCATGAAAAAAATCCTCGCCTACCTATCCATCCTTCTCATTGGAAATACTCATGCCAGAGAATCCGAACTCCTTACCACTTACCAACCACTCAATGGACTCGGATCAGGAAGCATCATCATTGCCCCAGTCACCTGCCATCAGTGGTTTGCCTCCTCAGCAGCCGGCCCAGTGAATTTCATCTCGGCGAAAAACGTCCCCCCGACAGACAATCCAGAAAAGGCCACTGCCGATCTCAATCTAGCAAATGTCTACGGTCTCCATTTTTCAACCAGTGATCTCGGCAGCCCCCAAGACCCGGTCACCATGACATTAGACGCGACTCATTTCCGCATAGCTGAAGCAGGACACCCTAAAGAAGACGTCGTCCGCGCCAGCCTGGAATGCCTGCGCATATGCGCTGGTTCTGAAAGATTCTCCAAAGTTCCCCTCACCGTAAAACTTCCTCAAAAAGATTCCCGGTGGCTTGAAAAAATCGTGGATGAATTCAATCGGCACGACCGCGAGAAGGTCTTCTTTACTCCGAAATAAGGAGCGCAACAGCGAGTGAGGACTCAATCTGCGCTGATCAAGATTCAGACCTCAGTAAAAAATCGCCAACAGCACGAGAAGGCAGATGACAACGAGCACCGCCAGCGCGATCCAAGATCCCACGGACTTGAAGCGATGAGTCGCGCCGCAGTCCCTGCATCTGGAAGTCCGCTTCGCAAAGGCACCCTTGATGAGGAGGTAGATCCATCCAAAAAAAATCACACCCACAACACCGAGCTTTCTTTGAGAAAAAGACCGCGTCGTGGTATTCACACTGCCGCATTCTTTACAGGGCAAGCCGCGCGAAGATTCATCTCCTTCGAGAGCAGGTGATTGATAAGGATCTGGCATTTTGTGAGCTCAATCAGGTGTTGGCCAGAACAATACGGCAATCTCGTCCGTCAACGAGCCTGCATCACTCGTCCCCCTATAAAATTAGAAAGGATCGTGCTTCAATCCTGATTTTTCCTTGTCGGAGAAAAATCCATTTGTGTGACTATACTGTCATACATGGGGCTCGCTCCTCCCAGCCCTCTGACAACAGCTCTTTCCTTTTTAATTCATCCCCCCCCCCCAATGACTCACCACACCCTTTTTCCCTCCTCGGAAACCTGCCTCAAACTTTGTCAGGCAAGCTGCTTCGGTGCCATGATGGCTCTTCCGGCCGCAGGTGACATCCTTCATCAATGAACTCTCAGCGACCCAGGCCGAGCGCCTCCTCGTCCGAGACAGCGGAATCAGCTACGGCATCGAGACCATGACTCTGACAACTGGAAATATTTCCCCGGCCTGGCCGAAGTCTTTCGCCGCGGCGATCGCCTCAGCAAACGCGATGATCTTAAAATCTTGGTGAAATCATCTGACGATCTGAGCCACTGGAGCGCGCCCCGCAGCGGAGAAGCGCTTCTACCGCGTGAGGGTGAATCAGAAGTAAGACAACAACTCTTCTACCTACGAACTCTTGATCTTCTCCCCACAGAGCCGGGAGACCTCCTCAAAATCCGCTTGGCTGGTGAAGGCCTCGCGAGAGAGGATGAGATATTGGTTCTTCTGCGGGTAGAGAAGGATCGCTTTGGGAGAGAGGTAGCGGTCGCAGAAGGAGCCCCACTTTAGATCCACGTTGTGAAATTTCGAAACTTGGTGAATGCCTTCTTCGGTAAAGGTCCAATGGAGCTGCTCGCCGGCCTGCGGGGAACTTTTTGCTCCTTGGATGAGGCGGTATTGCCAAAAGATCTTCCGCACAAAGAGGATGGGTCCCGTCATGAGGAAGAGGTAGCCAAAAAGCTCGTCCCCTTTCCACAAGAGGAAGGCCCCAAGCGGAATGAGAAGGAGGTAGAGGTAGCGCATGACGACGAAGACCGGATGCCGGTAGCGCATGTGAAGCGCGGAGCCAAGCTTGAGGCTCGCTTCGTCGAAAATACTGGTCGCCTTGATCATCTAGCGCTCCGCGATGGGAGTCACCTTGGTGAGCGTGGTCGGTCCGACATACTTGGTAAGCGGACGATAGAGACGGCTGTCTTCAAGCTGCTCGAGAACCTGTGCGGTCCAACCTGCCATGCGGGAGATGGCAAAAATGGGAGTGAAGAGGTCAGTAGGGATACCGAGTGAGTAGTAGACGGTGGCCGAGTAGAAATCGACGTTCGCATTGAGGCCTTTTTTCTCACGCATGAGAGTGGCGATGCGCTCGGACATGTCGATCCACTTAGACTCACCGAGCTCATCGGTAAGCTTGATCGCCATTTTCTGAAGGTGCGGAGCACGTGGGTCGAGCACTTTGTAGACGCGGTGACCGATACCCATGATCTTCTTTTTGTTCGCGAGACAATCCTCGACAAAAGCGTCGACCTTATCGAGCGAGCCGATTTCCTCGAGCATCTTGATGACTCCTTCATTCGCTCCACCGTGGAGGGGGCCTTTGAGAGTTCCGATGGCGGAAGTCATCGCGGAGTAGAAATCTGAGAGAGTCGCAATGGTGACGCGAGCGGAGAAGGTCGAAGCATTCATGCCGTGATCCGCGTGGATCGTGTAGGCGACATCGAGAGTCTTTACTGCCGCTGGAGAAGGCTCTTCTCCCGTGATGAGGTAGAGAAAGTGAGCTGCTTCAGAAAGGTCATCACGAACTGGTGGGAGGTCGAGTCCCTGACGTGCGCGGTGAAAGTAAGCCACGATGACAGGAGTCTTAGCGACGAGCGAGAGAGCTACGTGGCGGTTCGCCTCTTGATCAGGCTCGCCGACTTTCGCGCGAGCGTCATAAAGCCCGAGCATGGAAACTCCGGTGCGGAGAACATCCATGGGATTAGCGTCTTTTGGCGCAGCCTTGAGGAAATCAATCACGCCTTGAGGAATCTCGCGATCATGGCGGAGTTCGTCCTCGAAGGAAGAAAGCTGATCGGTGGAAGGAAGCTTGCCGCGGTGAAGGAGGTGAGTGACTTCCTCAAAGGAACAATTTTCAACAAGCTCGCTGATGTCGTAGCCAAGGTATGAGAGACGGCCGTCGAGACCCTCGACGTTAGAGAGAGCGGATTCATTTGCGACGACTCCTTCGAGACCTTTTGCGTAATCAGACATGGTAAATAATGTGGTGTGTCTAGAAAAAACGATGATTTAGACTGGGAAGAAATAGGGCGAGGAATGAAGCGGCGCAAGGGTTTCTCTCTAGCGAATGCCCTTTTTTTATTTAGCATGAGTAAAGTATCTGACAAGCTCCGCTCTGTGAACAGCAAGTGGACCCTAGCGATGGAAACAAGTGTGCCTGAGGCAACACTCGCTCTGGCCCGTGATAGTGAGGTGGTCGCGCGCGCAGAATTCTCCAGTGAGCGCTCGCAAGAGGTGGATTTATTTGGTCCGCTGCAGGAAATTTTGACCGCTTTACCTGAAGGTGAGCAGCTCTCGGCAGTGGTGATCGGAACCGGCCCTGGGAGCTACAATGGGGCGCGCGTCGGTATCGCCGCCGGGCAAGCGATCGCCCAAGTGCACGGCTGCGGAGTGGCGGGGCTGTGTTCCTTTGAGGCAGTGCCGAATCTGATCTGGGCAGCTGGGGACGCTAGACGAGGCAGCTTTTATCTCATGAAAATCGGGGAAGCGCCCGTCCTTTATGAACAGGGTGACTTTTTAGCCAAGCTGGCAGAGTGTGCGGGCGAGGTCGGGACCTTCGAGTCGGTCGAAAAACTCAAATGCCCAGCAGGGTCGGTCACGCAAGTGACTCCGACTGCCGAAGAACTCCTCACAGCATGGCGGCAGAAGTCCGCAGAGGAAAAGGCGGCGCTGATGGCGATCCCGGCCGAGGCATTTTATATTCGGCCGCCGCATATCACGGTGTCGAAGAAGAAGTCGCTTTCATAAGTCGCCTTGACGAGTGACGAGAGCGAGCGATTCTCTCGGCATGGCTCTGACATTTTCAAATTTCACTCTCAAGCCCGGCGACGCGGCTCCGGATTTCTCTCTCCCTGATGGCTTCGGCGAACTTCATCGCTTGAGCGACCTGAAAGGCAAGCGTGGCACCGTGATTTTCTTCGCCTGCAACCACTGTCCTTTCGTGGTCCGACTTACCGAAGGACTGAAGGACTTCGCAAATGAAATGAGCGGAGAGGGCATCACCACGATCGCGATCAACTCGAATGACGTCGACAACTACCCCGCCGACGCTCCAGATAAAATGGTCACCTTCGCCGCCGAGTCCGGCTGGAACTTCCCCTACCTCTACGACGAATCTCAAGAGGTCGCGCAAGCCTACGACGCAGCCTGCACCCCTGACTTCTTCCTTTTCGATGCCGAGGGAAAACTGACCTACGCCGGTCGCTTCGATGCCACCGAGCGCGGAAGCGATGACCCGGTGACGGGCGCAGACCTGAGAGCCGCAGTAGAAAAACTCCTCGCAGAAGAGCCCGCCGGACACGGCGAAGCCAGCAGCGGCTGTGGGATCAAATGGAAGGCCGGCAATGAGCCCAGTAGCCTTTCCTGAGATCTCTCTTTGACAAAATCATCATTCCGCATCAAATTTGATGCGTGAGAACGACAATCAACATCGACGACGCCATCTTCGCCAAGGCGCAGAAGTTCTTTGGCGACATGAAAACCGGTGAAATGGTGAACACCGCCATCCGCATGATGGTTGAAAAAGAAGCCGCTTCCCGCATGGCTGACCTTGGCGGAAGCGACCCTGACGCCGCTGCAACCTCACGCCGAAGCTCCCCCGGAAGTCTTATGGTTGCCGAGGATCCCGCACTTTACCTCGGCAAGCCATGAGGATTTTGGTGGACACCAACGTCTGGATCAACCACCTCCGAAAAAAGGATCGCCGCCTCAGCGAGTTCCTTGAGGAGGGGGAAGTCCTCGTTCATCCTTTCGTCATTGGGGAGCTTGCCTTGGGTGAATTTAAGCATCGCGAGATGATTCTTGAGCATCTGCAAAACATGCCGCAGACAAAAGAACTCACTCACCCTGAGGCGCTCGCCTTTATTAAAAAACATCAGCTCCATGGCCGCGGCATCGGCTACGTCGACACCCTTCTGCTAGGCGCTGTTCTCCTCACGCGAGACTGCCTGCTCTGGACCGAGGACCGCCGTCTCAATGAAGCGGCTAAGCAATGCAAAGTGGCATTCTTGACCTAGTCAACGACGCCATTCTGAGACAAGAAGAGCATGATCTGAGAGATCAACTGGGATCAGCTTCGCCCTCACTTGCTTCCAAGTTGTCGGGACAAAAATCCAATCAATCCGCAAGCGCAGATCCCCCACCGGATAGCTGAGAAAATGCGACCCTCTCTCCCAGCCACCCGCTGCCTGCCATCGCCCATCCTCTCTCAGAAAATCGATCGCCGTCTCTCCCCCACTGCTGAACTCTGAGTTAAAGTCACCCGCGAACACAAGATCGTCCGAGCTCTGGTTGAGTAGCCTTTTCACCGACTCCTGCCGAGCCTCCGCGCTCCGCGTGTCAAGATGCACCGCCACCAGCTCGAATTCATCATCGCCGAGCTCCACCGTCACCTTTGCTCCGTGCTTTTGGCCAACAAAAACCGGCTCCCACCACTTCACCGCAGGATAGGGAATAAACTCCGCATCTTTGAGAGGAAAGCGGCTCAGAATTGCATTCCCAAACTCCATGGACAAGAAGGGCAAGCCCGAGTCGTAATTCCTCTGACGGAGGAGAAAGGGCATATCTAACAAATCAGCGAGCACTGCAGCCTGATCGACCCCGTGGCTCCAAGACGCATTGAAGTCCACTTCATTGAGCACGATGACATCCAAGTTCTCGCTCTTCATCACCGCGGCCAAACTCTTCAGCCGCCCCCACCGCTCCGCAGGACTTCCTCCGTCCCAATTACTCTTCCCCTCTTCCTGCCCCCGTCCGTGAGCAATGTTGTAAGCACCGATCCGCAGCGACTCGGACGGCACATAAGCCCACTCCATCCTAGGACCTTCGATCTCGATCCGTCTCGAAGAACTCGTCGCCCTCACCACCAAGAACCAAAGCAGCACGAAACCCAGCAGCACACTCAGCCCCCTCTTCAGGAGATTCACTTTCCCCGACAAAAACCCTCCTCCCAGCAGCGCCCCAATCACCGGAGCGATGACATAAACTAGTAACCACCCCCAGCCATTCGCCTCAAAAGTCCAGCTCCCCCATCCCAAGAACGAGGAAACGACCCGCGGGCCTAAATCACGCGCCGGATTAAACCCCGCCTGCGTCACCGGAGCGACCAGCCAGATGAGCAAAGCGAGCCAAAGGCCAATCATCACAGGCAGAAGTTTTTCAAAGCAACGCCCCTTCACAAACTTGATCAACCAGAAGACTCCAAAGGCCAGTAAAAAAGTCCCCGTGCCCTCCCACACCATCCCCTTAAGCACCGGAACATCCCCAAAATATTCCCCGAAGATCTTCGCGCTCCCCTCACTCCCCGGCTCCCCCCTCACAATCCCCTCCGCTGCCTCAAACTTCGCAATCCTCCCGCCAAAACATCCATAGACCGCCAGCGCCCCGACCATCGCTCCCGCAAACTGCGCCGCCACATA
>JALZWA010000207.1 GCA_023299815.1 Akkermansiaceae bacterium
ACCCGATAAGTATAGCCAAAGCAGAAGAAGAGCCCCGTGATCATCCCTGGAAGCATCGTCGCCAGAAGCTCAGGAGTTCCTGCGAGCGAGTGCGCCGCCCAGATCAGGGAGTAAAAGACGATCCAGCTCAGCGTCCCCGTCGCCAGGATTGGTCGCTTCAAATTCCGGAAGCGCCTCTCGAGCCACACGATCAACTCCGCTGAAAAAATGGTAGAAACCAAGCTCACCACCCCCTGCGTCACCGCCACCTGAATCCGCGATCCCAGCCCGTGATCCCAATTCACCCAAAGCCCCCAGAGAATAAAGCCCACCATCGCCAGCAAGCCCATCCAGAGGGAATCCTTTGGCCGTTCGTTCATTTCAGCTTTCTCCATATCCTTAATTTTTTCTCATCCTCCAGACCAAACACCCCAAAGGCGACTACAAAAAACACCCGCTTTCCTCTCGGAAAGCGGGTGTGATGAAAATGAATTCGTGTTTGTTGTGTATCTTCGAAACCAGTCAGAGACTAGCGACGACGACGTGCAATGAATGCAAGACCAACAAGGCTCAGAAGAGCAGATGATGGCTCAGGAACACCTACGAGCTGGACCGCTCTATTGAAAGTCGCGACGTTAGCAATCTCAAAGTCATCGAGCCTGTTGCCAACAACGAGCGCTGAATCGACGTTCGAATCATTAATGTTGATGGTAAGCCCACCTGAACCAGCGAGATTTTCGGTTCCGAATACCTCACCAAGTGTGAGAACTGCGAAGAACTCAGAGTCGGCGAGGGTGAGAGCGTTACCAATTACGACGTAGGCTTGCTCCCCAACAGGTGCGTCAGTAGATCCCTCGGGAATCGAAGCACTTGATGAGAAATCGTAGAATCCATCAGCGCCAATTCCGTTTGCAAAACTATTGCCATTAGCCCCGTTTGGAGTGCCAAAAGCTGTAAAAGTGGTAGGAATTAACATGGAGGTCTCATTCGTTGGTACGTCTGAAAACGTTCCGATTGCGATGTATCCTCCGCCTTGAGCGATAGGGTTACCTGCATTGTCGACAATAGGAACAGCCGTTGCGTCGGCTGAAAGGACATTTGTCCCTGCAACGTCAAAGGCATATCCCTGTGAAGCCACGAGGAATGTCGCAAATGCGATTTTTAATGTATTTTTCATTGTGTATTGGAGTAGTTTGCTACCTTAAAGGTTTGCGTAGAATGATGGCGGGATGGTATCGGCATTCTGATCTTCACCGCGATTCGTGATGATCATACCTGGTGTAAGCTCAACAAGAGTCGCATCAATCGTGCCAGAGGTCTGGCCTGACTCACGCCAGCCTGCACCAGCACCGCCAAATCCGCCAGAGAAGAAAAAGTAGGTATCAAACCCACCTGCGCCATCTGGAAGAGAGACGAGGTCAGCACCAGCTTCCGCAGCACTTCCCGTGAGCTGTGCTGAAAGATTACTATTCTCAAGCGTCGAACCTGCAGGATAGACGGAACTGACGTAATTAAACTGAGTTGTGAGACCGAGTGTGGTCGGGGTCGTTTTCACTGAACCAGTGACAACGAGAGTGTTGTCTGCGCCGCGATTAGTGATCACCATGCCGTCCGTGTATACGAGATTCACTGCAGTAGCGTCGATCGTTCCAGATGTCTGACCTGACTCACGCCAGCCCGCTCCAACGCCACCAAATGATCCGCTGAAGAAGTAGTAGGTGGTGAATCCACCTGATCCGTCAGGAATGGAAACGAGGTCTGCACCAGCTTCGGCAGCCGATGCAGTCAATACTGTAGGATCACCGAAAACGGAAGCAAGAGTCTGTGGCTCACGGAGAGTAATGGTGTCTCCGACTGCAAGAGAAGCAGAGAGATCTTCAGAGAGAGTCACTGTTGATCCGACAGAGTCGCCAGTCACAACAGCACCTGCGAGGGCATTGTCATCAACTTCAACGATGTAGGTTGCGTCTGCTGAAGGGGCTCCAGCAAGAGTAATGTCAGCTCCGCTGATTGCACTGATCGTGCTGGTCAGGGCCGTTGCACCGACCAGACGAAGTCCGATGGTGTTGAACTGCTGGTTGATTTCGAGAGTTTCGTAACCGACGGGTCTAGAGACCGTTTGCGCTGCGGCTGAGCTGATTGCAAGGGCCGAGAGGCCGATGATAGCTGCCGTTTTTAAAGAATTCATTTTCATTTTCTTTTTAAGGTTGGTTGGTAGTTGGATTTGAAGTTCGCTAGCATGATGCCAGCTAGATTCCGCAGGCAATCCAACCGGAAGGTAGCCTCTGAGGACGGCAGGTGGCAAGGCGTTTTTTGAAAGAGATTAAAAAACTGAAGAAAATACGGATTTTCATAGGGTTTGAGCGATATCATTAATGCTTGTTAACTTTTCAATGGCCTTTGAGACCGTGCATTTTTCAATCAGAAAGGTCCTTAAGGAGGTATTTCGAGGCCTGTTCCACATCCTTGTCACCACGTCCGGAAAGGTTTGCGATGATGATGTCTGATTTTGGCAAATCTCCTGCAATTTTTGAGACGTAGGCCATGGCGTGGGCGCTTTCGAGGGCGGGGATGATTCCCTCGGTATTAGAAAGTTCACGGAAGGCGGCGAGGGCTTCGTCGTCTGTGGCGTAGGTATATTCGGCACGGCCGATGTCTTGGAGGTAGGCGTGCTCTGGGCCTACGGCGGCGTAGTCGAGTCCGGCGGAGACGGAGTGGGTGAGTTCGATCTGGCCATCGTCATTTGCAAGGAGCCAGGTCTTGGAACCTTGGAGGACGCCGAGCTTTCCTCCTTGGAAGCGGGCGGCGTGTTTTTCAGGGAGGATGCCTTCTCCGCCGGCTTCTACTCCTACGAGACGGGTATCTTCATCTCCTACGAAGGGATGAAAGAGGCCCATGGCATTTGATCCGCCTCCGACGCAGGCGACGAGGAGGTCGGGGAGACGGCCTTCTTTTTGGAGAATCTGCTCGCGGGCTTCGAGGCCGATGACTCGGTGAAAGTCCCGCACCATCATGGGAAAAGGGTGTGGCCCGAGGGCGGATCCGAGGATGTAGTGGGTGTCCTCGACAGTGGCGACCCAGTCGCGCATGGATTCATTCACTGCTTCCTTAAGAGTGGCTTGTCCGGCGGTGACGGGGACGACTTTTGCGCCCATGAGGCGCATGCGGGTGACATTGAGAGCTTGGCGCTCCATATCGACCTCGCCCATGTAGACGGTGCAGTCCATGCCGAAGCGGGCGCAGACGGTGGCGGTGGCGACGCCGTGCTGACCAGCTCCGGTCTCGGCGATGATGCGCTTTTTCCCGAGGCGCTTGGCGAGGAGGATCTGGCCGAGGGCGTTGTTGATCTTATGCGCGCCGGTGTGGAGGAGGTCTTCGCGCTTGAGGTAAATTTTGGCTCCGCCGAGTTTCTCGGTCCAGCGCTCGGCGTAGTAAAGTGGGGTGGGGCGGCCACAGTAGTTATGAAGGAGGTCGTCGAGCTCCGCTTGGAAGGCGGGATCGGCTTTGGCTGCTTCATAGGCGGCGCTGAGTTCATCGAGAGGAGACATGAGAGTCTCGGGGGCAAAGCAGCCGCCGAACTGACCAAAGTGGCCAGTGGCGTCTGGGACGGAAGGTGCCGGGGTGCTCATGCGGGGATCTTAAGAGAGAATTTGGAAATGGCAATAATGAGCGAGGATCGATAGATTTCGCCCATGAAGAAATTGGCGGTGCTGGGCTCTGGGACGGGGACGAATTTTGATGCTCTGTTCAAAGAATTTGGGTCACAAATTGTCTTGGTGATCTCAGACCGTGAGGACGCGAGGATTTTGGAAAAGGCGAAGGCCGCAGGGATTGAGGCGATTTTCGAAAAAGGAGGCCCTGATCTGTGTTCTCGAATTCTCGCACGACTTGAAGGCATCGATTTGGTCTGTCTCGCGGGATTCATGCGACTGGTGAAAGAGCCGCTGCTCAGCGCCTACGAAGGTCGTCTTTTAAACATCCACCCTTCACTTCTCCCACTTTATCCGGGAAAGGATGCTTGGAAACAGGCACTGGCTGCGGGAGCGAGCGAGACGGGCTGCACGGTGCACTTTGTCGACGCCGGGATGGATACGGGCGAGGTGATTCTTCAAGAAAGGGTGCCTGTTTTAAAAGACGATACCCCCGAGTCGCTTCACGCGCGGATCCAAGTGGCGGAGCACAAGCTCTATCCAGAGGTGGTGAAGCAGGTGCTCGCAAAGCTTACGTCTTGAGGGCGTCCCACTCGGCTTTGGTCGCTCTCCCTTTCTGGTGCTCCATGGTGATGAGCCAGCGGTCTTTTTTCACGAGCAGAGCATCGAGGTAGACATAGGCGATGGTCGTTTTGCCATCGGCGGTAGCTTGGTAGCGGAAGATGCCGGTTTCATGCGCGAGATTTCCTTGAGCAATGCGCTTTGAAAAGCGGAAGTCGACACTCGCGGACATCTTACCGGCCTTGGTGTCATCAAACTCGACCTTCCACTTCTTGAGCGCATCGGAGAGCGGGACGATGGTTTCTTTTTCGCCTGAAATGAGGACGCCATCGGGATGGCACGTTGCTTGATATCCCTCAAAGTCTCCTTCCTTCACCGCAGCCGAAACTCGGCCCCAGTAGGCATCAAGTTCTTCTATGAGGTCAGCCCTGAGGCTGCCGATGAGCATGAAAAAGAGGAGAATCTTCATGGGAAGACTTTACTCCACAGTCACCGACTTGGCGAGATTCCTCGGCTGGTCGATCGCGCAGCCACGGAGGCGGGCGATGTGGTAGGAGAGGAGTTGCAGCGCTACGGTGCTGGGGACGACGGCGGTGTGGAGCGGGCAGTCGGGGACCTCGATGTAGTCATCTACTGCGGCCATGGCTTCTGTATCTCCCTCGGTGACGATGCCGAGGACGCGGGAGTCGCGAGCTTGGCATTCTGCGACGTTTCCGAGGGTTTTGTCCTGGCCGGGGCCTTTATTACAGAGGGCGATGACGGGGACGCTGGCCTCGAGGAGGGCGATGGGGCCGTGCTTGAGCTCGGCGGCGTGGTAGCCTTCTGCGTGGATGTAGGAAATTTCTTTGAGCTTCAGCGCTCCTTCTAGGGCGACGGGGTAGAGGTAACCGCGGCCGATGAAGAAGGCGGAGGTGCAGTCGAGGTAGCGCTCGGCGACTTTTGCGATGTGGTCGTTTTGCGCAAGGGTGCGCTCGACAAGTTCTGGGATGGCTTTGATCTCGCGGACCATCTGACGCCCTTCTTCACGGGACATGCGGCGGCTGCGGGCAAATTTGAGCGCCATCATGAGGAGAACGGAAACCTGCGAGGTGAAGGCCTTGGTAGAAGCGACGCTGATCTCGGGTCCGGCGTGGAGGTAGATCCCCCGCCCTGTTTCACGAGCGATGGTGGAGCCGACGGTGTTGACGAGACCGGAGACGAGAGCCCCTTTATCAATCGCTTCACGGACGGCGGCGAGGGTGTCTGCGGTTTCCCCAGACTGGCTGATGGCGACGACGAGGTCGCTAGATTTGATGATGGGATTCCGGTAACGGAACTCGGCTGCTTGCTCGACCTCGGCAAGGACGCCGGCAAAATCTTCAATGGCATATTCTCCGACGAGGCCGGCATTCATGGAGGTGCCGCAGCCTACGATGAGGACTCGGTAGAGATCGGCGAGTTCACGTGGGGAGAGATTAAGGCCTGAGAGGATGGCATTGCCACGATCCGCATCCATGCGGCCACGGAGGGTGTTTCGGATGGACTCGGGCTGCTCGAAGATTTCCTTGAGCATGTAGTGCTCGTAGCCGCCTTTTTCAGCAGCGTCAGCGGACCAGTCGATCTCGGAGGTGGCGCGGGAGACGGCGCCGGAGCCGAGGCTGCGGATGTCGAGATCCGAGCCGCAGATGCAGGCGATGTCATTATCATCAAGGTAGATGGCCTGCCGGGTATATTTGATAATGGCGGAGGCGTCTGAGGCGACGATGGTCTCATTTTCACCAAGGCCGATGACGATGGGCGAGCCTCGGCGGGCGACGACGAGTTTTCCGGGCTCGGCGTGGGCTACGGCGGCAAGGCCGTAGGTCCCCTCAACCTCGCCGAGGGCAGAGGTGATGGCATCAACTAGAGATCCTTCGTACTTAGAGTCTACGAGGTGGGCGAGGACTTCGGTGTCTGTCTCAGAGAGGAAGATGTAGCCCTCTCCCTCGAGCTTCTGACGGAGGGCGCGATGGTTTTCAATGATGCCATTATGCACCAAAGCGATGCCATTTTTCCCACCAGCGTGAGGGTGGGCGTTCTCGGTGGTCGGGGGGCCGTGGGTGGCCCAGCGGGTGTGGGCAATACCGCAGGTGGATTGATCAAGCGCGCCTTCATCTGAGTCGAGAAGGTTGACGAGTTCACTCACCTTTCCCTTGGCCTTACGGACAGCAATTTTATCAGGAGTCTCGACTGCGATTCCAGAGGAATCATAGCCACGATATTCGAGCCGCTTGAGGCCGCTGAGGAGGACTGGAAGGGCCGGACGTGATCCGGTGTAAGCTACGATGCCGCACATAAAAAATCGGGGTGTTTTGTTTTAAGACTCAAGGAGGTCTTGAGAGACGACCTGGCCAGGGAGAGTTGAGGTTCCGGGACCGAGTTTCCGGCCGGGGTAGAGAGAGGTGTTAATACCGGTGTGGACGCCGGCTCCGACGATGACGCCGAATTTACGACGGCCGGTATCGATGAGTTTCCCGGCTACGGCGGAGCGGTGGTTCGAGCCATCGTGACGGAGGTTCGAGGTGATGGTTCCGGCTCCGAAATTTACCTTTTCGCCGAGGACGCTATCGCCGACGTAGCTGAGATGGCCTACGGAGGCACCGGGGAAGAGGATGGAGTTTTTCACCTCGACCGCTTGGCCGACGTGGCAACCGTCGCCGATGGAAGTAGATCCGCGGAGGTAGCAGTTTGGGCCGATCTTGCAGTTCTTCCCGATGGTGATAGAGCCCTCGATAAAGACGCCGGGGAGGATTTTGGAGCCCTCGCCGACGGTGACTTGGGCATTTTCACCCAGCTGAATGGCGGGGTGGCCTGACCAGTCTGCGATGCGGCTCATGAGCTTTTCATTGAGATCAAGAAGCTGCCAGGGGAACTCGATTTCGAAAATTTCGCCAAGTTCAGCTTCCCACTCTGAGAGGGGACGACCGGCGACGAAGAGTTCGTCATGCGAGGTGGGAAGAGGCCAGAGGGAATTCATGCTCCGATGGTATTTTTAACAGCGGCGACGATGGCAGCGGATTGGCTTTCGGCAAGTGCGGGGTCCTTCGCCTCGACGAGGACGCGGAGTTTTTTCTCGGTGCCGGAGTAGCGGACGAGGGTGCGCCCATTTTCGCCGAAGGCGGTATCAGCAGCGGCGATGGCGGCGATGATTTCTGGAACATTTTCGAGAGGTGGCTTTTCGGTCACAGGTAGATTGACGAGGATCTGGGGATATTCGCTCATGCAATCGGCAAGCTCCGCGAGAGTTTTCCCTGTGTCTTGGATGAATGAAAGCACCATAAGGGCGCTCACGATGCCATCACCCGTGGTGGCGAAGTCAGAAAAGATGAGGTGCCCGGAGTTCTCTCCTCCAAGATTAAAGTCCCCTTCTCTCATGCGCTCAAGCACGTGACGGTCGCCGACATCAGTGGTAATTAAGTCGATGCCATCTTCCGCGAGAGAATCGCGGAGACCTAGGTTACTCATGACGGTGGAGACGAGGGTCTCACCTCGCAGATCACCCTTAGCCTTGAGCGCTTTGGCGCAGAGGCAGAGGACGCGATCCCCGCTGATGACCTCGCCATTTCCATCGACAAAGATGACACGGTCGGCATCGCCATCGAGGCAGATTCCGATGTCTGCTCCCTCAGCCACCACGCGCTCGGCAGCTTTCTCAGGGTGAAGAGAGCCGAAACCCTCATTGATATTGTAGCCATCCGGCGTGGTGCCGAGCTTGATGACCTCTGCTCCGAGTTCTTCAAAAATGAGCGGGCCGACGAAGTAACCCGCGCCGTGTGCGCAGTCGACGACCACCTTGAGACCGCTGAGGTTTTTCGATCCGATGGAGCTCTTTGCGAACTCGATGTAGCGCCCGGTGGCGTCATCGATCCGAAAGGCTTTCCCGAGACGCACCCCGGTAGGACTGGGCTGATCGCCGAGAATGATTTTTTCGACTTCTTCCTCCAGCGCGTCATTCAGTTTGTAGCCATCAGGGCCGAAAATTTTGATCCCATTATCGGCGTAAGGATTATGGGAGGCGGTGAGCATGATTCCGGCGTCACAGCCCATCGACTTCGTCAAATGTGCCACCGCAGGGGTGGGCACAGGACCGGTAAGGAGAACTCGGGCGCCCTCACTGACAAGGCCACTGGTAAGAGCAGTCTCAAGCATGTAGCCACTGACACGGGTATCCTTCCCGATGACGACCTTATGCCGACCAGGACGCTGCGCCTTGAGCACACGGGCGACGGCACGGCCGATCCGAAGGGCAACCTCAGGCGTGATAGGGTATTCATTGGCGACCCCACGGATGCCGTCTGTTCCAAAAAGTGCTGACATAATTTTATTCGTTTTACCACAGAGTCTCGCTTTGTTCAAAAATAAATGAACCCTAGTCATTTTAGTATCCTTAAGGGGATTAGACGCAGATCTGCCACCGCTTGTCACAAAATTGTCACTTATTAGCTCGCAGCCTGTTACCTTGATCGTGATTTAGTAATGGGGCACATGCAGAATATTCTCATCATCGAAGACGAGATCGATATCGCGGAGTTGATCGCGATGACTCTCCAGCGCGACGGCTTCAACGTGGAAATCGAGCACGATGGCGCAGAAGGTCTCGCCCTTGCACTGAAAACCCAACCCGATCTCATCGTCCTCGACCTCATGCTCCCCACGATGGACGGCTACCAAGTGCTGAAGGGAATGCAGCGCGACACTCGGAGCCACTCGATCCCAGTCTTAATGCTGACTGCGAAGAGCCAGATCGAAGACCGCATTCTGGGTCTAGAAAAAGGAGCAGACGATTACATGACAAAGCCCTTCAGTCCGAAGGAAATGCTCCTACGCGTGAAGGCGATCTTAAAAAGGCGACAGTCCACTCCCTCCTCAACCCGCCTCTCCTATGGACCCTTCATTTTCGATAAGAACAATCTTACCTTCTACCTCGATAAAGAGCCAGTGAGCCTCACCGGGACCGAGTTCAAGCTCTTACTCTATCTCTGCCAGCGCTCCGGTCAGACGCAGGATCGGAATGAACTCCTCCGCGCGGTCTGGGGATACAGTGATGATGCCCACAGCCGCACACTCGACACCCACATGAAGCGGCTCCGCCAGAAACTTGGTGAGCACGGTTCGCTTGTTGAAACCGTCCGCGGAGTTGGCTATCTAGTGGCGGAACTCCCATGACTTACTTCTGGTTTAACATCGCCCTCGTTCTGGCAGTCGCCCTAGTCATATCGCTACGAAAGCGCAGAGAAGACGCCAAGGATTTCACAAAAGAGCTCCGATCTCGAAAAGCAGACCTCCCCGCGGCTCAAGCAGCTCATGAGCGCGAGATCAGCCGCCTCCTCGACGCCTTCCCCTCCCCCTTTTTCTCCATTAGCGAGTCGGGAAACATCATCCGCTATAACCAAGCCGCAGCCTCCCTCTTCCAAGACCGCACCATTCTCAACCGGAGCTACCGTCAGGTCTTTATCGATCGTGACCTATGTGGCGCGATCAAAGAAGCGCGTGAGACGCAGAGACCCAAGTCAGAAACTCTCCGCTTTAACTCAAAATCCCCCTTCGCGACCGCCGAGGACGAAAAACAAGACTCCGTCTGGGAGGTCAACATCCAAGCCCATTCCGTCACCAAGAATGAGCGCGAGTTCCAGCTCCTCATGCGGGACATCACCAAGGCAACCTACTCCGATCAAGTCCGCCAAGACTTCGTCGCAAATGCCTCGCACGAGCTCCGCACCCCCCTCTCAATCATCGTCGGCTATCTCGAAAACCTCCTCGAACCAGGCGGCCTCGAACAAACAGACATCGCCGAAAAAATGCTCCTGACGATGAATCGACACGTCGAGCGCATCAATTGCATCGTCGAAGAAATGCTAGTCATCTCCCGCCTCGAATCCCCCGACGCCGCCCCTCTTAACATCGCGCCCTTCAATCTCCTCAGCTGCGTCCATGACGTCGTCGAGCAGCTCGACCCCGTCATCGAGCGACAAAAGGCGACCGTGAAGATCGACGTCCCCTCCATCGAAATGCGAGGCGACTCGTTCTACTGGACCCAGATCCTCTTCAACCTCGTCGAAAATGCCCTCAAACAGAACGCCACCCTCCCCTTCAAAGTGACGGTAACTGCTCAGGAAATCCCAGACAATCAGATCCAGATCACCGTCACTGACAACGGCATCGGCATCCCCAGCGCCGACCTCCCCTTCATCTTCAAGCGCTTCTTCCGAGTGGAGAAACATCACGGCCAAAATGTCATCAAAGGAACCGGCCTCGGCCTCTCGATCGTCAAGCGCGCCATCGAGGCCCACCAAGGAACTATCACCGCCGCCTCAACTCCCGGCCAGAAGACCACTTTCCGAATCGTCGCCCCGCTCTAAATTCCTACTGAGAAACTTCGATGCGGAAGAACTGCACTGACTCAGCAGAAGGATCGATCTCGATACTCCCTTCAGCGCCAATCGGCTGAAGACCGCTCGCAACCTCGACCCAATCATCATCTAATTTTTGCGATGAAAGAACCCGATAAACTCGCTCAGGCACGGAAGTCCATTTGAGATACACCTCCTCACCTTGCTCAATCCATGAGCGGAATCGCGAATCAGAATCCGTCGGATCAGTCCCTGTAATCCATTCATGGTAGTCGCTTTGCCCATCGCCATCCCAATCCTCTGCGCCACTACTTTGAGCAAGGGTGTCAAAGTAGAGCAACTCCCACTCGTTCGGAAGAAGATCACCATCACCTGAGAAAGCTGAAGCCTCCACAGAGAGCAGGGTCTCGTTAACATTAGCCGACTGATCCCTCACCATCACCCTGTATCGATACTCCGTCGCAGGCGAGAGAGCCGTGTCGATAAAAGTCGCACTCTCCTGCCAGCCGCTATCGTGCGACTTGTCCGGGAAACTGAGGTTAGAAAAGTAATACTCCACCCCATTCGGATCAGAGGCCGCGCTCGCCGTCATCGTGATTGAAGTGTCACTCGCCTCCGTCGGCAGCACAGTCCAAGTCATCGCATCCGGAATCGGCGCTGCAAGATCGAGCGAAGCCCAAACCGCATTGTGATCGGACAAAGTCGCCGCCGCCGTCGCGTAAGCTCCCGCTCCACTATAGATCGCAGTGCTAGAGACATGGTCCAGCCCATTACTCCGGCGCGAAGGCGCACCTAAAATGGCATCCACATTTCCCTGCAGCACATTAAAGTCTCCTAACATCAACAGCCGCTCCGCCTCTCCCATCGAGGCCACACCCAGCCGATTAAGCACATAGCTTTTGAACTTCGTCATCCCCTCTTTTTCCGAGGCGTAATCATCTTCGAAGAAGTTATAAGTGTTATGGAAATTGAAGACGTCCACCACTTTTCCGCCCACCTCGATCTGCACATGCTGAGCATTGCGCTCCCACTCATCTCCCTGAGGATCGGTTTGAATCAGCTCACTATGCGTGCTTTCAAAAGGATGCTTTGATAAAATGGCGATCGAAGTCTGCTTCCGCGTCTGCCAAAAAAAGATCGGAGCCGTCGTGTCATTCTTCGTCTGAAAAGTGTAAGGATAATCCGCGAAAACCTCCTTCACCGTCTCCCAATCCGCCGTCACATCAGAAGCCCCACCTGCGCCCACTTCTTGCAGACACAGCACATCCTCGCCTTTTAAAAGAGTGTCTCGAAAAGTCGTCAGATTCGTCTCCAGATCGCCCTGCCCGTTCCCGCCCACACCCCCGTGGATATTATAAGTCACCACGCGAAACTCACTCGATGCTCCCATCACTGCGATGTTATCGAGCAACATCGCCTGAAATTGATTCGAGGCCGTATCAACCTGAAAGCGGAACTTCGCCGTCTGCCCCGCTGGCAGCGTCCGATCCGCCAGCCCCGCGAGGCTCACCTCGACATCCTCATAGTCAGAAATGAGAGCCAAGCCATTGTGAATCTCAGTCCATGATTCCACCACCGTGCCATCAGGAACATCTAAACCCCCATTAAGATATAGAAGCTTCAGATTTCTGGGTGAACTTCCATTCACACTCGCGAAATCGAAGAGCACTCGACTCAGCTCCAGCGTTCCGGCTGTCCCGTTGATAATGGTGAAATCGATGAAGTCCCGGTCCGTCCTCAGAGACATCGCGCCATCGGTGGTCATGTCGCCTACCGGCAGAGTCGACCCATAAGTCCCATCGGTCGACCCCCACTCATCACGCGCGCCATTTCCGCCCCACAAATTCCCCGCCACACCCGCAAGCCCCCCATCCACAGACTTCGGCGTCCCCGAGAAGCGGTAAAACTGGTAACCTTCCGAAAAATCATGCCAGCTCGTGAGAATTACCTCCTGACCGGAAGAGGCTGCAAGAAGAGCAAGCGAGAGGAAGCTCGAAAGCCATGGCTTTTTAGAATGGGAGAGGGACATGGCGCTGATAGATGAAAAGTTAGAGCAAGCTCCCCAGCTGCGCAAATTGATAAAATCACCCGCAACCTTCCCAAAATGCATGCGCTCAATTCGCTTCTTATCCCCCTCCCCATCTGCTATAGAAAAGAATCTCCCTCAATCGCTCATCCATGCCTTCATTCCGCGCCCTCTCTCTTCTCACCTGCGTCTTTACCTGCCCGCTTATCGCGGTCGACCTGGATAGCGATGGCCTCTCCGACATCTGGCAACAGCGCTTTGCCGCGAGCAACCTCCTCCCGCTCATGGATGAGGATGGCGATGGACATCTCAATCAAGCGGAGTCAATTGCCGGCACCGACCCCTTTTCATCTCTCAGTCACCCTTTCCAAAGCCCACTCTCAGCCGGCCCCGGAGGAAGCCCTCTCTCCCTCGGCTTCCATTCCCTCGTGGGGAAGTTCTACCAAATATCCGAGTCCCTCGACCTCGAAAACTTCACCCCCCTCGGCGACCCGCTTCGCGGAAATGGCGCGACCATCAACCTCGAATTTCAGACCGATGCCCCATCGACCCAGACCCTCGCGCAGCATGAACTCTGGGCTGACATTTCCGGAAATGATCTCAGCACTCTCACAAGCCTCCCCACCTTCCCCGCCCAACCCGCCGGAGCTTCATCGCTAGATCGCTTTGAAATTTCACCCGTGAAGGCCGCCGGATTCGGAGGCCGCCTCCGCACCCTCATCACCCCCGCCCAGAGTGGTGACTTCACCTTTTATCTCTCTTCCGCGAGCGCGGCGGACCTTCTCCTCAGCAGCGATGCCACCCCGAAAAATCTCACCTCACAAGCCACCGTCCTCAGCGCGCAGCTTGGCCTCTTACCAAATATCTGGGACAGCTTTCCCAATCAAACCTCTGCACCAGTCTCGCTCGTAGCAGGCACCCCCTACCTCCTCGAGCTCCGCTACCTCGCCTCAGCATCCCAAAGCCACACCCAAGCCGCTTGGTCCGGCCCCGGGATCTCGGGCATCCAAATCATCGACTCCTCCGCCTTTGTCCCCTCCCCTTTTCTCGCCACCAGCCAACCCTCCCTGCCACTCCTCACCCGAGACTACGACACCGCAGGAGAAAACAGCACGCTCTGGCCAAGCGGCACCACCCTTGTCACCACCCCCACCGGCATGACTGGAAATGGCGAGCGCTTCAACGTGGACCCCACCGGCTCTGACGATCTCGTCACCCTCCCCAATGCCGCGACCGAGCACCTCTACGCCACATGGCTCTTCCAAATGGATGCCGATCATAACGACGTAAATATCTATCTCCAAAACTCCACCACCAACTCCCAAGAAGGTCCCCGCATCGACTTCGAGGATAGCGGTGGCACTCTCGCTGTTGTTCGTCCAAATAGCATCACCGCATCCCAAGTCGTCGTCACCTTTGGTGATCCCTACCGCATCGAGATCATCGCCTCGCTCAGCCCCGGTGGATTTTCCTACCAAGCAGATCTCGCGATGATGACCGTCGCAGAAGACACCTTCGACATGTTCATCAGCACCCCAGAGGGCAAGCTCATCGGCAGCAGCCTGGGCACTCCTTTTAGAGACGGCGGCGCAAATATCGTCCAGCAAATCGATGCCATCCGCGCCGCCACCATCAACAACCCAAACATCATTTTCGATGACTGGGAAATCACGGGAGGAAACATTTCCGGCAATGGCTACCTCACCCCCAACACCAGCGGCTTCACCAGCGGCGACACGAAACAGTTCTTCCGCGTCGGAGCCAGCGATCGCGACCAAGACAGCGACGGCATCTCAGACTGGGAAGAAATCGAACTCGCGCGTCACAACGACTTCCTCTTTTTCGACGCACAAACCATCGATGGCTCAACCGACATCGCTCGCCTCACCACCCTCCTCGGAGCCTCCACCGGGCCCATCACCGTCTCCCTCCAAGCTTCCGACACCGCCGCCTTCGAGAGCAACTTACCGAACCTAAGCGATGACCACGGAAAAATCACCATCACCCGCACCGGCCCCCTCACACCCATCACCGTAAACCTCTGCCAAGCTCCCCTCGCAAACACCGGAAACACCGCCACCATTTGCGATGGCACCTGCTGCTCACTCATCGGCAGCGCCGGTGATGAAGAAGCGGAAACTGACGACTACATCATCACAGATGCAGATGGAAACCTCATCACCAACACCGTCACCTTCGGCTTTGGGGAAATGACGAAAACCCTCACCGTCAAAGCCACCCTAGACACCACCAACGAATACCCCGAAACCCTCAACCTCGCCCTCCTAGAAGACGACGCCAGCTCCTACCAAATCTCCCCCACCAATGGCGCATCCATCCAGCTCTTCGACCTCCCCGAGCACCCAGACAACATCGCCCTCTTCACCGGCACCTTCAGCCAAGACGGACGCGCCGCCGTCGCCTCAAATGGCTCCGGCTTCACCACCGCCACCCTCAACGGCCCCCGCACCCAGCTCCTCTTCTGGAATGAGTTCTCAAACCTCACCTCCGTCCAGCAAGACTCACACATCCACAAATCAAATACCGGCCCCACCGCAGGCAGCATCATCTACGAAATCACGGAACTCCCCGGCGAGGAATCCCTCCCGCTCAATGGCCCACTCACCGCCTACCCCTGGGACCTCACCACCTCCTCCGGATCCGTCCCCACCGCAGGCGGCGCTGCAAGCAAGCAGGTCATCATCGACTCCCTCTTCAACCAAAACAGCGAATCCCCTCTCTACCTCAACATCCACACCATCGATAATCCCGATGGCGAAATCTGGGCCTTCCTCGCCCTCTCCGGCGGTTCACAAACCTCCCCCGGCACCCCCGTCCTAGCAGCCCTCCCCGGCTCCTCCGAACACCCCCAACTCGTAGGCGCTGAACTAGAATCTGAAGTACGACGCTTCCTCAACCAAGCCACCTTCGGCGCCACCGACTCACAAGTCACCACCCTCCTCACCGAGATCGAGACCGAGCGCCTCAGCGACCCCACCTACCACCGCCACAGCGCCTTCGACACCTGGCTAGACGCGCAGATGACCACCGTCCCGCAGACCTACCTCCTCGACTACAATCTCGCCACCGACTTCCAGCACTACACCCTCGCCGGCTCATTCGACTCTCTGCGGAACCCGACCGATGGCACCACCGCCACTCCCATCCGGCCCGCCGTCTGGCCCACCGTCGACCGGAGCGACCCCGACCCCGAAAAATGGCACCTTTCCCTCGCCTACCCCATCTCAAAAGATGAACTCGACCTCATCGATGACAACAACCTCTCCGAGCCAAAAAATCAGAACCGCCGCCACACCCACTGGCAAATGATGGTCAATGCCAGCGACCAGCTCCGCCAAAAAACCGGCTTCGCCCTCCAACAAATCGTCGTCATCAGCGCCGAGGCCGACACCATCGAGGACAACATGTATGGCGCCTCTAACTACCAAGACCAACTCAACGCAAATGCCTTCAGCCACTACCGCGACCTCCTCGGCTTCGTCAACTGGTCACCCCTCATGGGCCGCTGGCTCTCCAGCCTCCAAAACCAAAAAGGGGCCGACCTCGATGGCGATGGAAATAACGACATCTTCCCAGACGAAAACCTCGCCCGCGAAGACATGCAACTCTTCTCCATCGGCCTCTTCGAGCGCTGGCCTGATGGCTCCCTCCGCCTCGGTAGCGATGGCCTCCCCATCCCCACCTACACAAACGATGACATCCGCGAATTTGCCAAAATCCTCACCGGCCAATCCTTCGGCCAATACAACTCCACAAGCGACCCCTGGGGCGGAGAAGCCTTCTCCATGATGACCGCAAACACCGACTTCGATCGCGGACAAAACACCGATGGCCGCCTCACCCTACGCTACTCCTACCCCATGAGAATGTTCGGCGACTTCCATGACCTCAGCGCCAAGACCTTCGCAGGCACCACCATCGACAACACCCACCTCACCGACCCAACTCAACAAGGCATCGCCGACATCGAACAAGCCCTCGACTGGCTCGCCGGAAAACCCGGAGACAACCAGCCCGACTACGACATGATCAACAGCCACCGCAGCGTCCCCGCCTTCATCTGCCAGCGCCTCATCCAGCGCTTCACCACCTCGAACCCTTCTAAAAATTACCTCCACCGTGTCGCCACCGTCTTTAAGGATAGCGAAGGCGACCTTGGCCTCACCATCAAAGCCATCCTCCTCGACTCCGAAGCACGCATCGTCGACCTTAACAACACCACCTTCGGGCTCAAAAAATCCCCCCTCGAATCCTACATCCAGATCCTCCGCACCATGGGAGGCCTCAGCCTCCTCCCCATCCACGATCCCGCCGGAGCAGCTCCCTTCGACACCGCACCCGGAGACTACACCAATCCCGATCTCTTCCTCAGCAACTTCGGCCTCCCCTCCACCCAAGTCACAAACCAAGAGCGCAACTTCCGCTTCCAGCACATCAACACCATCACCTCAAATACCGTAGGACTCCAAATGGCCCCCTTCCGTCAGGAAACCGTCTTTAACTGGTATCTCCCCGACTACTCACCCGGCGGAACCATCGCCGAAGCCGGACTCGTCTCACCCGAACTCCAACTTGCCAACGAGCCCGACATCATCAGAAACATCAACTTCCTCGAAGACATTTCTCGCTCCAGCGGCGTCTCCTCCAACTCCCTCGGAGGCAACAACACAAACCAAGAACTCGCCTTCGCCGCCGGCAGTGAAGTCAGCAATAACGACCGCATCCACCTCGACCGCCTCGGCCTCGGCATCTCCCTCTACCCCACCACCGCAGATGCACCCACCGCCACCGCAGAACGCACCAGCGAATCCCTCGCAGATGAAATCCTCCTCGATGAACTCGATCGCCGCCTCACCCTCGGCTACCTCAAGCGCAAATACCCCTACGACCCCTCAGACGATGACGACCCCGCCACCCCCGGAATCGATGACCTCCTCAAGAACCCCCGCGAACTCATCATCGACGCCCTCACCGCCCACAACAACCCCTTCAGCGGCAGCAACGACGACACCGACCGCCTCAACAAACTCTCCGACGCCCTCTACCTCATCACCTTCAGCCCCGAGTTTCAGATCAAAAAATAAACCGTAGGACAACCCGGCCCGGTTGTCTTCTCCGCCCCCACCCAAGCCCCAGAAGTTTCGCGTCTCCCGTGTTTTTCGCGGTCAAAAAAATCAAAGCCCAAGCCCCCCAAATCAAGCCCACAGCTCAAATCCCTCAAGCTCCCCAACCAAGACTTCAAACTGAACACTTCGAACTTCAAACTTTCCCACTCAAATGTCCGACTACCCCAGCCTATCTCGCCGCCAATTCCTCCGCACCGGCACCTGCGGAGCCATGGGCGTCGGCTCCCTCATCAACACCCTCACCCAGCTCCAGCTCATCAATGCCGCCGCCGCCGCAGACGTCGGTGGAGCAGACGTCATTGGCTCCGATTACAAAGCCATCGTCTGCCTCTTCCTCCGCGGAGGCTGTGACATGAACAACGTCCTCATCCCCACCCTCGGCAATCCCCAAGCCGCAGGCTACACCGCAGACCGGGATGTCGTCAGCATCAGAAATGGCATCGCCGATCCCGCCCTCAACCCCGCAGGAGAAAATGACACCCTCCCCATCACCGTCCCCGGCGGAGACCCCTTCGGCCTCCACCCCTCCCTCCCGAATCTCGCCGCCATGTATGGCTCTGGAGACGCCGCCTTCATCGCAAATGTCGGCACCCTCGCCCAGCCCACCACCTCCGCCACCTACTCCAGCGTCGCCCTCCCCCAGCAACTCTTCTCCCACTCCAATCAACAGACCGAATGGATGTCCTCCATCGCCGATCAGCCCTACACCTCCGGCTGGGGCGCCCGCGTCGCCGACCTTTACCACGACGCCTGGAACCCCCAAAGCCAGACCTCCATGCTCATCACCGCCGCCGGGAATAACCAGTTTCTCAATGGCGGAGAAGTGAACCAATACTCCGTCACCTCCACCGGAGCCATCTCCCTCGCCAGCTTCGGCACAAATTACGAAAACGCCATCAACCCAGATGGCTCCTACCAGACAAACTCCACCGGCCAGCGCCTCAAAGCCCTTGAGCGCATCATGACCTACAGCCACGGCCACCTTCTAGAAGACGGCTATAACGCCGTCGTCCGCCGCGCCCGGGAAAATGAAGCCGTCGTCACCGAAGCCTCCACCGCAGCCACCGGACTCGGCCTCGACTTCGATGCCACCTGGGCCACCTACGGCGCAGACAGCGGAATCGCAGATGAACTCAAAGCCGTCGCAAAACTCATCGCCGGCCGTGACTGCCTCGGCAACAAGCGCCAGATCTTCTTCGTCGACATCGGCGGCTTCGACACCCACCAAGACATCAATGCCGACCTCGCCGCACAGCTTGGCCAAGTCGACGCCGCCATCGGCGCCTTCAACCAAGCCATGAAAGACCTCGCCGCAGCCGACCCCGACTTCGAATACGACAAAGTCACCACCTTCCAAGCCTCCGACTTCAACCGCACCTGGACGCCCAACAGTGACAACGCCGCCACCGCCGGAACCGACCACGCCTGGGGCACCCACACCTTCCTCTTCGGCGGAGCCGTCAATGGCGGCGACGTCTACGGCACCTTCCCCGAACTCGCCGTCGGCGGCCTCAACGACGTCCCCTCCGGCTCCCGCGGCCGCTGGATCCCCTCCACCTCCGTCGACCAACACAGCGCCGTCCTCGCCAAGTGGTTCGGCGTCCCCATCGGCTCCACCGAAATGGCAACCATCCTCCCAAACCTCGACCGCTTCGAATCCATCGACGCCCCCGCCGCAAACCTCGGCTTCCTGTAACAGAGGCTCATAGCCTCTGTTACCCTCAACCAAGCCCAACTCCCATAGGCCCCATAAGACCTATCCCCTCAACCAGCCCCCATGAAGCTCAGCCCCAACCCACCCATCATCCTCATCCTAGCGGGCCTCACCTTCTTCCTCTTCTTCAAGTTCTCCCCCAAAGCTCCAGAAGACCCCCAAAAAGCGACCTCCCAAAGCTCATCAACCTCATTCAGCCCGTCCACCTCTCCCACCCCCTCCACCGAGATCGACCCCACCAACACCGACCCCCGCTTCACCCGCTTCCTCGATGGCCGCATCCACTGGCAAGCCTCCTTCACCACCAGCCGCCAGCTCCACCAATCCCCCGATCCCAAAAACGACCTCCACCTCGTCGAGCAGCTCCTCAGCCACTACCGCCTCGTCTACAAAGAGAATCCCGTAGGCACCGACAACACCGAAATCATCGCCGCCCTTCTCGGCGAGAACCCCAAACAAGTCTACTTCCTAGACCCCAACCTCTCCGCCCTCAACCAACACCGCGAACTCCTCGACCGCTGGGGCACCCCCTTCGTCTTCCACTCCCTCAAAGCCGACCTCATGGACATCCGCTCCCCCGGCCCCGACCGCAAACCCTGGACCGCCGACGACCTCACCCTCGGCTACCAAAACGCCGAAGCCGAACTCCGCCTCAAGAAATAGAGTCACTCGACCGCGATCACCTTCGTTCTGCCCTCCCGCCCCGAGAAACTCAGCTTGATCAAGGAAACCACCAACCAAGGGAAAAATCTGTGCCAATCCGTGAAAATCAAAACGTGTCCAGAAATCGGGCATAATCTGTGTTAAAAAATCTCCCCATCACACCCTCAACCAAGCCTCAAAAAACTCTGCTACTCCGCTGCTCTGCGTGAGATACCCCTCAACCCAACTCCCAAAAAAATCCGCGTCAATCCGAGCAAATCCTTCTCAATCTGCGCCTAAATCCCATCAACCAGGGAAAAATCTGTGCCAATCGGTGAAAATCAAAACGTGCCCAGAGATCGGGAATCATCTGTGTTAAAAAATCTCCCCATCACACCCTCAACCAAGCCTCAAAAAACTCTGCTGCTTTGCCTAAGGGCTAACTCCGCTTCGCTCCGGTTGCTGCTCCGCGTGAGATCCC
>JALZWA010000208.1 GCA_023299815.1 Akkermansiaceae bacterium
CCGCTCTTCCGATCTGGTAAATTCGATTGTTAAAGTAGGTGGGACTAAAGGCGTTGATTGGAAACGATGCGCTGAGTTAAATCCAGACATAGTTGTCTTTGATCGCGAAGAAAAAGTAGGCTTCAATACCGACGGACCCGGCTTCGTGCGCGCGATCCGTGAGGACTTCTCCGTCGATCTCGGAGACTTGAAGATTGCCATCATCGGAGCAGGAGGAGGCGCAGGCCGAGCCATCGCCACGCAGTGCTGCCTCGAAGACAGTCCACAGCTCTCTCTCGGAAATCGCACTCTCGAAAAGCTCGTCCACATGCGTGAGCTACTCGACCCACTCCTTCACGGTGAAAAACTCGAGGGCCCCAGAGACCGTCTCTCCATCCACACCCTTGATGACCCCGCCCTTGAAGAAGCCATTTCAAATAGCGAGCTCATTATTAATACCACCTCGGTAGGCCTCAAGCAGAGTGACCCCTCACCAATCCCCTCCAGCTGGATCCAGCCCCATCACCTCGTCTACGACACCATCTATAATCCTGCCAAAACCCGCCTCCTCAGAGACGCGCAGGATCAAGGAGCGCGAACCGCAAATGGACTCTCCCTCCTCCTTCACCAAGGAGCACTCTCCCTAGAATACTGGACAAATAAAGACGCGCCCATCGAAGCCATGCGCGCCGGTCTCAGCGAAGCAATTAAGGCCTAACCCATTTATCGTGGATGAGATCGACGATCTCAAAGCGCTTCCCGCCTCCCTTACCATCCCCATAGCGGACTCGCATCGTCAGCGGTAGATTCCCCCGAAGCCTCCCAATAAAGCGACCATAATTCAGGATCGTCTTAATGCGCTCGTCATCAAGACGACGCTTCTCGGAGCTCAAAGGAACATAGCAAAAGAAAAAGTCAGCGCCATCAGCACTCGTCACTAAATAACCTGAGTAAGTGACACCATTGATGACTTCATCGTAGCTCGCCTTCTTCTCAATCTTGGCCCGAAGAAGAGCTCCGCCTCTTGGTTTTTTCTCCAGCACTTCTGCCACCGGCATCTCAGACCACACCGTCGTGGCATCCCAGTCGAGAAGAAGCTTTCCGTCTTCCTCCACGAAGAATATCGAGACCGGATCTCGATTCTCGCGCCTCGCATTAATCTGCAAAAAACCCTTGGTGGTGACATCACTCGCACCGGGCGATTTCACCGTCGGCAGCGCCCAGGAAATATCCTGCAAGGTCTTGATCACCACAGGAGACGACCACTGAGAAAGATCGACCGGATTAAATTCCCGGTAAGCCGAGGTGCGCACCGACCCAATAAAATCTGCAGGACTCTCAGATGAATTGATCGCTCGGATAATCCGCACCGCCTCCTCTAGCATCACCATGGAATCCTCATCAAACCATGCGTGAGGCGATGGGATTTCGTCTTCGTCTCCACTCGAGAGAACGATCGGGACAAAGCCCTCATCTTCTTGCCCCCTCTTGTCTTTTGTGAGCATCGAAATCCCAATACTGACACCGATCAGAGGGATGATCACCGCCAACAAGATAATCCAGATCCATGAGGTCGAGCGCTTCTTGCTCCCCCAGACCTCATCAAGTGGCCGTTCCTCATCCTTGTCCTTCGTCAGACGCCTGACCTGCTCAGCAACATCGACGTGCCCCGAATCATCCTCTTCATCCTGAATCCCCTTAAGCAGATCTTTTCCTTTACTAAAAAGGCTGGGCCCAGATGAAGTTTTCGACTGCTTGGAGCGGCGCCCACCCTTCACCCGGCGAACTTTTTTCACCATCTCTTCGCCAATGTTTGGGCCTTCAGATTCGTCACTCATCGGTTTCCAAGCTAGAATTTGAATCTGAGTCATTCAAGGCTGACTTCGCCTCTTCCTCCACCACTTCGTCCACCGCTAGAATTCCTTGAATCCGAGAGCCATACCAAGAGACCCCTTTTAACTCTTCCAAAACCATCTGGGGCTCACTCTCCCCCTCGGACTCCTCCCAAACAAGCTTCACCCACACTCGCACCATTCCTTCTGGATCACCTTGACCCAGAATACTCTCAATAGGCATTTTCCCAGCCTCTCTCTCATCCAACAAAAATCTCAATTTCTTGCCCATCTCGCCCCGTCGCTCGATGACCACCTCGGGGGATTCAGTCATCCGGATCGCCTCTAAGGCTCCCTCTCCAGGAGGCTGAGGGGAGTAAAAAAGAAGCGTCATCTCATTCGAGTCCGCCCCTCCCTTTCGGCGTCGCACCAGCAGCCGAAATTCGCCTTTTTTCTTCCCTACTCCGGAGCGAAAAAGAGTCCATGGCACACTCGAATAAGGCGCATAACTCTCCCAATCGAGCTTCCAGCCATCACCATCCCAGACATGAACCGCTTCCGCCTGCCGCGACTTTTGATCGGTCCAAATCGTCTCCATTGCCAAAACCAACGGCTCTTTCTGAATCTCTAAAATATTCTGCGTCACCAGTCTCATTGGCGCGACATAAGTCGGCACACTATGAGTTTGATTAAAGCGGTTATAATCCGCCGCCAGCTCCGATGAACGATCAATGTATTGCTGCTTCTTCGAGTGTGTATCAGCCGCGTGGAAGCCATTAAAATTCCGATTAATCCGATTCAAATGCTCGCGAAGAAACTCTCGTTCCCATGGCTTCATACCCGATCCAATCCCAGCCTCCACATCAGCCTCCTCCTGATTACCTCCCTGAAAATTAAAGAGAAGAACAAGCCCAATAATGACGAAAAACCAAGCTCCGATGAATAGATAGAGCTTCTTATTATCCTCCTTTTTACGCCTTTTTTTACGACGCTTCACTTGCCGGGTGCCATCAGGGAGAATGGATTCCTCATCTCGGTTTCCTTTTTTCTCATCATCTCCAGCCGCTGCCTTGCTCGCGAGCGGATTGACTGCAGCTGTGCTATTAAACTCCGCAGCCGGCGCAGGCTCCGAGCGCTGCTTCATCACGTCCCTCATCACACTGGAGGAGGACGATACCACGCTCTTTCCTCCGGAAAGATCCCGCTTGGGCAATGCTTTCGTCGTGGCCGAATCACCAAACCTGAAGTCACATTCTCCGCAGCGAAGCCCCTCTGAAGTCGCCTTTTCAGATCGGATCACCGACTGACAAGAGGGACATAAATAGACTTTCAAAGAACTCGAGGGCATGGGTGACGCCAGACTCTGAGGGAAAGAGGGATCGCTCGTCAATCACCCTTGAGGGGAAAAGAGAGCTCCACTCGCCTTTTCTAACAAGAGAGTCGCCATCGCCTCCGTCACTTCATCGAGTTTCTCCACCGCTGCTTTCAGTGGAGCAGCGCTCCCACCCCCGATCGCCTCCTCCACTTTCAGCTTCGCTTCCTGCACCTCGGCAAGCTCCTCTTCTTCCAAAAGATCACCCACCTGAGCAAGCGCCATCTCCACCGCCGGCAGAAGCTCCTCAGCCTTGAGACGAGCTTCC
Source organism: Akkermansiaceae bacterium (assembly GCA_023299815.1). Classification (GTDB taxonomy): domain Bacteria; phylum Verrucomicrobiota; class Verrucomicrobiia; order Verrucomicrobiales; family Akkermansiaceae; genus SW10. The sequence goes on from JALZWA010000208.1 coordinate 3,452, forward strand.
TCAAACACCCGAGCATTCATATCTTCAAAGGCGAACTCCACACTTTCGCTCACCATTTTCTCCACCTTCGCCTCGGTCACATCTACCGCCGCGCTTCCCACCTCGATCACGGTGTCCTTCCCCGTCGCCACATCACGCGCCAGCACCGAGAGAATCCCATCGGCATCGATCCGGAACTCCACGCCCACTCGTGCCTGCCCTCTTCCAGCTGCCTCAAAAGGAACCTCGAACGAGCCAAGCTCCCAGTTATCCTTTGCTAACTCGCGCTCACCCTGCAGCACCCGCACCTTCATCGACCGCTGCTGATCCACCGCATTCGTAAACATCTCGCCCGCCTTGCAGGGAATTGTCGTATTCCGAGAAATCAGCACATTCATCAACCCGCCCATCGTCTCGATCCCCAGACTCAGCGGCGTCACATCTAGAAGCAAAACCTCCCGCACCGTGCCCGAGAGAATCCCAGCCTGAATCGCCGCCCCACGGGCAATCGCCTCATCGGGATGCTGACTCAGATCAGGTTCCTGTTGAAAAATTGCCTCCACCCGCTCCCGCACCACCGGAATTCGGCTACTCCCCCCCACCATTAAGACCGTCTCAAGATCCTTCTCATCGAGCTGAGCATCAAGAAGCGCGCGCCGGCAACAACTCTCCATCCGATCCAGTGAACCACTCAGCAATTTCTCAAAATATTCCCGCGTCCGACCCACCTCACCCACGAATGGAATCCGAAACATCGCCTCATCCTCTTCAGAAAGAACATGCTTCACCCGCCGCCCCTCCGCAACCCAGCGCACCTGATCCAGCGCATCTAATTCTGCAAAAATCACCCCCAACTCACGCGCCGCATCCTCCGCCAACGCCCGATCAAAATCATCCCCACCCAGCGCAGTATCACCCGCCGTCGCCAAAACCTCGAAGACCCCCTCACGCATCTCCAGGATCGAAACATCAAAAGTCCCCCCACCCAGATCAAAAACCACCACCTTCGCCGAGTCCCCCAGTCGATCTAAGCCATAAGACAGCGCCGCCGCCGTCGGCTCGCTCAAAATCCGCACCACCTCCAGCCCCGCTAACTCACCCGCCCGCTTCGTCGCCGCGCGCTGACCATCATGAAAATATGCCGGCACCGTAATCACCGCCTTAGCCACCTTACCCTCCAAGCGATCCTCCGCCACCGCCTTCAGACGCCTAAGAACTTCCGCTGACACCTCCTCGGGCGACTTTAAACCAGCCGCCGTCTCCAGCCTCACCTCACCAATCTCATTCACCATCCCCGCCGCAGCCTCCACCTCATCAAAACGTCTCCCCATCAGGCTCTTCACACTCGTAAGAACCCTCTCCACCCCCTGACGCCTCAGCGCAGAAGCACCCACCTCCACTTCATCCGAAGCTCCATACCAGACCGCACTCGGAGTCAACCGCTCCCCAGCATCATCTGCTAAGAGAATCGGAAACCCCGAATCCACCACACCCACAGCCGACTGCGTCGTCCCCAGATCGATCCCTATAATCACCTCATTCATCACGCCCCCATTCTTGGCCTAGGACATCCCCCCGAGCAAGGCTTCGAATAGCTTTCCCGTCGCCACCCGCAACTGGCCCAACCATTTTTCGATAAAAATAAGCCCTCGGCCCACCTCGCCCATCTCCTCCTTACAACTCTCCCAGCCCCGCGAATCAAACTCCCCAAAACGAGCCACCAAGCCCCCCTCAAGCCCCCCCAAAAGCCCAGTCAGCCTCTCCAGCTCCCCCTTCAAAGCCGGCATCCCGCCATCCAGCACCGCCCGACCCAGCGCGCTCCTTGCCGCAGCTCGCTCCTTTAAAAAATCCTCAACCCCCTGAATCGCCTCCGCCACCGGGCCGAAAAGATCCATCACCTCACCCGGCACCGAACCACGCTCCTCGCCAGATCCCAGCACCGCCCGAATCCTCCTCGCCGGAGACTTCAGCTGCTCATAAGCACCCCGAAGCTGCTCGAACTCGCTCGCCGCCCCACCCGCATCAGGATGCGCCTTCTTCCCCAGCTCACGAAATCTTCCCTCAAGCACCTCATCCGCCAGCACTAGCTGACGCGGAACCCCCAACTGATCAAAAATATCCATCCTAAGCAGCAAAACTCTCCCCGCAGGAACAAGTCACCAGAGCATTTGGATTCGTCACCTTAAAGCCACCCTGCTGAAGATCATCAGAATAATCCAACTCACTCCCACTCACAAAAAGCGCACTCTTCGGATCAATCACCACCTTCACCCCATTGCTCTCCACCATGATATCACGGTCCCGAGGCCCATCAACCAGATCCATCTGATACTGCAAACCACTGCAACCACCACCGATCACCGCAATCCTCAGCGCCCCCTCCTCTTTCCCCTGCTTCTTCCAAAGCCCAAGCAGATGCAAGGACGCCCCCCCCAGCACCTTCACCAACTTCTCGTTTCCTACTGTGTAACCGCTTTTCACTTGAAATGTATTCTTAGCAAAGCATCCCAAGCACGCAACTCTTCATCAAGAGCCCTGCCAAATCACCTGAAAATCTAAAAAATTAAGAACCTCCTCAGAAAAAGAACAAATAACAACCCGCATCCGTATTTTCCGATTGCATCGTCCTAACTCATTGAACAAGATCACACATTGATACCTTCCCCATGAAAAAACTTCTCGCTCTCACCACAGCCTTCATGGCCCTCCCCCTAGTGGGTCAAACCGTCGCCTTCACCACTCCCTCGGGATACGTGAAAACAGACCTCGTCATTGGATTCAATCCCATCGGTATTAACCTCCATGGAGAAATTCTCGTCTCAGGAACCATTGATTCCGAGTCCGGTGCCGTCATCACCGATGCTGACGTCGACTTCGCAGCAGCCCTCACTGATGCAAATGCCACTTACCTTTTTGAAGTCACTAACGGCACTCAAAACGGCTCGGTTTCAGTGATCTCTGCTTCAACTGCAAATTCTGTCACCTTAGAAGGTGCGGGAATCGCAGCCGGAACTGTCAGCTACACGATTCGCCAGGCCAAAACACTCAACGAGGTTTTTGGAACCGGTGCCAATGCCTCCCTGACTGGTTCATTCAACTCAACAAACTCAGACATCGTCTGGGTTCCTGATGGCTCTGGCGATTATGATCGCTACTACTACAACTCAAACAATTCTGAGTTCCGTTCCACAGAAAGCCAATTCACTTCGCCTCCAAAACCAATTTCAAGCC
>JALZWA010000209.1 GCA_023299815.1 Akkermansiaceae bacterium
CTTGAAGCCACCGATCTTGTCCCCCGAAAGGATCTTCATGTCTTGCGTGAAGTTATAGGTCTCTCCGGCAGCGAGCCCTAGCGACTCGAGACTGACCTCGCTATCGTCATTACCCACCCAGATGCCGAAGTCACCTTCGGACACGGTCGTTTGGTTGATAATGCCGAAGCCATCTGGATTCCCGCCTGTCGCGGGGTAGCTGAAGGAAAAGTTCCCATTGTCTGGAGCTACTTCATGCCAAGAGGCATTGCCATTTTCAAAATCCCCATTCGAGAAGAGTTCCGCCAGACAAGGCTGGCAGAGGAGATTGAGAGCGAGAGTTGATTTTATAAAATGCATGAGTCGGTTTGGTAGCTTCGATGAATAGACTTAGTGCAAAACGACGACCTCGCAAGATTATTTGCATAAAATTGCACAACCGCTTAAGGCGCGCTGATTCTCAGATGTTTCGAGAGATGATTTTACTCGATGTGGTGATCGGCCAGCTTCTGCTTCATCGCCTTTAAGCGAGATTCATGCGCGGGATCGGGAGCGAGATTGGTCCATTCATTGGGGTCAGTCTCGTGATCGTAGAGTTCTTGGGAGCCATCGTGATACTCGATGTAGCGGTAGCGCTGGTCGCGGATTGAGCGCCCGCCGATATCTTCGCTGTTGTCTCGGTAGGTCAGGGTGGGGTGGTTCCACTCGGTCTCACGATTAAGAATCAGGGGTTTGAGGCTGTGGCCAGAGACCTTGTCATTTGCGGGAAGGCCGCAGAGATCGAGGATGGTGGGATAGAGGTCGATCAGGCCCACGACTGCGTCCGTCTTACCACGGTATTTTTCACCCTCCATGCTGGGCGGGAGGCTGATGATGACGGGAGCCAAGGCGGAGCGCTCCCAGAGGGTGTGCTTTTGAAAGGTGTTCTTTTCTCCGAGGTGGTAGCCGTGGTCTGACCAGAGCACCACGATGGTGTTATCGCGGTAGGGGCTCGCGTCCAGAGCATCGAGCACCTGACCGATCTTGGAATCCACAAAGGTGATACTCGCGAGGTAGCTCTGAAGGATATTTTGCCACTGGTTCTCTTTCTTGGCCCACTCGGTGCGCGGGTAGCCATCGTTGATCAGTTCCTGACCGGCTTCCGGGATGTCATTGAAATCATCATCCTTGTAGGCTGGAAGGGAGAGCTTCTTCGGGTCATACATGTCGAAATACTTCTGCGGCACATGCCAAGGAGTGTGCGGGCGGAGGAAGCCCACCATGAGCATGAAGGGTTTCGTGTGCTTCTTCTGCAGGCGCTCGACGGCCCAGTCAGCGGCTTTGCTATCGCTCATCTCACTCTCTTTTCCCGTGTAGGCGGCCCAGTCCGTGAGCGTCTTGCTGCTGTTCCAGTTCGACTCGATCTGCTTGCCGTTCTCATCGCGATTATGGTCCCACTTTCCCCGGCCTCCGGACATGTTGAGATTTTTATCAGGCAAATGACGGTGCAAAATTTTTCCCACAGCCATGGTTTTGTAGCCGTGATTTTTTAGGTAACCGTGAAGGAGCTCGGAGCCCATCGATTCCACTCTTTCCTCCACGAAGTTGTCTTTCACTTGCAGGCGATCGGGCTTGAGTTGGTGAAAATAGAGTCCGCTCATCACGCTCGCCCGTGAGGGACCGCAGACGGGATACTGACAGTAAGCCTGAGAAAACCAGGTGCCCTTTTTTGCGAGGCGATCCATGTTGGGAGAGATGGCGTCTGGATGCCCGCGATAACCCGCCCAGTCATTCAGGTCGTCCACCGAGATAAAGAGGACGTTTGGTTTTTCAGCAAAACAAAAAGCGCTTGGGATGATCGCCAGAAGCGTGAGGAGAATGGTTTTCATAAAGAGTCGAAAGGCGAAATAGAGGTATCAGTTCCCCACCGGTAACTCACCTTCTTTTTTCCAAGGGGATGGGTGGCCAAAAGCGGAAGTGAAAGTTAAGCTTACCCTGTGTTTAAAAAGTTGCTCAAAAAATTAGGGGGACCACGGAAGCCGGTGCTTCCTGAGCAGGGAAAGCGTCTCCTTAAAGAAGAGACGACGACCGGAGACCTTCTGATGACGATCAAGGGAACTGGGCGGCCGGGTTTCTTTATTATCTTTGGGCTCCTGTTTGGCGCGCCGGCGGTCTTGATCGGGCCGATGATCCTCTTCGGCACGGTAAGTTCTGACGGGGAACCTTTTCCGAAAATTTTCGCGGGGCTGTTCTTACTGCCCTTTTTTCTCATCGGGGCCAGCACCTTTCTGACCGGACTCTTTCTCTGGTTTGGGAAGACGCAAATCGAGTTTGGCCGGATGGTGGTCTCGGTTCAGCGATCACTTTTTGGAAAGGTCTTTCAGCAGAAGAGCCTTGCGAGAGCGGACCTGAATCTCTCCTTTGAAAAGAGCCATGAGAATAACGATGTCCCGCAATACAAGCTGAGCTTCCAAGAGAAGGGGACGAAGAAAAAGATCGGAGTCGGCGGAAGCCTCAAGGAACCGGAACTCCTCTGGCTCGAGCGCGAGGCGAGACTGGCCTTGGGCGAGGAGGAGATCGAGGAACACCGCTCTGTCTTCGAGGCCATGATGCGAGGGGGAGTCGAGGAGATCGGAGAGACAGTGGTGGATCCCAATTACCGCTCTAAATATCTCCGCTTCACGAGAACTAATAATGGGTGGGAAGCGCAAAGCCGACCCAGCATGGGCGGGGCCATTGGGCTGATGTTGATGGGGAGTATCTTCGTCATTGTGGGCCTGATGATGATCACTGAGTCGAGGGAGTTTCTCTTAGACTTGGTTCCTAGCATCCGTGATTTTTTTGCCAATGCGACTTCCTCAGGAGAGAATCCACCGCGGCTCTTTGCGCTCGCCTTCGGAGGGATGGGGCTCTTGGTCGTTTTGATTGGTTTCTTTCTCCTCGGCTATCGCGTGCAGATCTCAAAGCGACACTCACGGCTCCATATTCAGCGCCGCTGGATTGTCATAGCCATCAGCTCCGCGCATGACCTTAGTGAGTTCACCGGACTTGAGATGAAGCAAAACGGCCACGTCAATGATGTCTCTCGGTATCGTCTTGATGGCCTCCTCAGAGGAGGGAAGAAGAAGATGCTCCTCGGCTATGCTCCGGCTGAAGACGTGGGGCAGCTGCATGCGCGGTTGAAGGAGGTCATGCTGAATGTCTCCGAGTGAGCGACGCTCAAAAACATCGCTGGAAATTTATAGAAATCAGCTCTTCCAATCATGGAATCATCATCATCATGAAAGCATTCTTCATTGCCTCTCTCGCCGCCACACCGGCGTCATCGATCTAATGGAATTTTAAAAAGTGATCGCCAAGGAAGTCTGGCGTCTCAACGAGGAGTAGAAATACTGAATCTCAATCAATCAAAGAAAACGAGTGGCTACGGCCATTCGCTTTTTGCGTTCTGGAGCTGACGTTTGAAATTCGAGTTCGCCAAAAACTGGTCCACCAACTGTCGCGCAATGAGACGGCCTGCTTCGGAATCACTGGGATAGTGCAGCCCTGCGATCTCACGGTTCTCGGCAATCCGCTTGGCATCCTTGAGGTAGTCTTTTGCCGAGGAGGGATCGAGCTCCTGAAGCAGATAAGCGATGGTGTAAGCCCCAATCGCGTGCCCGCTCGGATAAGCGGGATGAAGGGGGATCTCAATGGCGTGACCGAGCTCCTTCTTCATGATCGAAGGCCGGACGCGGTTGAACCTTTTCTTCAGGTCAAAGGTGACCACCGCGAGGTCGTGGTAAGCCGCGAGAATCAGCTTGCTGGTTTCGTTGAACTTCTTCTCCGTCGTGAGCTGAGCGTAGTCATAGTTCCCGAAGCGAAAATTCGTCACCAGCACTTCCGCCTTGATCTCGTTAAGCTTCCCATTCCGCTTTGAAACCAGCGATTCGAGATAGGCCACCTCCGCCTTCGTCCGCGATGAAGAGTTGGCAGGAGGAACAGGCACCACGAGCGTCTTTTTCCAATCACCCGAAATGAACTTCGGCCGCTCACGGAGGAAGTTCTCAAACTCCGCACCCCAGCGCTGGGTCTGGGTAAACCCGAGTTGATCGATCCGCGAATCCTCTCCTGCTCCCGAAAGGTTTTCTAAGTCCTCCGCGAAAGCAGCGGATGAAATGATGAAGGCGAAGAGAAAAAGAGGACGCATCACGGAAAGTAGTTCAGAGTGCCCCCTAAGCCAGCACCAAGTCAGGCAGTTTTTGATAGCCGACCGCCGTCATGCCTTCCCGAAGGGCGAAGGTGAGCTCGCCAGGATAGATGAGATAGACGTGATCTAGGCCGAGGTCTTTTTTGGCAATCGTCATGGAGTGCGTCGTCGAGGGCTTTTCGGTCACCTTGAACTCAAAGCCGTAAAGTTTTCCCGCTCTCGGCACAACAAGGTCCATCTCGGCCCCGGCATGGGTCGACCAAAAGTGCATTTCGTCGGGTTGCAGTCGGAGGACTTCGCGGACTTGATCAAGGGCGAAGCCTTCCCAAGAGGCACCGTAGCGCGGGTTGGAGAGGAGCTGATTCCGAGTCTCAATCTGCAGCAAGGAATGTAAAATCCCACTGTCACGGAGGTAGACCTTGGGGGCCTTTACCATGCGTTTTTTAAGATTAGGAAGCCAGGGCGGGAGCTGCCTCATCACCAAGGAACCAGTTAAAATATCGAGATAAGAACGCGCGGTGGTGTGGCTGACATCGAGCGACGATGCGATCGCCGAGCTGTTCCAAGTCTGCCCGTGATAGTGAGCGGCCATGGTCCAGAAGCGACGAAGCCGCTCCGGAGAAACATCGATGCCAAAGCTCGGCAGATCCTTCTGCAGAAAAGTCTGGATAAAAGCGCGCCGCCATTGCCCGCTCACTTCATCATCCTGCGAGAGATAAGACTCAGGGAAACCACCACGAAACCAAAGCGTGTCACGATTCTTAACTCCGACATCGATGCAGGAAAATCCCGCCAGTCGGATAAAGTTCACCCGCCCCGCAAGACTCTCCGAGGCCCCTTTCATGAGATCCGGCGAGGCACTTCCCAGAATCAAAAAGCGCGCCGGTAAATCATCGCGGTCGACCAGCACACGTAGAATTGGAAAAAGCTCCGGCATCCGCTGAAATTCATCGATGATGACCAGCCCCTTTAAGGCCCCCAGCACCTCGCGAGGGTTCGCCAATCGGGCGAGATCGAGCGGATCCTCGAGATCGAAATAATTCTCCCGCTCTCCCGAGAACTGCCGGGCCAAGGTCGTCTTCCCACACTGCCGGGGACCGAGCAAGGCAGTGATCCGGAAGTGTTTCAGAGAATGCTCAGTCTCACGATAGGAGATCAAGCGCTGGAGTTTGGGGGTCATTTTTCTTGAATATTGCCACCATGAGTTTCAATTTTCAAGGAAAATGGACCGAATGAGCCTTTTCCAGCTCAATTCAGGGGATTTCGATAAAGACAGAAGCCCAAAAGATGCCTGAACCCCATAAATTGGCTTATTTTAACATTGAAATATCGAAGGCGATGTTTTAATTTTCAAGGATGTTAGCGCGACCTTCTTACCTCGATGCGATCCAAGAACGTTTCTTGGATTATCCCATCGTGGCCCTTCCTGGGCCTCGGCAGGCGGGGAAAACGACTCTGGCACGGCGGTTTGTCGAGACTTGGACTGATGGGCCGGTCCATTTCTTTGATCTGGAGGCTCCGCTGGATCGGCGGGAGCTGGAGAACCCCCACTCGACACTAGAGGCACTGACCGGTTTGGTGGTTTTGGACGAGGTGCAGCAGATGCCGGAGCTCTTCCCCGTTTTACGAGTGCTGGCGGATCGGCCAGAACAGCCCGCTCAGTTTCTGATCCTCGGGAGTGCTTCGCCGGAGTTGGTGAAGGGCGCGGGCGAGTCGCTGGCGGGGCGCGTTTCTTTTGTCGATGTCACGGGCTTCAACATCCGGGAAACCGGCGAGGAGGCCTTGGCAGAACGCTGGTGGCGGGGTGGATTTCCGCGGGCCTTTTTGGCTCGGAGTGACAAGGCCTCGCGCCAATGGCAGCAGGATTTCTTCCGCACTTTTCTGGAGCGTGACATCCCCCAGTTGGGCATCAAGATCCCCTCTTCTGCTTTACGGCGTTTTTGGTCGATGATCGCGCATTCGCACGGGCAGATTTGGAATGCCTCAGAGATCGGCCGTTCACTAGGAGTCTCTGATCCCACCACGCGGAGGTATCTCGACATCCTGAGCGGCACCTACGTGGTCCGCCAGCTGCAACCTTGGTTTGAAAATCTCAAGAAACGGCAGGTGAAGTCGCCCAAAGTCTACGTGCGGGACTCCGGCCTCTTGCACGCTTTGCTGGAAGTGGGATCGGCGAAGCAGCTGTATCGACACCCGAAGTATGGCGCCTCTTGGGAGGGCTTTTGTATCGAGCAAATTCTCAGCGTCTCGGACACCCTCGATGCCTACTTTTGGGCCACTCATTCAGGGGCCGAACTGGACCTCCTCATCTTCCACCAAGGCCAGCGCATCGGCTTCGAGTTCAAGACAAGTGAAGCTCCCTCCACCACGAAATCCATGCACATCGCGCTCGCAGATCTCGCACTGGATCACCTCTACGTCGTCTATCCAGGAGAGCGAAAATTTGTCCTAACGGATAAGATCACAGCCATCCCACTGCTAGGGGCATTGACGGTCTTGGTAGACTAATTAATCATTGAAAACTCGAAATCCGACTTCTAATTTTCAAGGATAATTACTGACGTTTTTCGCCCACCCGCTCACCTCTTCCCGGTCCGGATTTTCACGGAGGTCGGAGAGGATGAAGGCCTTGTATCTCTTCGATCATCCCTCTTTCTTAATCTTACGAATTCTAGGGGCGAGGTCTCTCATCCAGAAAATAGATCGCTTGTCGGAAGCAACGAGGATTCAAGATGAGATATCTCCCAGTCGATAGGCATGCAGAGCAGTTGGCTCGAAGGTGATCTTGATCCCTTCGGTTTCTTTTTTGAGCTGCTCGGTGCGGGTGGTGATGGTCAGTTCGGTGAGGTTGTTCTTTTGGCAAAAGTTGAGCCAAGGCTTCCAGGTGCCGGGTTGCTTGACGACTCGGTCGGTGAACTTGACCTCGGTGACTGACTCGGCGCGTAAGGTAGGATCGAGTTTGACGAGATCGACTTCCTGGTGACTTTTACCGCTTTTCCAGCGGGCGTAATGGAGGTGCTCGTGCGGATAGTGGAAGCGCTGGGCGAAGATGGCAGTCTCAGCGACGTGGCCGAAGTGCTCACTCTCGAAAGTGAGTGGGCTGAAGAGTCCGGTTCTTAGGGAAGGGTTGGTGAGGTAGACTTTGTAAGTGTGATCCCGCTTGAAGCGGCGGGCGTTGTCATCGACTCGGGTGACGGTGCGGATCAGAAAAGCAGCCTCCAAATACTCCATGTATCGCTTGATGGTGTTTTTGGCGACGGCGGAATTTTTGGCGAGGGAATCCATCGACAGCTCATGCCCAGAGTTGAAAGCGAGCATCGTGAAGAGCCGGTTCAGTTCACGAACATCGGTGATGCCGTAAAGGCTGGGAAGGTCGCGGAGAAGGACTTTATCGATGATGTCGGACCGCATGAAGCGGGCGGTATTGTGGTGAGCTTCTTCGAGGAGAGCGATCTCAGGATAGCCACCGAAGTTTAGGTAGTTGAGGAATTGCTCGTTGAGGGCCTCGATGTCGGTCGAAAACAGACCGTCGGAATCTTCTTCGACGAGCTTTTCCTGCGATCGAAAGGCGAGGTATTCGGCAAAGGTAAGTGGCGGAAGGAGGAAGTCGGTGAACCGCCCAGCCCCTGATTCCTGACTGCCATGACTCAGGGCGGCAGCAGCCGAGCCTGAGACGGTGAAGCGGGTAAGGCTTCCAGCATCATGGAGCGACTTGAGGTGGACTTCCCAATCCTTGAGATACTGGATTTCATCAAAAAAGATGAAGCAATGATCTTTTCGCCAATCGTTGCCGGTCGCTTGCTCGAAGTGGGAAAGTAACTTGTTGAGTGAGAGCCCGACATAAAGCGGGTTGTCGAGCTGGAGGTAGAGGATGCGATCTGGGGAAACCCCCTCTTTCTCGATCAAGTGAGCGATGGCGTGATGGATCAGGTAGGTTTTCCCAACGCGACGAGGCCCCAAAAGGATGACCTCGCGGCGAGGCTCGACAGGAATGATGAGCTCCAAGAGGTCTGGGAGAAACTTGCGAGGTTTCAGCTTGGCAAAACGTGGCGGGAGAGCGTCACCACTGGTCCACCACGGGTTTTCCTGCCTCATGGTATTGAGAACGTCCTCTGGTGAAACGGTGATCATAATTAAGATCAAAGCATTGATCTTAATGGCAGCAT
>JALZWA010000210.1 GCA_023299815.1 Akkermansiaceae bacterium
TACTGCAGCTCTCTCGAGCAGCAGCCGGAGCAGCACTCCTTACCAAGCGCCCACTCGTTCCGCGCCTTCACAGAGTCCTTCCTCTCTCTATCGCGAGGTTAAGGTGAAGAAAGATTACCTCTCATACAGCGCTCGTGGCCGTTCTCGGAAGGCGATGAATCCACAATACATTACGATTCATAGCACGCAGAACTGGAGCCAAGGCGCCGATGCAAATCGCCATTCTCTCGCTCTTAAGAAGGGTGCTCTGGGCAGGCTTTCTTGGCACTACACCATCGATGAAGATCGTGCCGTGCAGCATCTCCCGACCAATGAGCAGGGAAATCATGCCGATTATAATGGTCCCGGAAATCGTTACAGCATTGGCCTTGAGATGTGCGAGAACAGAGGGAACAGCCGTGCTGACACTCTATAGCGCACTGCCAAGCTCGCAGCTTGGTTGATGTATCGCCACAATCTTCCTGTCTCCCGTGTCGTTCCTCACTACAAGTGGCCACGCAAGGGAAAGTCACCGGAGAATAAGAATTGTCCGCATTTCCTTCTCGATAATGGGCGTCCCGGTGCGAAGTGGAAGGCCTTTCAAAACAAGGTGGGTGACTACCATCGTCAGATTACGGGCCACTAGTGCAATGTCAGAGAAAGAGGAGGTCTGGTATCAATGCCAGCGCTGCACAAACTGCTGCAAATGGAAGGGGGATGTCGTCATTACTGACGATGAGACCAAAAAAATTGCCGACTTTCTCGGCATGAAAGTCTTTGACTTTGTGCGCGACTTTACTCGGCTCCGTGAGAATCGCGTGGGCCTGTCACTCATTGATAAGGAAGGAACCACCGAGTGCATCATGCTGGATGGTGAGAACTGCCGACTTCAAGAGGTGAAGCCCGAGCAGTGCAAAGGTTTCCCCAACCGCTGGAACTTTCCGAATTGGCGGGAAGCCTGTGAAGCGATTCCCGGACCAAGGCCGAAAGGGGAGTAGGGGGTTACTTTTCTAAATTAAGTTTATCCAGCTTAGGATTGATCACCGCGTTACAGTAGCCGTTCTTCTTATTGTTAAAGTAGAAGTCTTGGTGATCTTCCGGTGCGAGGTAGAACTCCTCTGCCTTGCGGAGCTTGGTTACGATGGGCTGCTCAAAAGCCTGCTGGGCAATCTTCAGCGACTCTTCTGCGGCCTTTTTCTGGTCGTCAGTGGTGTAGAAAATGGCGCTGGCATACTGAGGTCCGCGGTCCCCGCCTTGGCCACCGGCATCGGTGGGATCATGTGCTTTCCAGAACCACTTGAGAATGGTTTTGGTCGAGATGACTTTGGGGTCGTAGGTGACATTGATCACTTCAATGTGTCCCGTGGTCTTGGTGCAGACCAGCTCATAAGTAGGGTTCGGGATGTGGCCACCCATGAAGCCGGACTTCACGGCCACGACGCCATCAAGCTGTTGGAAGATGGCTTCGACACACCAGTAGCAGCCGGCACCGAGAGCGATCGTTTCTGTTTTTTCAGGCATTACTTTTGAGTCAGGTTTGATCTTACCATTCTTGGGCTCGGCCTGACAGGAGGTGAAGGTCGCGAGAATGAAGAGGAGTCCGAGAATTGCTTTCATGATTTCAGGGTAGGCTAGCGGTCTTGTTCTTCAAACTGTCTTTCGGCCCGTCTCACGATGCTCTCATGGACATCATTATTCTGGAGGTAGTTACTTAAGCTCTCACTATCGTCCCTCATCCAAGTTCCCAGCACGCGGTGAAAGAGTCGCTCGCTTTGGCCGCTGTCGGTCACTTTCATGATCCAGTCAGCCCCCATCTCGGGTTCGCTTTGGATGGTGTTGAAGACGAAGCTCTGCACGGCGCCGTCGAAGGCTGGATTTCCCTCGTGCTGGCTTAGCCAAGCGGAAGCTTCCAGGGGATTCTCGCGGGCGATGGTATTCATGAGGCCGCGTCCCGCTGCTGCTTGCACCTGTTCCGGCTGACCCTCGACCCACGCTTGTGCGCCTTGGGGGTCATCTTTGGCCCAATCGCCAACAATCTGACCAGAAGCTCGTGTCAGTGATTCTTCGCTGACAGCTGAAGCCCAGTCCAATGCGGCTCTGGGGTCTTCCTCTGCGAGGGTGACAGCAAGACGTGCTGCCGCGCCCTCGCGGAGGCGGTCATCTGAGAGGTTGTTGATCCAGTTCTTGGCCTCCGTGGGACCTTGTTGGAGAAGTCCATCAAGAACGGCGGTGAGAGCTTCGCCACGTCCTCGGGAAAGGGGGAGTTCTTCGAGGAGCTGGCTGGCTCGCGTGAGATCTTGGGAGGCGATTCCTTTGATAATTCCAACTAGCCAGGGGTTGGCTTGGTTGTCACCATCGGGCTCAAAGTTGCCCTGAGCCCAAGCGATGGCCGCTTCCGGTTGGGTTTGTGCCCAGCTTGCGAGGATGGTTTGGCGAGCAAAGGAGGTGCCGGTGTTTTCCTTGGCGTAGTCGAGCGCGCCGAGGGGGTCGACCTTTGCCCAAGCGGTGAGAAGGATGCCATATTCGCCCATGCGCTCACGAGTCATGCCGAGTCCGCGGAAGGCTGCGATGACTCCCTCGAATTCTTCTGCGCTTAGATTCTCGACGAGGTCGAGCATTCCCTGGGCCCGGGCGATGGGGTCGCTCATTTTAGCCAAGTCGGTGACTTGTTGAGTAAAGTCTGTCTGGGTCCGAGAGGTAGAAGCGCTGCGTGAGTCGCTGCGTCGTTCAGAAATGTTCGATTCGCTTCCCCCGGTGCGAATGCTCACACGATTTGTCGTGTTTTGATTTTCTTGGAGGTTGCTGATCTCGGTGCTGGAGTCATCAGAAGTGGAGTGGCCTAGGTAAAAGGCGGCCCCACAGGAGGCGGTCCAAGCGGTGGCAACTAGTGCGAGTCGTTTACTCATGTAAGTGGAACGTAACAGAAGATAATTTTTGTGCATTCACGATTTTCTTGATTCGGCGATTGCAGAGCTGGAGGGGCGAGGGTAGGGAAACTCCATGCAGATTCTTGAAGATGATTCGGCCGTGATGAACAAAACTCGTGAGCTTTGTGCCGCGATCGTAGCCGATAGTGATTACAAGGGCCTTCTCGCGAAGGTGGAGACTTTTCTTAGCAACGACGAAGCGCGTCTTAGTTACCAGTCCGTCCACGAGCGTGGGCAAGAGCTGAATCAAAAGCAGAGCGCAGGCTTGGAACTCTCAGAAACAGAGATCGGCGAGTTCGAGACCGCCCGTGAGTCTCTCCTCGCAAATCCCATAGCATCTGAGTTCATGGCCGCTCAGCAGACTCTTGAGTCTCTCAATCGCGCCGTCAGCAAGCACGTAGGAATGACTCTTGAGCTGGGCCGTGTTCCTACTGCTGAAGATTTTGCACAAGCCGATGGCGGTGGTTGCTGCGGTGGTGGTGGTGCAGAAGGCGGCGCAGAAGGCGGCGGCGGCGGATGAGGCTGCTAGATTTCTTGAGCAGTTTGCTCAAATTAACCAACCCAGCCTTCCTGTTATCTCAGGAAGGTTGAAATACGAGACCCACTTGGAGCTGTTCTTCAAGTGGTCTTTTACTTTCCCGAGAATGGCGGAAGATGGGCTGGGCTTCCCGTGACGGAGGGATATTGAGAAGAATCAGGGATTCCATGATTTGCTTTCTGAGTCTCTCAGTTGTGACCTCAAAAAAAATCGATGCTGCTTTTCGTTGCGCGAAATACAAAAGTCGTATTAGAATGCAGGCCTCGTCGTTAGTGACCCCGATTTGGGTCATGACGATGATTTTTTCACATATATTTTGATCATGGCGAGCAGCATGTCAGCACTCAACCCGGACCGGGCAACCCTCAATTTCCTCAATAGTTTTACCGAGTCGGTGCGCCAGCGCGGTGAGGCTTTACAGGAGGAGGGAGCAGTCACCCAGATTTTCGGAAACCATCTTTTCATTCAAGGCCGGGTCGAGGACGCGTCTGGAACTCATCGCACCACGCTACGCCTCCAAGGGAATCGCTGGTTTGGTGGTTGTTCTACCGAGGACGAAGATATTGCCGGAGCCGTCATGTTCGCAGCGATGCTGGAGCGTCTTCACCGTGGTGAAGATCTTCCTGAGTCGCCGAACGAATTTGATGACACTCCTGTAGTAGACCTTATTGAGGAAAAGCTCGATCGCGAGCTGGATGACAAGGAAGCCGAGTTTGTTACGAAGGTCGAGAAGCGCTACCGCCGCTACGTCATTGAAGGAGAGATTCATGACCACGACATGGTGCGTCTCAATCCTCGCTGGGAGATCGCGAGCTACGAGCCGCTCGAGCTCTGGCCAGTTCCTCCAGGGGATATCTTGGAGTTTTGGAACTACATTGCTTACGCCTTTTATAAGAAGAAGCTTCCTTATGCCGAGTTCATGGACGCGGTCACCGATCTAGAAGCGGTGCAGCGCCGGATGCATGACTGGGAGCAAGAGCGCGATGTCGCAGCTTGGTATGACCGGATCGAGAGCGTCAACGAGCGTCCTCCTCAGGAGATTCCACACAAGATCGAATTCCGACTCGTCTCTACCATCAATGAAGCACGGGTTGAGGCTCGTGAAGAGCTTCAGGACTGGGTCTCACTTCGTGAAAAAGGGGAGATTGAGCGCATTGTGAAGCTTTTTGATGCTTCCGCACTCCGGATGGATGCAGCCTCACAGATTCTTTTTGAGCACTTCCTTCGTTATTCAGAGAAGACAGGAGAAGTTTATCTCGATCTTGAAGATGAGAGTGCTTGTAGCTTCATGAACCTTCTTTTCCATCAGAAGGAATTGAAGGGCTACTTGGTCAATCTCGATGAGAGGCCCTTCCGCGTGGTCGATGAACCTCTGAGCTGGCTTTGTGAAGACGATGCTTCTGACCCGAATTCTTTTGCACTCCAACTTGTGACGACTTCAGGGGAGCATGTTTCCCACTCTGTGCGCCTTCTACCTGGTCGCACGGAGCTTTATCAATCTGATGAGACGGTCTTCCCTGGACCTTCTCGCTGGATGGAGGACACGGAGATTATGCCGCGCTACACCATTCCTAAGTCCGTGATTGATTCACTAGAAGGGGTGGAGTTCCTCCGCAAGATTGGCGCTACACTTCCTGTTTCGATGAAGAAGCGGGTGACCGATCTTGATCTTTTCCCGAACTTCAAAATGTGGGTTGAGCAGGGCTTAACTGCAGCTGAAACAGAGCACCTCATCATCGACGTAAAAGCCTTTGAATCCAAGGGGCGTCGCGTCGAAAAGCTCATCAAAGCGGGCTGGGACCTCATGGAACAGAAACCGGTCAAAGGAAAGGCTCTCCTCCGCTTTGCGCGTGAGAAGCTTTACCCCGTGCCTGAGCTTCTTCTCGAAATGGGGCTTACCTACGATGAAAAGCTTGAGGCTTTCAAAGGACGGATCACAAAGCAGTTTCCTGAAAAGTTTGCCGAGTGGATTGGCAAAATGCCGAAGTTCATCGAGCTCGATATTGAGGAGAAGCTGAAGACGATTCTAGCAGATCCAGTTTCTGCGGCGATCCGCTTCGAGGTCGTGAATCAGGAGATCGATTGGTTCGACCTGCGCGTCGTGATTGATGTCGAAGGCGTCAATCTTTCCAAGGCTCAGATCCGTCAGCTTGTCGCCGCTCGTGGTGGCTATGTGCGTATGGACGATGGCTCATGGATGCGTCTTGAGATTAAACTCGATCCCGATCAGCGCGATGCGGTCACTCGTCTCGGACTCGATCCGTTCGACCTTTCCGGCGAGACTCACCGCATGCACGCGATGCAGCTTGCTGATCCTAAAGCCGCTGAGGTCTTTGATCCGAAGGCTTGGAAGCGCATTAAAGACCGCGCTCGCGAGATTCAGATCGATGTCACTCCAGATGTTCCCGGTGAGCTGAATGCGAAGCTTCGTCCTTACCAGGTCGAGGGTTACCAGTTCCTTGCTTATCTCGCGACCAATGGCTTT
Organism: Akkermansiaceae bacterium; assembly: GCA_023299815.1. Classification (GTDB taxonomy): domain Bacteria; phylum Verrucomicrobiota; class Verrucomicrobiia; order Verrucomicrobiales; family Akkermansiaceae; genus SW10. Next base: position 5,930 of record JALZWA010000210.1, read on the forward strand.
GGTGGAATACTTGCGGATGACATGGGTCTTGGTAAGACGATTCAGAGTATCACTTATCTTCTCTGGCTTCGTGAATATGCACCGCAGCATTCCAAGCGGAAGCTCGGACCAGCTCTCGTGGTCTGCCCTAAGTCCGTTTTGGACGTCTGGGCGACTGAGGCCGGAAAGTTTGCCCCTCATCTTAAGGTAAAGGTTCTTCGCACCCGCGATGATCTTGATCTCGATGAGGTGAACAACGTTCTTGATATCCTCGTGCTGAACTACGCTCAGCTCCGCGTCTGCGGGGATGAGCTGAATAAGATTCGCTGGTTAACTGTGATTCTTGATGAGGGACAGCAAATCAAGAACCCCGATTCTAAGGCTGCCAAATGTGCCCGTGAGCTTGATGCGGAGAACCGCCTCGTCCTGACAGGAACGCCTATTGAGAACCGCCTCATGGATATGTGGTCGCTCATGGCCTTTGCGATGCCCGGTGTTCTTGGAACCCGTGCTTACTTCAAACGTCGCTTTGATAAGCGGAAAGATCCCACCAGTCAGGCGCGTCTTGCCGCTCGCCTGCGCCCGTTCCTTCTCCGCCGGACCAAGCTTCAGGTGGCAAAAGATCTTCCACCAAGAACGGAAGAAGAAGTCTTCGCAGGCATGGAGGGTATCCAAGAGGAACTCTACAAAGCGGAACTCAAGCGCATCCAGAAGGCTCTTCTGGGTCTCGACTCAGACGAAGCGGTCAAGAAGAACTCCTTCGCGATCCTTCAGGGCCTCATGCGTCTCCGTCAGATCTGCTGTCACCCTGGTCTCATCGACCCGAAGTGGCTCAAGGAAGAGAGTGCCAAGATGAATGCTCTCTTTTACCTCCTCGATCAGCTCCGGGAAGAGAATCACAAGGTGCTCGTCTTCTCTCAGTTCGTTTCAATGCTCGATATCATCAAGCAGCGTCTCGAGGTCGAAAGCCGTCCCTTCAACTACCTCACTGGTCAGACGAAGGACCGGAAAGGGGAGATCGAAAAGTTCCAGACCACCAAGGACCCCTCGGTCTTCCTTCTCTCGCTCAAAGCGGGTGGAGCTGGTCTGAACCTGACCTCGGCATCCTACGTCATCCTCTACGATCCATGGTGGAACCCCGCTGTGGAGAACCAGGCGATCGACCGGACGCACCGAATCGGTCAGAAGAACAAGGTCATCGCTTATCGTCTCCTTACCCGAGACACGGTGGAGGAGAAGATCCGAATCCTGCAGCACCAGAAGACGGCGCTCGTTACGAACATTCTCGGAGACGAAGGCTTTGCCTCGAATCTCGGAATGGACGACCTCGCATTCATCCTCAGCCATGGCGGCAGTGAGGAAGACGATGCTAGCACCACGCCACCGCCGCCCATGAAACAGGCGAAAGTGATCGAGGAGCCAGTGACCAAAAAGAAGGTCGCTGCTGCTACAAAGATCGCGAGGAAAGCGACGAAGAAGGCAGCCAAGAAAGCTCCTAAAAAGTAGCGACCTTAATCACTCAAACAAGAACCTCCCTGCGGAAGCGCACGGAGGTTTTTTTGTGCGGTGATTTTTTCTAATAAAGAATGAGCTGACGTGCCTTTAGGAAAAGGGGGACTATTTTCTCTCCTCAATTTTTTCAACACAATGAGGGTGATGAATATGCGAATAGCGAAATTTTGTGGTCTTGGGATCGCCTAGGTCTTGGTCTTGATCTTCTGGGTTGGGGGAAGTTATTGGGCGGATTGAGGCTCGGAGCCGAGCCTGGAATCGGAGTCGGCTAAGAGCACGCGAATGACGGTCGATCGGGGAGGTGGGGATGAGGTGGTGACTTTTGAGAAAAGAGATTCTTACAGTTCGGACGATTTGGTCGCAATCTACGAGAAGCATGGAATGGGCGCCGCCATTCCCGCAGCCAAGGGAATGAAGGGACCTAAGAGGGACTCGCAGGTCAGTTTCATTTTGAGTTATCTAACTCGAATCGCTCCAGAGTTCATTGCAGGGGAATTGAAAGGTGCTGGGCTTTACCCCGCACAGCAAAACTCCATTGTCAGCACGGTGATGCGTCACTGGAAAGACGGTGAAAAGGTATTGGCTTGGGGCGATTCTTATAAGGGGCAGTTTCGGAAGGACGCGGTGTCTCAGGCTTTGAGTATCCTTGTCAAAAGTGATCCGGCAGCCGCGCTCGCACATCTAAATGCGGTTGGCGGGGGAATCACAAGCACCGGATGTGAGCTGGAGGCTAAAGAAGCCTTCCGAGATGGTGTCTAAAGACTTTAACAACTGGATGAATCAAGATCCAGAGGGTGCGAGAAGGCATTTAGAGAATTCCACAGGAGGTGAGGAGCTCTCTGACTTGGTTGTAGAAATCCTGCAGCCGTGGATTGGTCTTGTGTCTGTGGAGGCCTACACTTGGCTGGGCACTTTCCCAAGGGGAGAGAGCAGGGACCAAGGGATCGATCTGATGTTCCGCCGTGAGTTCAGTAAGGATCCAGAGTCTCTCGTCCCTTGGGTCGAGCTGATTTTAGATCCTAATCTGCGAGCAAGGTATCAGCGGCGTCTCGGGGGGAGAGCTCGCTGAGTGAAGGCTTGAAAAAAGGCGGCCATTTGAGCCGCGCTTTTTTTAAAAGGGAATGTCGTCCTCAGTCGCTTCGCTTTCGTTATCGAAGTTATTATCGAAAGCTCCTGGAGGAGGATCGCTGGAAGCTCCCTGAGGGGCGCCAGCAGCAGGGGCTGCGCCGCCACCGCTTGCTTCGCCTTGGATCTTCCAGGCATTGAGGTTCACGTAGTAGCGCCCTTTGTATTCGTTTCCGCGGACGTCAAAGGTGACTTTCAGTTCGTCTCCGAGGCTGAAGTTATTGAGTTGGTCGATTTTGTCTCGGACAGCCTCAAATTTCACCATCTGAGGATAGTTTCCATCGGGGACTTCGATGACGAATTCGCGTTTCGTGAAGCCGCTTGCAAAAGTTTGCGGTTCTTCGAGGACTTTGAGGGTGCCGATAAGTTCAAATGAGTTGGCCATGGGTCTGTTTTTTAAAAAGGGGTTAGCGGAAGTGCCGTTTGATGGTGAAGTCTGCGTTCTCTAAGATGAGTTCTGAGTTGGGGAACTCGTTTTCATACTCAGGGAAGTGGGTGTCGCCCTCGTGAGATTTGTGGACGTGGGTGACGATGAGGTCGGTCATTAAGGGCATGAGGAGGCTGTAAATTTGGGAGCCGCCGATGATGAAAATTTGCTGGTCGATCAAGGGGTGATCCTTGAGGTCGAGAGGATGGTGGATTGTCTCGACGCCATCGTGGTGCCACGCGGGGTCATTGGTGAGAACGATATTCTCGCGCTTTGGAAGAGGTCTGCCGATCGAGTCGAAGGTCTTACGGCCCATGAGGATCGGGTGCCCGGTGGTGCGTTCTTTAAAGAACTTGAGGTCATCAGGGAGGGACCAGGGGAGGCCGCCGTCCTTCCCGATCACTCGCTCGGGGGTCATTGCTACGATACCAGTGAGATTCATACTGCGACTGCTCCTTTAATGTGAGGATGAGCCTCGTAGCCGACCAGCTCAAAGTCATCGATGGTGAAAGAATCGATGTCGGTCACCGCTGGGTTGAGCTTCATCTGGGGAAGGGGCATCGGTTCACGGGCGAGCTGGGTCTTTGCTTGATCGAGATGATTCGAATAGAGGTGAAGGTCGCCAAAGGTGTGCACGAAATCCCGGGCTTCATAGCCGCAGACCTGCGCGATCATCTGAGTGAGAAGGGCATAGGAGGCGATGTTAAAAGGGACTCCTAGAAAAAGATCGGCGCTTCTTTGGTAGAGCTGGCAGCTCAGGCCGGGGCGCTCGGACTCGGGGTTATGGACGTAGAATTGAAAGAGAAGATGGCAGGGTGGGAGGGCCATTTTATCGATCTGTCCCACGTTCCATGCTGAGACGATATGACGTCTCGAGGTGGGGTTGTTTTTGAGGTCGTTGATCAGCTGCTTGATCTGGTCGATTGATTCTCCGGAATCGCTTGGCCATGAGCGCCATTGCTGTCCGTAGACGGGGCCAAGGTGGCCATTTTCATCCGCCCAGTCATCCCAGATGCGGACTTTGTTTTCTTTCAGATAAGCGATGTTGGTGTCGCCTTTCAGGAACCAGAGGAGTTCGTGAATGATGGAGCGGAGGTGAAGCTTCTTAGTGGTGAGGCAGGGGAAGCCTTTGCGGAGATCATAGCGCGCCTGGCGACCGAAGACGCTGAGGGTTCCGGTGCCGGTTCGGTCGTCTCTTTCTTCGCCGTTTTCTAAAACGTCGGTGAGGAGATCGAGGTAGGTCTGCATGGGGAAAACTTAGGCTTAGGAGGGGGGTGGGGAAATGCAAAAGAGGAATCTTTTTAGTCGTTCGCGCCGGGGCTGCGTCGGAGAGATTTCTTGGAGCTGTGCTGGCGCTTGTTGACGACGGTTTTTGCGCGTTGTCTCCGGGATTGGCGGCGCTTTGATCGACGGATTTTTTCGCGAGCCTGCTGTCCGGCAGATTTTTTACCCAGGATGATTTCCTCTTGCTTGTCGCAGAGGTCCTTCCGGGCGAGGTAGCGGTTCATCTCACGGGAGCGGTCGCGCTGGACTTTTGTTTCAAGTCCGGTGGGAGGGTGCTTGAGGGAGACGCAGGAGGAGGTTTTATTGATCTTCTGGCCGCCGCTGCCGGTGCCACGCACAAATTTTTCGACAAGGTCTTCTTCAAGAATACCGAGCTTGATCATGCGGTCATTGAGAGCCGCTTTTTTATCAGCGGAAATCATTTCTTAGAGGGAGTCGAGGTAGCCTTTGACGGCCTTGGTGATGTCCGCGGCAACATTCGCCCGTTGCGTGGCGAAGGGAGGGACGAACCACGGATAGGATCCGATGACATCGGTGATGACGGCGATCTCGCCATCGCAGGTTTTCTCTCCGCAGCCGATTCCGATGGTGGGGATGTCGAGCGCGGCGGTGAGTTGGCGGGAGGCTTCTGGGATGACGCTCTCGAGGACGATGGAGAAGGCGCCTGCTTCTTGGAGAGCAAGGGCGCTCTCAATGAGAGCTTCGACTTCGGAATCTGATTTTCCCTTTTTCTTATATCCGCCTTCTTCCTTCACGCGCTGGGGAAGCATGCCGAGGTGGCCCATGAAGGGAATGCCGGCCTCGGTGATGGCTTTTACTTTTCCAATCTGATTCAAGCCGCCCTCAAGCTTCACCGCTTGGCCGCCAGCTTCGATGAGGCGGCGGGAACTCGCGAGGGCTTGCTCGGGAGTGTCGTAGGTGTTGATAGGAAGGTCGGAGACGATGAGGGCATTTTTCGCCCCGCGTGCGACGGCTGCGCTATGATGAATGATGTGCTCGAGGGTGACGTGGGTGGTGTCAGGGTAGCCGAGGACGACCATGCCAAGCGAATCCCCGACGAGAAGGATGTCGGTGCCCGCTTCATCAAGAAGACGTGCAGTGGGGTAGTCGTAAGCCGTGAGCGCAGAAATGGGCTGCTGGCCTTTCTTTGCGCGGATCGTTTTTGTTTTTTCCAGAGGAGTCATCGCCTTGTTGAGGAGGCACTCTACCACATTGTTTGCACAATGGAGAGTTCAGGTTCGTCAGAATCTAGTTTTCGTAAATGTTCGCCCACCGTGGTTTCATCTCCGGGGAGAATCAGCTGAGGGCGGATGTCGCTGAGCGGTTCGAGAACAAAGCGACGGTGCGTCAGGCGAGGATGGGGGAGGGTGAGGATGTCCCCATCGATCGTGATATTACCAAAGTAGAGGATGTCGAGATCAAGAACGCGAGGGGCATTCCGCTGGGAGACGGCGATGCGGCCGATGTGGTATTCGATCCCCTGAGTCGCTTCGAGAAGTTCGTGAGGGCTGCCGATGAAGTCGATCTCAATGACGGCATTGTAAAAGTCACGAGACTCGGGAGGGCAGTCTACGGGATCGCTTTGGTAAATGCCGGACTGAAGGTAGTTCGTGCCCTCAGGCATGAGGTTGACGAGGAGATCGCGCCCTTTGCGAAGGTTGGCGAGTCGGTTGCCGAGATTGGAGCCGAGAGAGATGCCTGCGCGATGTGCCATGAGTGTTTATTTAAGGCCGAGGACATCTTGCATGTCGTAGAGGCCGGGCTTCTGGTCAGAAAGCCAGAGCGCAGCACGCACTGCGCCCGAGGCGAAGGTCATGCGTGAGGAGGCCTTGTGCGTGAGCTCGAAGCGCTCGCCATCTGCGGCGAACATCACGGTGTGATCACCGACGACATCACCACCACGGAGGGTGTGCATGCCGATCTCACGAGAAGGGCGGGGGCCTGGCTCGCCGGCGCGTCCGTGGACGACGTCGTTTTCATAAGAGGTTTCAGTTTCCTCATTGAGAATTTCGAGAAGAGTGCGGGCGGTGCCGGAGGGGGCATCGACCTTGTGGCGGTGGTGCATTTCGGTGACCTCGATATCGAAGGTTTCGTTTCCAAGAATCGCAGCTGCCTTGCGCGTGAGATGAAAGAGGACGTTGACGCCGGTGGAGAAATTCGAGGCGTGGACGATGGGGATCGATTTGGACGCTTCAAGAATGGCTGCCTTTTGTTCATCACTGTGACCGGTGGTGCCGATGACGAGGGCTGTTCCGGAAGCGACTGCCTTTTCTAACAACTCGTCGGTGAGAGCGGGAAGGGTGAAGTCGATGGCGGCATCAGCTCCTGAGAGAGCGGATGTGAGGTCTTCTCCGACGTCGTGCGTGGAGTGCGCTGCGGCTTTCGCTTCAGCTTCGATTGCGGCAAGAACCGACTGGCCCATGCGGCCATTGCGTCCGGTGACGGTGATATTCATGGCAGGAACTTAATAAGGGAGAGGAGAGTCGCGAGAAGAAAAACGAGCGACCTCTCGTTCATGGCTGCCCATTTAAGGGGTTAGCCTTTTAAAAAAAATACCGACGATGGGAATCGAACCCATACTTCCTAGGAAACTCGATTTTGAATCGAGCGCGTCTACCAATTCCGCCACATCGGCT
>JALZWA010000211.1 GCA_023299815.1 Akkermansiaceae bacterium
TGGGTCGTTTTTTCTAACCGCTAAATACACGAAAGACGCTAAACTTATGGCGCTTGGTTACGGAGATTTTCAATCCCTACCTAAAGAAGCCAGAGCTAGCTTTCACGAAAATTTCACTTCAAGTGGAGTCCAGAAGTTTAGCGTCTTTCGTGTATTTCGCGGTTTAACAATTCTTGGTTGCGGGCAGGGAGGACAACCAAGATGGTTATCCTACGCTCGATCCCTCCAGCGGTTCGCTGACTCTTCGCCGAAGATGACGTCGTCGGTGAGGATCTTTTCGTCCTCAAAGGTAAAGCGGGCATCGAAGGTCTCGCCTTTGAGGGCTTGAGGGAGCCAGTAGGAATCGTCTTCCCACATTCTCTCGAAGGGGATGTCGGCGATCTCGCACCAGTAAGGAATCGCTTCATCGGTCGCGGTGGGAGTTCCGGTGAACTCGGTGGCGGTGTAGACGTGGCAATGGATGTCCGGGAGGTCGGACATGGAGAACCAGAGCTCTCCCCTTTTCACAGGATCGAGCGTGTCGATGTGGAGTTCTTCCTGCACTTCACGCACAGCGCACTCGAGCGGAGTCTCGCCGGGGTCGATCTTTCCGCCGGGCCCATTAATCTTCCCTTCCCCAATGCCGCGGAGCTTCTCGATGAGAAGGACGCGGCTTCCTTGATGGATGAAGACGAGAGTGGCTTCGATGTCGGGCTGCCATTTGTCCCAGTCGGGTGCGTTGGCTTTATTCGGAAGATCGGGCATAATTTTCGAAGGTGTCGCAGGGGCAAACGAGCTTGCGGTCCCCGTGCACGTTATCGACTCTACCGACGACTGACCAGAACTTGTGCCTCCGGCTCGGAGTTCATAAAGAATTAGCGCACCACGCTGATGTAGGAGGAGGCATCCATGAGAGCCTCGTATTGCGCTGTGTCATCGATCTTCATCTTGAAAATCCAGCCGCTCTCGTAGGGCTCAGAGTTGACTCGTAAAGGATCGATCACGAGATCGAGATTCACCTCCACCACCTCCCCTGCGATCGGCGCATAAATGTCGCTTCGCCCCTTCACACTCTCAACAACTCCCACGAGGGAAGCTTTCTCCACATCACCTAAATCAGGAAGTTCCACAAAGACGACATCGCTAAGTTCGTCCTGAGCATGGTCGGTGATTCCGATAGTAGCGATCTCTCCTACGAGGCGGACCCACACATGATCAGGGGTGTAGCGGCAATTGTCTGGGGCGGTCATACTGAGATGAAAATTACGGGCTCCTATTTCTGATAGAAAGGTTTTTTCACGACTTTCGCAGGGAGGTGACGATCGCCCACTCCGATCTAAACTGGCGTGTCAATCTCCACTCGGTCGGTGGGCAGATAAGCAAGGGCAATGCCAGCACCCAGCGAGGGCGACAAGACTCCTGATGTGATCACTCCCAGAGGAGTGTCATGTTCTTTTTGACTACGGAGAGCTTCGCGACCGATGAAGTGGATAACACATTTCGAGGCGGAGAGAGTCGCGGGAGCCGAGACCACACACAGCCACTTCTTCCTCCATCAGGAGATCCCACCAGTAAGCGGCTTCCTCACCGCTGACAAAAGCCTGACCCATCTGAGAAATGTCAAAGACACCCACTTTTTCCCGCACCACTTTGTGTTCATCGATAATCGAAGAATACATGACTGGTATTTCCCAACCTGCGAAAGAGACCATGCGAGCCCCTAGATCACGGTGTTGCTGATCCAACGAGCAGAGTTTGAGAACATCGCTCACGGACGAAAGCGGTGGCCCGTGATCGGACTTGTCAACCTGCCAAAAGACATCATTCTGAGCCCTGTGACACAGAAACGACTCTCAATCGAAGGGCACCTTTCATGGCTTGGATTCCCCGGCATCATCAAGATGCTGGCAATGCTCCAGGGCGTCTTTTTTGTGGCTCTCCTGCTCAATCCAGCGGCGGTTGAGGTGATCGCGCCAAATGGAAAGATGCTGATGCAGGGCGAAGTTTGGCGGCTCTTCAGCTGGGTGCTCATGCCCCCCTATCCTCCTTTCGGTGAAAGCCCAGTTTTCCCGATGCTCATCACCCTCATCGTGTTAAGGATCTGCTTTCTGTTCGATGAAACCCTTGAGGGAGCTTGGGGTGTCACGCGGACGTCGATCTATGTTTACGCCACTCTCTTGTGTCAGGGACTTGCGCTCAATTTTCTTCCCTCCGCCGAATTTTCAGGCTCGATCTACTATCTCGCACTATTCTTGCCCTTCGCGACAATTCTTCCGAATTACACCTTTCTTTTGATGTTCTTCTTACCGGTGAAAGTGTGGATTCTTGCGGCTCTCGCCGGAGTCGGAATTGCCATCAGTTGCTTTCAGCTCCCCCTCTTCATCCCTTTTTACTTAATCGCCTATCTTCCCTACTTGATCTACGCGATTCCTTTCGCTTTGAAATGGCGCAAGGCTCGGAGCCAAGTTACCAAGCGAAGAAATAAATTCCACGCAGCTCAGCAAAGCCTCAGCAATAGCTTACACTGCTGTCACAACTGCGGTCGCACCGAAAACTCCCACCCTGATCTTGAGTTCCGGGTGGCGGACGATGAGGAGGAATATTGTCTCGACCATCTTCCCTGATCCAATAAGGGTTACGCCATGAGCGAGCTGGAATTTGCCCCCCGTCCCGAAAAGAGAGAACTCGATGAAACCCTCGGTTTCTGCCCGAAGTTCGATGCCGATGGACTCATTCCGGCCATGGCGATCGATGCCGAGACCCGTGAACCCCTCATGCTGGCTTACATGAATGAAGAGTCCGTAAAGCTGACTTTAGAAAAACAGGAAGCTGTTTACTACTCTCGCTCCCGCCAAGAACTCTGGCATAAGGGCGCGACTTCCGGACACGTGCAGAAGATCCACGAGATCCGGACCGATTGCGATCAAGACGCTCTCATTCTCTACGTCACCCAACAAGGCGCTGGTGCCTGCCACACCGGACGCCGTTCGTGCTTCTACCGAGCAGTCAGCTTTGATAAAAATCCAGCTGAAACAAAATTTGTCGATGACGAACGGACATTTGACCCAGACGAAGTCTACGGAAAATAGGCAGAAAAAAACCACTCTCTTTCAAGAGTAGGTCTTTGAAAATGATTCTATTCGGCGATGGCGTCGCCGATCCGGTAGAATTTCTTCCCTCCGCTGACAGCTCTGGTCACGGAGACGATTCCATTCGCATCAGCGGTGATTGTCTCCGGCTCACTCCAGTTAGCTAAATCTGAAGAAGACGAGTAGAGATAAGAAACATTGGGGGACCCCCTGGGTCGAGACAGTGACCATCGCGGTCACCTCTCCCGCATTGGCGACAGAGATATTAGCAATAGCAGTAGGGAGCACGATCAGCGAGAGACTCCCCGTCGCATCGAAGGGGCTTGCCCATTTCTCATCTGTGTAAACAGAGGTGCCGCTCAGTGTCAGAAGAAAGTTATCAAGATCTGTCTTTTCCTGCTCGGTCAAGTTCAGCTGCTGGCTTCCACCGCTTGGGCCACCAGGACCTCCGCCCCCACCTCCGAGACGCTGATCAAGATTATCCGGAGCCGGGTTAGCGATCGAATCGTAGTGATCGATAGCCTGTCTAAGAGAGGTGAAGATGGCATTTTGCATCAGCCCACCATTGAGATCACTGAAACCATTTTCCTGTTGATGGCACGATGCGCATGAAATGGTAGAGTTTGAAGAAAGGCGAACGTCGTAAAAGAGAACACGACCTAGAGAAGCTCCACGATTCGTGATGGGATTACTCTCAGGTGTATTATCCTTCTGAATATAGTTCGGAACGGGCTGAGCAGCGTAGTTCGGAGGATTAGTGAGATCAAGAACGCCATCTTGAGCAGAGACGCAGCTCGAAATCAGCACGAAAAGAGGAAGGTGTTGTGCTTTCATCGGTTGTAAGTTGGCAGATTATAGTGAAGAGACTGTAAAGACACCCTCCCCTCTCAATCAGAACTTCCAAGAGATGAAGGAATCAGTGCACGCCTCACTAGAGGGTAGAGAGAGATCGCCGCGATGATGACGGCCGCGCCGCTGTAGAAACCCGAGCCCAGATTTTGGTAATCTTTTAAAATAAGCGCCGCGAGCAGGATACCATAGACGGGCTCGAGGTTGTTCGCGAAGTTAATGGTGAAGACGCTGAAGCGCTTGAGGAGGTTCACATACTCAGAAAAGGCGACGACAGTGCAGAGTCCACCGAGAAGGATCAGGTAAAACCAATCCTGAAGGCTAGGCACCAGATCGAGTTCACCCGGGAGAAAAAACAAACTCACGGCGGCGAAGAAACAGGCACCCATCATTTCATAAAAGGTGATGAGATAGGGCCCCGCTTTCTTGATATGGAAGCTATTGATGACTGAGAAAATGGCGGCTAGGAAAGCGGAGAAGATCGCGATCATGAAACCGGAGCTGAACTCCACTTCGCTCCGGTAGATCAGTGCGACCCCTATGATGACGATGGCTCCGAAAAAGAGGTCAATGAGGCGAAATCTTCTTCCCCGAACCAGGATCGGCTCGAGGACGGCAGTCCAAAGCGAGAGCGTGGCAACACCCACCATACAGATGGAGACGTTCGCCACTTTGACCGCGAGGAAGAAAGTTACCCAGTGCGCGCCGATCACGAAGCCCGTGGCAGTGAATTTGAGCGAATCAAGCCAAGGAACGGCCAAGTGATGCCTCAGCATGAAGGCCAGGATGACTGAGGCGATCCCTGTGCGAAAGACGACAATCTCTGGCGCGGGAAGCATGATCAAGGCTCCTAAAACCGCCGTGAATCCCCAGAGGATGACGACGGCTTGGAGCTTAAGATGATCGCAGATCATTGAAAATTGGAGTATGGACGACCTGATTGAAGATGCTACTGCTTCTCTGAAAATCGAATCGTTTTGGGAGTTCCCCAGAACTCTCTCGCCCCATAATCATCAGTGTTGGTGCGATCATGGTTCCCGAAGATCTTATGCTCTCCAATTGGCACCTCTCCAGACCAATGATTGATTTGAAGCTCAAGAATCCGATCCGTTTGAATTGTCATCAGCCATGCCTTTCCGCTCCAAAGAAAATCAGGCTTCCATGTAGAGGTTACAGTAACGCCTTTTATCGGTAAGCCCTCCACCGGCATTTGCTCTTTTTGGAAGGCTCTTATGACTTCCTCTCCGAAAATAACTCCAAGGACTGAACCAACGAGCAGAATTGGTCGAATCAGGAACTTCACTCCAAAGGTTACTCTCGAAGAGGGAAATCTTCAAGAGCCCTCAAGCGGTCTCTTAGGAATTTGAGATCCTTTGAAATAGTTTTGAGTTTTTTACACAGATTTTAACGGATGAGGGAGGGATTCCACAGATTTTCTGGGATAGGGTTGGGGCACCGACGCATCAGGACACGAAAAAGCCCCGGTCGTTTGCACGAACCGGGGCTTTGAAGTTTTAGGCGGAATCGCTTAGGCAAGCTCTTCGGCTTCCTCCTCTTCCTCAACCACTGGCTCAGGCTCTTCGACGGTGATGTCGAAGTCTGAGTTTTTATGAGTTGGGAAGCCGGTTCCGGCTGGAATGAGGTGCCCCATGATGACGTTCTCCTTGAAGCCACGGAGGGTGTCCACTTTTCCAAGAGTCGCTGCATCGGTAAGAACACGAGTGGTATCCTGGAAGGATGCAGCCGAGATAAAGGACTCAGTCTCGATTGAAGCCTTTGTGATACCGAGAAGGACGGGCTCACCTTCAGCAGGTTTTCCACCTTGCTTGAGGATTCTCTTATTCTCGATATTGAAGGTCGATTTCTCGACTTGGTCGCCCCAAAGGAACTCGGTGTCACCAGGCTCAGAGATCTTCACTTTGCGAAGCATCTGACGGATGACGATCTCGATGTGCTTATCGTTGATCTCCACACCCTGTGAGCGGTAGACGGACTGGACCTCGGTGGTGAGGTGCTCCTGAAGGGCCTGCGGTCCGCAAGCTTCAAGGAGATCCTCGGGAGCAACTGGCCCCTCGGTGATCTGGTCACCCCGACGAACAGAATCACCTTCTCCGAGAATCATGTGCTTACCCATTGGGACAAGGTGATCGACGCTTTCAAGTGACTCAGGATCGGTAACAATGACCTTACGCTTACCGCGAACGGTTCCGCCAAAGGTAATCTCACCATCAATCTTCGCGATGACGCAGGCGTCCTTCGGACGACGTGCTTCGAAGAGCTCGGCAACACGAGGAAGACCACCGGTAATATCACCGGTCTTAGCAACCTTACGTGGTGTCCGCGCAAGCTGGGTTCCTCCGGCGATCTTGCTTCCTTCTTTGACAGAAAGGTGAGCACCGACTGGAATGGAGTAGCTCGCAAGGATCTCCGAAGTGTCCTTTGGATTCACGATGACAACCTGAGGATGGAGATCCTCTTTGTGCTCGGTCACGGTCATGCCCTTCTTACCGGTCTCACGATCGGTCTCAGACTTAATGGTGATACCAATGATCATGTCCCGGAACTCAACCTTACCGCCTTTTTCAGCAATAATGGGGATTGAGTGAGGATCCCAAGTGAGCAGTTGATCGCCTTTCTTGATATCAGCCGCATCTGCGGTGGAGATCAAGGAACCGATGACAACATTATAAGACTCAAGCTCGAGGCCGTCTTTATCGCGAATGCTTACCGAACCGCCCTTGTTCAGGACGACATGGTTCCCCTCGATATCCTCGACGGTGCGCAGTTCATTATAGGAGACAACACCCTTTGCCTTCGCGTGGATGAAAGGCTGCTTGGAAGCACCGATCGCAACACCACCGGAGTGGAATGTGCGCATCGTAAGTTGGGTTCCGGGCTCACCAATCGACTGTGCGGCGATGATACCGACCGCTTCACCGATCTTAGCAAGGTTACCAGTCGCTAGGTTCAAACCATAGCAAGACTGACAGCAACCACGATCGGATTCACAAGTGAGCGGAGAGCGAATCTTAAGGCGCTCGTGACCAACCTTCTCAATAGCGAGCGAGGTGTCCTCGTCCATGAGCTGGCCTTTCTTAATGATGACTTTTTCAGTAACGGGATCGACGATCTTCTCACATGAGGTGCGACCGTAGATACGGGAAGAAAGCGATGCTGCTTCTTCGTCACCCGAGTAGATTGTCTGAACGGTGATGCCATTATTAGTGCCACAGTCCGGCTGAGTGACGATGACATCCTGAGAAACATCGACCAATTTACGGGTCATGTATCCGGAGTCAGCAGTCTTAAGCGCGGTATCAGCAAGTCCCTTACGAGCACCGTGAGTGGAGATGAAGTATTCCAACACGGAAAGACCTTCACGGAAGTTCGAGGTAATCGGACGTTCGATAATCTCACCAGAGGGCTTCGCCATGAGGCCTCGCATTCCGGAGAGCTGCTTAATCTGGTTCTTATTACCACGAGCACCGGAGTCGACCATCATGAAGAGCGGGTTCGCCTTCTTGGAGCCTTCGTTATACTCGAGCTTACGGTAGAGCGCGTTCGCGATGTTATCGGAAGCACGGGTCCAGACGTCGACAACCTTCTGGTAGCGCTCACCATTGGTGATGACACCATTACGGTAGTGCTTAGAGACGGTGTCGATCTCGGCGTAAGCCTTCTTGAGTTCGCCTTCCTTCTCTTCTGGAATGACCATGTCAACGATTCCAATGGAACAACCGGAGACGGTTGCTTCGGCGAAACCGAGGGTCTTGAGCTTGTCCATCGTGATGACGGTTTCCTTACCACCAGCAACCTGGTAGCAGCGCCAAATGATGTCTCCAATCTGGCCTTTACCGACGTTGTTATTGATGAAACCAACCCCTTCAGGCCAGATCTCATTGAAACGAACACGGCCCGGAGTGGTCTCGATGACCTTAAGCTCCTTATTTCCGAAGACAGAATCCTTACCGAAGTCAGGGTTCGCAAAGCGGATAGGCTGGTGATACTCGACCTTACCATTAGCAATCGCGAGCTCGACATCAGTGATGCCGGAGAAGAGAGAAAGATCACCGTCTTCTTCACGATCCTTGGCTGTGCGGTTACGCGCCCACGTGAGGTAGTAAGTTCCAAGAATAATATCCTGTGAAGGAGTGATTACGGGACGTCCAGAAGCTGGCGAGAAGATGTTATTCGTCGCGAGCATCAGCTGGCGTGCTTCCATCTGTGCTTCGACAGAAAGAGGAACGTGCACAGCCATTTGGTCACCATCGAAGTCCGCATTGTAAGCGCCACAGGTCAATGGGTGCAGACGGATTGCGGATCCCTCAATAAGAACAGGCTCGAAAGCTTGGATAGAGAGGCGGTGAAGAGTCGGCGCGCGGTTCAACATCACTGGGTGACCTTTTGTCACTTCAGCAAGGATGTCCCAGACTTCTGGAGTCTTGCGGTCGATCATCTTCTTCGCAGAACGAACGGTGTGGCAGTAGCCAAGTTCTTTCAGGCGACGGATAATGAAGGGCTCAAAGAGAGTGAGTGCCATCTTCTTAGGAAGACCACACTGGCTCAGCTTACGATCAGGCCCAATAACGATAACGGAACGACCAGAGTAGTCGACTCGCTTACCGAGAAGGTTCTGACGGAAACGACCACCTTTACCCTTGAGCATGTCGGAGAGCGACTTGAGGGCACGGTTACCTGCTCCTGTGACAGCACGACCGTGACGGCCGTTATCATAGAGAGCGTCACAAGCCTCTTGAAGCATGCGCTTCTCGTTGCGGATGATGACCTCAGGGGTCTTCAGCTGCATGAGGTTGCGGAGACGGTTGTTCCGGTTAATGACGCGACGGTAGAGGTCGTTCAGGTCGGAAGTCGCGAAGCGGCCACCTTCCAAGGGAACCAGCGGACGAAGGTCCGGTGGAATCACTGGAAGAACGGTCATGATCATCCACTCAGGGCGAGTGTTTGAATGCAGGAAGCCACGAGCCAGCTTGAGACGCTTAGCGAGCTTCTTGCGATTCTGCTTCGAGCGAGTTGCTTCCATGGCCTCTTCAAGCTCGACGAGGAGCTCTTCGAGGACGACTTGGGAGAGGAGATCGCGAATTGCTTCTGCACCCATTCCGGCACGGAAAGCTTCTTCACCGTGGTCTTCCTCAGCATCACGCAGCTCGTTCTCAGTGAGAAGCTGACCACGCTCAAGTGGAGTTTTACCAGGCTCGGTGACGAGGTAGTCCTCGTAGTAAATGACGCGCTCAAGTTCACGGGCGGTCATATCAAGGACAAGGCCGATACGGGAAGGCATGCACTTGTAGAACCAGATGTGGCTCACTGGAACTGCGAGATCGATGTGACCCATGCGCTCACGACGGACGCGAGAGAGAGTCACCTCAACACCACAGCGGTCACAGGTGACGCCCTTGTGCTTGATGCGCTTGTATTTTCCGCAGGCACATTCCCAGTCGCGAGTCGGTCCGAAGATGCGCTCGCAGAAAAGGCCACCCTTCTCCGGCTTGAATGTCCGGTAGTTGATGGTCTCTGGGTTGAGAACCTCGCCATTGGACCATCCGCGGATGGTCTCAGGATTAGCGACGGTAATTGATACTTGATCGAATGGCTCTGGCTTGGTGTCCACGCCGTAGAGTTCACGAAGATTTGTTTCAACACTCATAATGGTAGTTACTAATTTCTAGTGGTTGGGTTTGGGTTCGGTGTTGATTAAATGGTGAGATCGTCGAGTGAGAAGTCAGCAGAAGCTTCTGGCGCTCCCTTCTTCTTACCAGAACGTCCTGGTTTCACGTCGAGACAGAGTGACTGCATTTCCTTGATGAGAACGTTGAAACTCTCAGGAGTGCCAGCCTCAAGGCTGTTATCCCCTTTCACGATCGCTTCGTAGATTCTTGTCCGGCCTTGCACGTCATCCGACTTCACAGTCAGAAGTTCCTGCAGGGTGTAAGCGGCGCCGTAGGCTTCGAGAGCCCAGACCTCCATCTCACCGAATCGCTGACCACCATACTGTGCCTTACCACCGAGCGGCTGCTGGGTAACAAGTGAGTATGGACCAACGGCACGGGCGTGAATCTTATCAGCCACGAGGTGACCGAGCTTCAGCATGTAGATGATACCGACCACGACGGGCTGGTGGATTGCGTCTCCGGTGCGTCCATCATAGAGAGTAGACTTACCGGCGATTGAGCCATCCTTACCGTCACCGATCCAAGTGAAGCCCGCTTGAATAGGCTCATCTGGTTTACGTTCACGGGCCTTATGAGTGACTCTGTCACCGATCATTTTTTGGCCGTCAACTTTCTTCGCTTCGGACATGTATTCCCAAATCTTGTCTTCGTGAATACCATCGAAAATCGGAGTAGCGACCTTGAACCCGAGGGCCTTGGCTGCGACACCGAGGTGGGTTTCAAGAACCTGTCCCACGTTCATGCGGGATGGCACACCAAGTGGGTTGAGGCAGATGTCAACCGGAGTTCCATCGGAAAGGTAAGGCATGTCAGCCTCGGGCACGATGACCGCGACAACTCCTTTGTTTCCGTGACGTCCAGCCATCTTATCACCGACGCTGAGCTTACGCTTAGCTGCGACGAAGACTTTGACTTCCTTAACGACACCTGGATCGACTTCGTCACCGCTCTCGAGCTGGTCGAGGCGACGCTCGCGATCTCCGTCAAGCTCACCGAAGCGACTTTCGAATCCAGAGATGATTTCGAGGATCTTGTTACGGATCGGGGAAGGATCGATTTCGATGTGATCGTAGACCGATGCCAACTTACGAAGGAGGGTCTTGGTGATCTTACGGTTCGCAGGGATGATGATCTCACCTGACTGGGCATTCACCACGTCGAGAGGGATCTTTTCTCCAAGGAGGATATCGGAAAGCTTCTCAGTGAGCTGGTCAGTGAGTTGGTCTTTCTTCTTCTTGTGCTCGTCGTTGATCTTCTTCAGTTGCTTCTTGAGCTTCGCTGGATCAGCTTCGAGTTCCTTACGACGGGCCATTCCGTGAGTCGCGATGCGGATGTCCTGCACGATTCCGGTGCAACCGGAAGGAACGCGGAGGGAGGTATCCTTAACATCAGCAGCTTTCTCACCGAAGATCGCGCGAAGGAGGCGCTCTTCAGGAGCGAGTTCCGTCTCGGATTTCGGAGTGATCTTACCGACGAGGATATCGCCAGGCTTCACTTCAGCACCGATGCGGACGATTCCATCATGATCGAGGTTCTTAAGAGCCTCTTCACCGACGTTTGGAATATCACGAGTGATTTCCTCAGGTCCAAGCTTGGTATCACGAGCAGCGGCCTCGAACTCAGAGATGTGAATCGAGGTGTAGATGTCGTCCTTCACCATGCGCTCTGAGATGACGATCGCATCCTCAAAGTTGTATCCATTCCATGGCATGAAGGCCACGAGAACGTTCGCACCGAGAGCGAGCTCACCGTGCTGGGTGTTAGGACCATCTGCGATGATGTCGCCAATCTTAATCTTCTGACCAGAATTCACGAGTGGCTTCTGGTTGATGCAAGAACCGGAGTTCGAACGCATGAACTTACGAAGTGGGTAAACGAAGGTCCCTTTTTCAGGATCTGACTTGATCGACTCAGGCTCACTGAGGAAGCGCTCATCTGATACAGGAAGAGTTCCGTCCTTAGTGGTGATGATGTATTCCGCAGAGGAAGCGGCGATAATGCCATCGGCCTCCGCTACGATAACAGCGCGAGAATCGCGAGCTGCTTTCTCCTCAAGACCGGTGCCGATGTATGGCGAGTCAGAGACGAGAAGCGGCACACCCTGGCGCTGCATGTTTGAACCCATGAGAGCGCGGTTGGCGTCATCGTGCTCGAGGAAGGGAATGAGTCCGGCAGCAACTGAAACGAGCTGCTTTGGAGAAACATCCATGTAGTTGACCCGGTCTGGCTCAACTTCGAGAAATTCGCCACGCTCACGAGCAGTGATGCGCTCGGTCTGGAAGACACCTTTTTTATCAATCGGGTTACTTGCCTGCGCGATGAGGAAGCCTTCTTCCTGGTCAGCAGTAAGATACTCAATTGTGTTAGTAACCTTCCCCTTCTTAACGACGCGGTAGGGAGTCTCGATGAATCCGAACTCGTTAATACGAGCGTAAGTGCACATCGAGTTAATCAGACCAATATTTGGACCCTCGGGGGTCTCAATTGGGCAAATGCGACCGTAGTGAGAGGTGTGAACGTCTCGGACTTCGAAGCCAGCACGATCGCGGTTGAGTCCACCCGGTCCAAGAGCCGAAAGACGGCGCTTGTGGGTAAGCTCAGCGAGCGGGTTGGTCTGGTCCATGAACTGGGAGAGCTGCGAACGACCGAAGAAGTCACGCACAACGGCAGAGAGCGCCTTCGGGTTGATGAGTTTCTGTGGAGTCATGCCTTCGATATTTACATCGAAGAGAGTCATGCGCTCTTTCACGAGGCGCTCGGTGCGGGCTAGACCGACACGGCACTGGTTCGCAAGAAGTTCACCCACTGCACGAACACGGCGGGAACCAAGGTGGTCAATATCATCGAGGACACCCTCACCCTTCTTCAGGTTGAGAATATACTGAACGGCGGCGAGGAAGTCCTTGCCGACCATGATGCGCTCGTTTGGATCGACATCGATCTTAAGCTTTTGATTGATCTTATAACGACCAACGCGAGTGAGGTCATACTTTTTAGGATCAAAGAAGAGACGTTTCAGGAGCGCGCGCGCATTGGCAGCCGTTGGAGGATCACCAGGGCGGAGCTTGCGGTAAATGTCCTTAAGAGCTGACTCTTCGTCGAATGCTGGATCCTTCTTGAGGGACTTGACGAGAATCTCGTCCTCAGAAGCATCGATGACATCAATGCTCTTCTGGCCGAGAGCGACAAGCTGACGAACAACACCGATGGAAAGTGGCTCGTAAGCACGTGCGACGACGACTTCGCCATCCTTCACGTCCTCAAAGGCCATGAGAGAAGCAAGAGCCTCTTCGTCCATCTTTTCACTCAGCTTAAGCTTCTGGATCTTGTAGAAGTTCTCTACAAGCTGACGCTCCTCAGGGTATCCGAGTGCACGAAGGAAAGTGGTAGCAAGGAACTTACGACGACGGCGACGGCGGTCGAGGTAGACATACATGAGGTCGTTCGTGTCGAACTGAACCTCAAGCCAAGATCCGCGGTCTGGAATGATGCGGAAAGAGTGGAGAATTTTACCATTCAGGTGGATCGACTTCTCAAAACAGATACCAGGTGAGCGGTGAAGCTGGGAAACGATGACTCGCTCAGCGCCGTTGATGACGAAAGTGCCTCGGCGGGTCATCATGGGAAGCTCGCCCATGTAGACGCGCTCCTTTTTGGTGCCGGTGTCGTCCTTCAGGTTGAAAGTGACATACAGGGCAGCAGAGAAGGTCTCTCCCGTGCGGAGAGCGTCCAGAGCAGAAGCCTTGGAGTCTTCGATATCGTATGAAGCAAAAGCAAGCTCGATGGTGTCATCGTAGCTCTTAATCGGAAACACTTCTTGGAAAACAGCCTGAAGGCCAGTTTCGGTGCGCTGTGCTGGTGGCACATCTTTTTGCAGGAAATCCTCGTAGGATTTGGACTGCACTTCAATCAAGTTTGGAGGTTCGATGACCTCCTCAATGGTTCCAAAGTATTCTCGCTTCAACATGATCTGGTCCGGATAGGAGTTTTCGCCAGTCCCGGCGGGGGCTGACGATTAGGTTTTGGCTTCGCTAAAAGCCGGTAATTGCAATCCCGTTTGTGTGGGCACGAACGGAGGGGGCTCTTCGTAGAAAATCTAAAAAGTGTCCCCTCCGACCGGGCCCAGTCTCGGTCCCGAAGAACCGAGACTGGGTAAAAAGGTCGGTTACTTGAGCTCAACTTTGGCTCCAGCTTCCTCGAGCTTAGCCTTAGCGGCTTCAGCATCGTCTTTGCTAACTCCCTCGAGAACTGCAGCTGGTGCAGCTTCAACGAGCTTCTTAGCGTCGGCAAGACCGAGTCCGGAAGCAACTTCACGAACAGCCTTAATGACTGAGATCTTGTTACCACCAGCTTCAGCAAGAACGACGTCGAATTCGGTCTGTGCTTCAGCAGGAGCTGCGTCTCCGCCTCCAGCTGCTGCTGCTGCTGCGACAGGCGCTGCGGCGCTGACGCCCCATGCCTCTTCAAGGTGCTTAACCAATTCGGCTGCTTCCAGTACGGAAAGCTTACCGAGCTCTTCTGCGATTTTTGTAATGTCTGACATTGTATTTTTTTGTCGGTATCGTCGCGCCCGAAGCTTTCGGACATTTCAGACTCCCAGCTGGGAGGCCGACGAGGAACCAGTTTTAGTTTTTCCAGGAATTCCCTTTCTCAGTAAACCGAGTTAGGGAGGACCATCCGTTCAAATTGTTTACTCTTCGTTGAATTTCGCCTTGATGACGCGAGCGAGACTTGCGGCGGGCTCGTTGAGAGTGCGGACCAGCTGTGCGGCTGGAGCATTGATAGTAGAGAGAAGCTGAGCGAGAAGGACATCGCGGGCCGGAAGGGCTGCAAGGGCTTTCACTTGAGCTGCATCAAGGACGTCCCCATCGAGGATACCAGCTTTAATCTCAGGCTTCTTGAATTCTTTTTCGAAGTTTGCGACAACCTTTGCAACAGCACAGACATCGGCATCACCGGTGACGAATGCAGTTTGGCCATTGAGACTTTCACCAAGGTCCGGAAGTCCGGCATCAGCAAGGACGCGCTTCATGAAGGAGTTTTTAGCAACGTGGCACTCAGCACCGTTCTCAGAGAGGCGGCTGCGGAGTTCATCAAACTCAGGAACAGTCGTTCCGGTGTAGTCTACCACGAGCACGAAGGGAGAAACGTCAACGCGCTCCTTAATCTCATCGAGAATGTATTTCTTATCTGGATTCATGGTGGTGGTTACTTAGAAGTTGTGGTGTAGACAGCTGGGTCGATGACGATACCGGGAAGCATGGAAGCTGAGACGGTGACGTTGTTGATGTAGATGCCTTTTGCAGAGGCAGGCTTGGCCTTGACGATACTATCGATGAGAGCTGCGAGATTTTCGCTAATTTGCTCAGGCTTAAAGGAAAGCTTACCAATGGCAGAAGCGATATTACCGCTCTTGTCCACCTTGTAATCGATACGACCGGCCTTAACAGCGCTAATTGCAGTTGCGGTATCATCGGTGACAGTGCCAGTCTTAGGGTTAGGCATGAGGCCACGTGGTCCGAGGACACGTGCAACCTTCCGCACTTCCGTCATTGCTGCTGGAGTGGCGATGGCGACATCAAAGTCGACCCATCCGCCTTGAACTTTCTTAATGAGGTCCTCGAAGCCAACTTCATCAGCACCCGCATCGGTAGCAGCCTTAGCCGCATCGCCTGAGGCGAAGACGATTACGCGAACTTTCTTACCAGTTCCGTGTGGGAGAGGGACAGAACCACGAACCATTTGATCGCTCTTACGTGGATCAACGCCGAGATGGGCGGAAAAAGTCACGGTAGCATCGAATTTAGGTGCAGGGAGTTTCTTCAACAGCGCAGCGGCATCGTCGAGGGAATAGACTTTCCCTTCTTCGACGAGGGCAGCGGCCTGCTCGTATCTTTTACTTCTTTTATTACTCATTATTTCTTTGCAGTGCAATCGGGCGGCCTTGCGACACAACCTCCTGCTGTTTGGATTCCCCTGCCCTCTCGGACCGGGGTGAAAAATTTAACCTTCGATCTCGAGGCCCATCTGCATGGCTGTGCCTGCGAGAATTTTAGCGGCTTGCTCGGGATCATTCGTATTCAGATCGACGATCTTACGGGAAACAACCTCCATGAGCTTCGCCTTGGAAAGTGTGCCAACCTTGACCTTATTAGGCTCACCGGAACCAGAAGCAAGACCAGCGGCCTTCTTAAGAAGAACAGCAGCAGGTGGCTGCTTGGTGACGAAGGAGAAGCTCGCGTCCTTATAGACAGTGATCACGGTAGGAAGAAGATCGCCAGCGGACTGCTGAGTCGCGGCATTGAACTCCTTACAGAATCCCATGATATTCACTCCGGCTTGACCGAGGGCTGGGCCGACGGGTGGTGATGGGTTAGCTTGACCTGCTTGAATTTGCAGTTTGAGAACGGATTTTACTTCCTTGGCCATGATTTCAGGTTGGTAATGGTGTGATGCCGGGAGTGGCGGAGATTGATTTGGAGAGCGCTATTGCTTGAAAATTGGGTTTTTGGCAAGAGTTTGCGAAAAAATTGCTTATTTAGCCTTTTTCGACCTGCCAGTATTCGAGTTCGACTGGGGTTGAACGACCGAAAATGGTGACCGCGACGCGCAGCTTACCACGCTCGGGATCAATCTCCTCGACAATACCATTCTGGCTCTCGAAGGGACCATCGGAGACTTTGACGATATCACCGACCTCGAACTCGATAGACGGACGAACCGCGCCTTCGCGCTCGTTGATTTGACCCAGCATGCTCTCGACTTCACGAGCGCGCATGGGGATCGGGAGATTCTTGGAACCCGCGAAGCCGATTGCTCCGTCGAGATCCTGCATGAAGGACCAGGTGTCTTCGACCACATTATTCTCAGGGGTGAGAAGGTGCATGTTTACGATAACGTAACCGGGGAAGAACTTCTTCTTGCTCTCGGTCTTCTTACCGGCGCGCACTTCGGAAACGAGTTCAGTAGGAACAAGAACCTGAAAAACTTTATCAGCAAGCTCTTCGGCTTCGACGACCCGCTCAATACGAGCTTTCACCCTCTGCTCCTGTCCAGAGAGAACGTGCACCACATACCATTGGTCTTTTGGGGCGGGAATCGTAGGCATAATCGAGAAAAATAAAGGAAAGGAAAAAAGGGGTAGGAAATTCGTCCAAATTTAGACGACCTCACTAAGGAATCTGACGACCTTCGTATTCACAAGGTCCCAGAGGCCGACATAGGCGGCGAGAAGAATAATCGCGATCAAGACCACGACGGTAGAATCAATGAGCTCTTTATACTTTTTGAAGCCTTTCACCTTAGGATCGGGATCCCAGGGCCATGATGCTTTGCGCAGCTCAGTCTTAACTTCGCCGATAAATCTAAAGAGTTTCTGAAACATATTGAAAAAGGGAAAAGTGGCAGGACAGATAGGACTTGAACCTACAACCCTCGGTTTTGGAAACCGATGCTCTACCAATTGAGCTACTGTCCTATTACTTTTTGAAAGTTTGTTTTGGGAGGCGACTGAGGGGCACCCCAAAAAGGGTGCCCCCGCTAGAAACCAGCCAGAAGGAATTAATCAGAGGGTTCCGAGTAATTCCTGAGGTGAGCAATTACGCAAGGATATCGCCGACACGACCAGCACCAACGGTGCGGCCACCTTCGCGAATCGCGAAACGCATGGTCTGCTCCATTGCAATTGGTGTGATGAGTTCAACCGTCATATTGACGTTATCACCAGGCATCACCATCTCGACGCCGTCGGGAAGGGAAATGGATCCGGTCACGTCAGTCGTGCGGAAATAAAACTGTGGACGGTAGTTCGCGAAGAAAGGCGTGTGACGGCCACCTTCGTCCTTAGAAAGGACGTAGACCTCAGCGGTGAACTTGGTGTGAGGCTTCACTGTTCCAGGCTGCACGATGCACTGACCACGCTCAAGATCTTCTTTCTTAAGTCCGCGGACAAGAAGACCGACGTTATCACCTGCACGACCTTCGTCGAGCAACTTGCGGAACATCTCGATGTCCGTGATGGTGGTCTTCTGAGTGTCGCGAATACCGACAACCTCAACCTCACCCATCTTCTTGATGATACCACGCTCGATACGACCGGTGGCAACGGTGCCACGACCTTCAATCGAGAACACGTCCTCGATAGGCATTAGGAAATCAAGATCAACAGGACGCTCAGGCAATGGAATGTAGCTGTCGACAGCCTCCATGAGCTTCAAGATGTTTGCCTTGTGATCGGCATCTCCTTCGAGAGCCTTAAGAGCAGAACCCATGACAACAGGAATGTCATCACCAGGGAATTCATACATGGAGAGAAGTTCACGAACTTCCATTTCGACAAGCTCAAGAAGCTCAGCGTCATCGACCTGATCGGTCTTATTCATGAATACCACGAGAGCGGGAACACCGACCTGACGAGCGAGCAGGATGTGCTCACGAGTCTGGGGCATTGGGCCATCAGCAGCGGAGACCACGAGGATACCGCCGTCCATTTGGGCAGCTCCTGTAATCATGTTCTTCACGTAGTCAGCGTGACCTGGGCAGTCAACGTGCGCGTAGTGACGACCTTCGGTCTCATACTCGACGTGAGCTGTAGAAATTGTAATACCGCGCTCTTTCTCCTCTGGAGCTGCGTCGATCTGGTCATATGCCTTTGCTTCACCACCACCTGCTTCAGCGAGGACGGTAGTAATTGCGGCGGTGAGGGTGGTCTTGCCGTGGTCAACGTGGCCGATTGTGCCGATGTTGACGTGAGGCTTGTTCCGTTCGAACTGTTCTTTAGCCATTTTTTTGGATTGGTTGGTAGCTGGTTTCTGAGCTGGTTTTTCGTCTCTCAAATCTACTGGAGCTTTTGGTGGGAATTGAACCCACGACCTCGTCCTTACCAAGGACGCGCTCTACCCCTGAGCTACAAAAGCTTAACCAGTTGATTTGTGAAACTTCCGACGGTGGATTGAGGGTGCGCGAGAACTTATAAAATAGGTTCCGCAATCCTCGCCCCGATGCCGAAAGCGAGCGGGAAGCTAGCAAAGAAGCCCCCTCTGTCAAAAGTATTTTGATAAGAATGTGAGATTCCTTGAAAGCCCTGATTTTTGGGGGATTGGGCAGGATCAAGGGTCTCCTCGGCTAGCCATTTTCATAAGATCAGGAAAAATTGACCTTTAAGTGGCAAAATAAAGTCACTTTTCTTCGCCAGCGGCTTCTTCGATCAATTCACTAAAGCGCTCAACCTTCTCCGCTTTTCCTGATTGCTCATCCAGATCAACAATCACGCCACAAAGCCTGACGGGGCCAGTAGCGACGGGAAAACGAGTGGGCAAGCCATTGCGAAAGCGCCAAACGACAGAGGTGAAATCACGGCCGAGAACCGAGTCATCCGGTCCACACATCCCTGCGTCAGTCAAATAAGCAGTCCCTCCGGGAAAGATCCTTTCATCCGCTGTCTGGACATGAGTATGCGTGCCCACGACAAGAGAGACCTTGCCATCAAGCGCGCGGCCCATGGCAATTTTCTCGCTGGTCGCTTCAGCGTGGAAATCTAGAACGATCATGCGCACCCCCTCTTCATCGCGGAGACGTGCCACTTCTTTATCAAGGGCGGTGAAGGGATTCTGGAGAGGAGGATTCATAAAGGTGCGGCCCATGGCATTCAGAACCGCCACTTTCCCCTTCGCCGTCTCTAGAACGACGGATCCTGCCCCCGGAGCATCTTGTTCGCAGTTCAGCGGGCGCAAAAGGCGCGGCTCTGTTGGGAGATACTCCTGAATCTCGCGCTGATCCCACACATGATCTCCCGTAGTGATGACCGCCGCCCCCGCACGGAGCAGGTCGATCGAAATTTTCGGCGTAATCCCCCGCCCTCCTGCGGCATTCTCGCCATTCACGATGATGAAGTCGATCTGCTGCTCCTCTTTAATGCGCGCCAAATTTCCAATCACCGCACCACGACCGGGAGAGCCGACGATATCCCCTAAAAACAAAATTCTCATACTCACAATTTTTTTGACGTTGTGCCATGCTCGGCTCCGCTTCTTGATTAGAACATGAGTGAGGGAAAAGGGAAAACGTCATTTCGGGTCACAGTGCTTTTACCCCTCGCGCTCGCCCTAACAGCTCTTTCTTTTTTCGCCTGGCCCCGCGAGAAGCCCACTGCCCCGCCCAGCTCCCCGGTGGCAGAAGAAAAACAACCGACCCCGCCTGCCCTTGCCCCGCTGGGAACACGGCCTGATTGGTCCACGCTTGATCACTTTCAAAAGACGATCACTCGCAAAACATTTCTCTCCCG
>JALZWA010000212.1 GCA_023299815.1 Akkermansiaceae bacterium
CAAAGCAGGCCTGTTTCAATGCCATCCTCGCCGTTGTCGAAGAAGGGGATGAGGTCATCATTCCTTCTCCTTACTGGGTGAGTTACCCTGAGATGGTGAAGATGGCTGGTGGTGTTCCCGTTCTTGTTGAGACGAAGGAAAGCAATAAGTGGAAGATCACGGCCGAAGAGTTCGAGGAGGCGATGTCTCCGCGGACCAAGATGATCATTCTCAACACTCCCGGAAACCCTACTGGTTCTGTCTACGACAAGGCCGAGATTGAGGCGATCGTGGAAGTGGCTTCTTACGAGGATATCATCATCCTTGCCGATGAAATCTACGAGCACCTCGTCTACGGTGATGCGGAACACGTCAGCGTGGCTTCGGTGAACGAAGATGCTTACAATCTCACGATCACGGTGAATGGCTTTTCTAAGTCTCACTCGATGACGGGATGGCGCATCGGCTACACTGCCGCTCCTCCAGCGCTTGCTGAGGCACTGACGAAGATCCAGAGCCATACGAGCTCGAATGCGACGACCTTTGCTCAGTATGGAGCAGTGGCGGCACTACAGGATCCTGCTTCTGCTGAGTTCATCCAGAACCTGAGAGGGGAATACGATGTTCGTCGTCAGTTCATGCTGGCTCGCCTGAAAGCGATTCCTAATGTGAGCGTGGTCGAGCCCCGTGGAGCATTCTACTTTTTCGTGAACTGCACCGAGCTTGGTCTCAAGTCGGGTAATCTTTGCGATAAGCTTCTCACTCGCTACAAGGTCGCTGCCGTTCCTGGTGTCGCCTTTGGACACGACATGGGCGTGCGTCTCAGCTACTGCACGACTCTCGATGTCCTCAATGAGGGCGTCACTCGCTTCGAGGAGTTCTGCCGAGCTCACTGATTCTTTCTCGAAGGTCAATTTTTCAAAAGAGGCTCGGGTAACCGAGCCTTTTTTTTTGTGGAGAGATGACGGTAAAAAAAGAGACTTAGGTTTTTACAACTTAGGTCTGGGGAAAGGAGAGGGCGAGAGGAAAGAAGGCTAGCTCTTCTCTTGAAGGTCCACCTCTTGCATCGGGGTGGTGGTGCCGATGGCGGGAAGGACTTTACGAACGAGCCTCTTGAGGCCTCCCTCAGCGTCGGCGTGGTCTGACTCTGCTTGGCGCCGCGCCTTTTCCCAAGCTTGAGCAAAGCCAGGGGCTTGCTCGCGCATGATGCCAACGGCGTTCTCTACGATGTGAAGGTGGCGTAGCTCGGATTTTCCGGGCTTCTGCTGGAGATTGGCGATGTTCACGCGCAGGGTCTCGTTTTGGTCTCTCATTGAATCGAGCTTAGTCTGAAGGTTTCCCGATCCTTCAGCTTGCACTTTAAGATGAGTATTCAAGTGATTCTGGAGGTCTTTGCTCTCGTGCTGGATGCGAATGATTTCTTTTTTGAGGGTCCGTCGTGCTGAGAAACCGGACTTCCAAACAAAGAAGGTGAGAAGGAGGCCAAGGAGGAAGCCCCAAATGAAGGGCTCTTTGATAAGATCTAAAAAATATTCCACTGGGGGGTAGGGTAGTTTAATTTTGAGGGTCTGCAACTTCTGGGGCAGGTTCTTCTGCAGGCGCGTCTTTATTGATCTCCGCAATTACTTCTTTGCTGATGTCAGTGCCATTGCGAAGATAAAGGATGACGGGAAGTTGAGTGCTCGTTCCGCCATTGATATCGACGACGAGATCGAAACCCATGGCGGCTCCGATTTTTTGAGCGGCGCTTTGGATGAGGTCGTATGATTTACGTTCGCGGATCGCAGATGCTTGATTGAGTTTACGGATTTCCTCGTTGCGCCATTTCTGCCAATCCGAGTGGAGAACGCGGAAGTCATCTTGAGCGACTTTGGTTTCAAGACGTAAGTTCTCGAGCTCTTCAGGTGTCATGGCCTGGCGTGCCTGCGCTTCTTGGAAAGCCTTGATTAACTGATCGAGATTGGCCTTCCGCTCCTCGAGTTTCTGGGAGATGCGGGAATTTGAGAGTTTCTCTTGTGAAAGTCCTGAGAGACGAATGTTTTCCTTTACCACGTGGTGCTCGGGGCGAATTTCAGCGACATTGATGGTGGCAATTTTTGGGCCAGTTTGGGCGCTTAAAAGAGATCCAGCCAAGAGCGAGGCGAGGACCGCAAGAAAGAGGGGTGTTCTTAAAGTAGGCATAGGAATTAGTTAGCAGTATGAAGGGGGGCTGTCGAGTCTACTTGGATTGCTCCAGCATGCGGACGAGTGAGACTTCGGCCTGAGAGCGAACGTCCTCTGGAAGCTCGACTTGAGGAGAGAGGTTCAGCAGGCAGGCGTGAAGCTTCTCGAGAGTGTTCATCTTCATGTAGCGGCAGTCTGCGCAGGCGCAGTGATCGGTCGGTCCGGGGATGAGGTTCTTCTCGGGAACTTCTTTCTGGATGCGGTGGAGCATTCCGGACTCGGTGACGACGATGATATTTTTCGCTTTCGAGTCGCGGCAGAAGTGCACCATTTTTTCGGTGGAGCAGACTTCATCAGCGAGGAGGCGGACAGCTTGGGTGCACTCGGGGTGCGCGACGACTTGGGCGTCTGGATATTCGTCTTTGATCTTCTGAATCGATTCGCGAGTGAACTCGACGTGGACGTAGCAGTTTCCTTTCCAGAGATCCATCTGGCGTCCGGTCTGCTCGATGACCCATTGCCCGAGATTTTCATCAGGGACGAAGAGGATGGGGCGGTCGGCAGGTGCTTGATTGACAATGCGGGGAGCATTTCCGGAGGTGCAGATGACATCGCAA
The DNA here is from genome assembly GCA_023299815.1 of Akkermansiaceae bacterium. GTDB lineage: Bacteria > Verrucomicrobiota > Verrucomicrobiia > Verrucomicrobiales > Akkermansiaceae > SW10. Next base: position 2,760 of record JALZWA010000212.1, read on the forward strand.
AGTGCCTTTACGCCTGCTGAGCAGTTGATGTAGGCGATGACGTAGTAGTTTTTTTCCTTATGTTCTTCGAGGTAAGCGGCGAGCTTGTCGGCAGGACAGGCTTGTTCGAGGGAGCAGCCGGCATCTTTATCTGGAAGGATGACGGTTTTGTTAGGATTGAGAATCTTGGCGGTCTCGGCCATGAAGTGGACGCCGCAGAAGCAGATGACATCGGCATCAGTTTCCTGTGCTTTGTAGGCGAGGCCGAGGGAGTCTCCGACGTAGTCTGCGATGTCTTGAATGGCCCCAATCTGGTAGTTGTGGGCGAGAATGACGGCATTGCGCTCTTTCTTGAGGCGCAGAATATCTTCTTTGAGGTCGAGGACGGGAGTGGCTGGCATGCTTAAGACTCCCGAAATAATGTTGAAAATTCCAGCTTTTTCCCAACTTTAGCCGCCCATTTGAATCTGGCCGTGGTGTTGGGCGCCTTCTGCAATGGCGAGGCGGCCGATCTTGATGTTGCCTGTGAGGATGGCCTTTTTTTTCAGAGAAAGGAGACCCGAGCAGTGAATGTTTCCGGAGATGAGGCCATCGACGGTGCAATCTTCGCATTCCACGGAGTTGAGGAATTCGACGTTGGCTCGCTTTTCAATGATGAGCTTTCGGCAGACGACCTTTCCCATGATTTTGCCATTTCGGCGGATGATGAGGTCTCCTGAGCACTCGACTCCGCCGGTGAAGTCTCCTTCTAGGGTGAGGTGGTGACACTGGATGGTCGTTCCTGAAACGATGCCCTTTTTCTGAATGAAAACATCTCCACGTGTCTGGATCCTCCGATTCCATCGCTCATTGATTTCGTAGTCTTTGAGGCTGATATAAGTGCCGCATTTTGGACAGAGAGCCGAGGTGGAGCTGGGAGAAATGGTGTGCTCCGCACGGCAGTCGAAGCAGCGGATCTGGCGCGCTTCTTTTTGTTTTCGAGAGAAGAGAGAGGACTTTTTAGTCTCCGGAGTGATTTCAGCAGGTGGCTTGAAGTAAGAGGGGCGGGTGGGCTTCTCTTCTTCTTGGGGCGTCTCGGGGGCAGGGGGAGCGACTTTTTTTATTTCTGCAGGTTTCTCGGCGGGTTTTTGCTGAGTCGGCTGAGAGGGAGAAGCGCTGGGCTTCTTTTCGCTGACAGGTTTCGCTGGAGGGTTATTTTTCGGCGCTGGTTCTGGTTGCTCTTTGGGAGCGTCTGGCTTTTCTGGAGAGCTGCGCTGAGCGAAAGGGTCGTAAGCTTTTTTTGACGTGGAGACGGCCTGGCCGTTCTCGATCTTAAAGTGAGAGCTGCATTTACGGCAATACGTAGAAACCGCCAGTGGAGGTTCCACTTGGCGGTGTTCGCATTCGGGGCAAATGACCTCAGTGGGTCCTTTTGGCTCCGATCTGAAGAGCTTGAAAGCCAGAAGTCCTTAGGGGGAAAGAGGTTGGCTAAGTCCGACTAAGCTGCTCCAGCACTCTGCTGTTGGGGCTTTTTGGCGTTCCCGTTTCCTTTGGAGGAAGAGTTCTGGGATGACTTGGGCTGGGCAGAAGGAGTTCCGACTTCTGACTTACCGACGAAGATGGCACCAGGCTCAATGGAGAGAGTGCCTGCTTTGACGTCACCGACCATTTCGGCACCGCTTTTGATCTCGATGCGGTCACCGGCGACGATGTTTCCATGAACCTTGCCATAGATGACAACGGATTTGGTTTTGATCTCGGCCTTGATGATGGCATTTTCGGCCACGGTGAGGGCGCCTTCAGATTGGATTTCACCTTCGATTTTTCCGTCGACGAGGAGATCGTTGGTGAAGCGAACGGAACCAGTGATGGTGACGTCGTTGCTGAGGATGTTTCTTTGGCCACCTACAGGTGCTTTAGAAGCACTGGATGGTGCGGCAGCGGGTTGGCTGCTAGGGGAGGCAGCGCTGGAAGGTGCTGCGGCGGAGGGGGCTGAAGGCTTCGACTCTTCAGGGTTTTTGCTGATGATTTTTTCGAACACGGGATTAGTAACGGTATAAGTTGGATAATTCTCTAAAAAGAACGTCGTGGGAAGGAGGAAATACTGAATAATTTTAATTATTCTTGGGCAGGAGAGGGAATAGATGCGGGAGCTGGTGTAAGAGGAGGTAGCGGGCGCAGATCGGGAGTGGTGGGATTCAGGACAGGAGAGGTGGGTTTAGGTGGCTCAGGCGCTGGTGTGATTTCTGTGGGGGCAGCTGTGCCGACGAGCTTCTCGTGAGTGGAGGCGATTTGCTTGAAATCAGAGTGACGTTGTCCGAACTCAGAGGAAACACGTCCGTAGAGGGTGTCGGCTTCATCGGAAGCGTCTTCTCGGAGGGAAAGGTCGCCGAGGGCAACGAGTGCGGTAGAGCTGACTGCGGAGTTTGACGCAGCGGCGGCCTCGTAGCTGGCTTTCGCTTTGTCGAGCTGGTTAAGCTCACGATGGTAGTTGCCAAGAGTAAGGTGGACGCTGCCAAGAAAGGGGTGCTCGGGATATTCTGAAGTGAGGGATTCGAGGGTCTCGATCGCTTCCCCGTGGCGCTGGTCTTGCCACTGGATCTTGGCGATCTTATCAAGCGCGACTGCTCCGGCTGGAGTGGATTTGTGCTTTTCGTAAGCTTCGCGAAGAGTGGGTAGGTCCGAGGCTTCGCTGATTTCAGCGGCAGCGGTGGCACGTGCTTCTTGCTGGAGGCCGGATACGATGACGTAGGAGACAACTCCAAGAACAAGGAGGACACCGATGATCATGAGCTTCTTTTGATGCGCGTCTAGGAAGGCATCGAAGCCGGATGGGCCGTGGGCGATCTCGCCAATAGGGCTGGCGGCTTGATTTTCCTGAGGTGATTCCTTTTCTGACATGAAAGTGATTTGTTGGGGGGGAAATAAGCCTTTGCTCTCTCGGAAGCAAGCTCTTGTCAGAGGATTTCGGTGCTCTTTTGGATTTTTTTGAGATTTAGAAAACTGGCTCTGGTGCTTAGGGTGTCTTTGAAGATGATTCGCAAAGTCTATGTCGTGGCGGGAGAGGTCAGTGGAGATACCCACGGGGCGGAGCTGATGGATGCTCTGAGGCACCAGTTTGGAGGGGTGGAATTTCGAGGTTTGGGTGGTCCGATTATGGGGAAGGTTGCTGAGGCTGAGATGATCGACTGGGTCGATGATGCGGCGGTGATGGGTTATATTGAGGTGCTGAAGCGCTATTCTTGGTTCAAGGAGCGTCTAGAAAAATCAGTGGCAGAGGTGATTGAGTGGCAGCCTGATGTGCTGCTTCTGGTCGATTACCCAGGCTTTAACCTGCGGCTTGCGAAGCGGGTGAGGGAGTTCTGTCCGGATACAAAGATTGTCCACTATGTGGCACCTCAGGTGTGGGCGTGGAATCAGCGGAGGATTCCGCAAATTGTGGAGTCGCATGACTTGATGCTGTGTTTGTTTCCTTTCGAGGTTCCTGTTTTTGAAAAGGCGGGGCTGAAGGCGGTGTGCCCGGGCCATCCGCTGATCGATGAGCTGGAGGAGAAGCGGGTTGAGGTGGAGCGAGATCCGGCGCTGGTGGGGCTTTTTCCAGGGAGTCGCATGCGGGAGGTGACGCGCTTGTTTCCTCTGATGTTAGAGGTGGCTGGAGATCTTCACGCTAAGGGGTATGAGGTTACTTTTGCGTCAGCAGCTGCGAGCGAGAAGGTGGAAGGTGTGATGCGTGCGGAGCTTGTGAGGAGTGGCTTGCCGGAAGGCTTGGTGAAGATCCAGCTGGGTGGGAGTCAGGAGTTAATGCAGCGAGTGGGAAGTGGTGCGGTAGCAAGTGGCACGGCGACGCTGGAGGCTGCTTATTATGGAATGCCCTATTGTCTGGTATATGGGGTGGCGTGGGCGACTTATTTACTCGCGCGTCAGGTTATTAAGGTGCCTCACATTGGGTTGATCAATATTCTCGCGGGTCGGGAGATCGCGCCAGAGTTTATTCAAAATGATGCCAATGTTTACGAGGTGAGTCACTGGTTTGAAGGGATGCTTTCTGACGATGAGGTGCGAAGGGCGCATGGAGAATCGCTGCGTCTGGCGGCTTCTCAGCTCGGTGAGTCAGGTGTGCACTTGCGTGCGGCCGGAGCTATTGTAGATCTCTTCAAATCATGAGCGAAAAACGAATCAATGTCGGGGCGATTCTCTTCTCCATCTTCTGTCTTCTGATTGTCTCGATTTGTGTCGCGCTTTATCTCGGCGCGACTGAGGAGCGGGAGAAATCGCAGCCGATCGAAGGTCAGGCGACGGTGAAGGAGGTGGCGGATTATCTTAAGAAACTCAATATAGACATCGGCGAGCGCGATATGACGACGGTGGCTGGTCAACGGGCGATGCGGCAGACTGCCTCGATGATCGAGGGGACGCTCGGGAGTCTGAATCTGGGTTATGATGTTTTTCGTAAATCAGATGATGTGGCGGAGGGGTTGCTTTGGACGACGCTTTGGTTTGATTCCGGTAATAAAGAGTCGAATGAGGTGACGGTAGTCGCGATTCCTTACGGGGAGGGCGGAACGCCGGTGGCTTTTGGACTAGGCTTTGCGGAATATTTGGCGAGCGCTTCGTTGAGGAATCGGCTTCGGGTGGTCTTCTATCCCCCGGTAGCGGTGGAGGGGATTTGGGACCGAGTCTCGGGAGAAGGGGAAACTTTGGTGAAGCAGATCGATATTCTTGGAGGTGCCGGTCACAGCACTTGGGGAAATTTTTATCTCGCTGAAGAGGAGGTTGTGCGGTTGAAGAATCCGGCGTGGCTGACGAATGTTAATCTGCTTCCGGCGCGTGTGGTGCCGACGATTGAGCTGACGGAGAAGGGGCCGATGAAGACGCAGCAGCAGGCCGAGCGCCTTCTCCGGGTGATGCCGGTGGTGAAGGCTTTGGTGGAGTAGTCTTACTTCTGCGGCAGCGCTCCGAGCAATAGAGGACCGAGTCCCAGTCGCGGGCCCATTTTTTGCGCCAGGAAAAGGGGAGCTTGCAGACGAGGCAGGTCTTGCTAGGGAGGTTCGTTTTTTTGTGAGCCACTACTTTGTCTGAAGCGAGGAGAGTCCACCATCGACACAGAGGGTCTGTCCAGTGATCCAGGTGTTGTCAGGAGAAAGGAGAAAAAAGAGGGCGGAGGCGATCTCTTCGGGGGTGCCGAGGCGGCCGAGTGGGTGCATCGCTTCGGAGAACTTGCGTGCTTGTTCGTTGGAGGTGATGGGCGAGGCGAGGGGGGTGTCGGTGAGTCCCGGGGAGACGGCATTCACGCGCAGTCCGCTTTTGGCATAAGTGGCGGCGGCGGAGCGAGTGAGGCCTGCGAGGCCTGCTTTTGCGGAGGCGATGGCTTCGTGATTTGCGAGTCCTTTCTCAGCAGCGACGGAGGTGACGAAGGCGATGGAACCGCTAGATTTCATCATGGGTCGAGCGAGGTTCTGAAGGAGGTAGAAGGAGGAGTTGAGATTGGTATCCATGACGCTCTGCCAGTCTTCGACGGAGGTGAGGTGGGCCGGTTTTAAGAGAATGGACCCGATGCAGTGGGCGGCGGATTGGATCTCACCGAGGTGAGTGAGTGCTTCGGTGACGCAGCTGGCGACTTGCTCAGGCTGGGTGAAGTCACAGGTAATGGCGTGAGCGCCAAGCTCGGTGGCGAGTGATTCTAGCGCGGCAGTATTGCGTCCCGCGAGGACGAGTTGGGTTCCTGAGGCTGAGAGCTTGCGGGCGAGAGCGGAGCCGATTCCTCCATTGGCCCCGGTGATGAGTGCGGTCTTAGTTGCGATCATAAGTGGCGCAAGGTAGCGTGGAAATGGAAATCCGAAAGGGACGATTATTTCCGCCCTTGGGAGACTCTTTCCCGCTGCGGTGGGCTAGTAGTCCTCGACAGGGCTCTGACTAGGGCGTGCGGGATCATAGCGATCCGTGCCGATCACTTCGGAAGTGAGTTCGCTCATCTTTTGATTGATGGAATCCCAACGATCGACGGTGAAGGTGGGTGGGCGATTGATGCGGCGGCGTGCTTTTTCGATGCGTTTGAGCGAGTCATCGATGCGGCTGTTGGGAAGTTTTTCTAACTCTTTGACAGCTTCTTTAAGTGTGCTCATTTCGTGGCAGACGAGCGGGATGTCGACTCCGGCTTCCATGGCAAGACGGAGGTCATTACCGCGGCCGTAGTGATTGACGATGGCTCCCATGTCGAGGTCGTCGGTGAGGATCAGGCCTTCGTAACCGAGCTGGTCGCGGAGAAGTCGCGTGAGAATCTGAGGGGAGAGTGAGGCGGGAAGTTGGGCGTCTAGCTGAGGGAAATTCAGATGGCAGGCCATGATGGCATCGAGCTCGGGCATGAGGGCGGTGTAGGGAATGAGGTCCTCTTTTAAGAGGTCTTCTAGCGAGATGTCCGCCACGGGAAGGTCATGATGTGGGTCGGAGAGAGCGAGTCCATTAGTGGGGAAGTGCTTTCCGCAGGAGAGGACGTTTTGCTTGCGCATCCAGCGATTGAACGTTCCCGCGTAGTCGATGACGCGTTGTGACTCGTTTCCCCAGCAGCGACCCCGGAGGCCGTTGTTTTGCTCAGGGAAGTGATCGAGATCGAGCACGGGAGCGAAGTTAAGATTGATGCCAAGGATTTCTAACAGTTGGCCTGTGAGAGCGCCGAAGCGGGCGACTTGCTTGAGGTCTGCCTTCTCGGAAAAGGTGGCGGCGTCAGGAGGTGCGCAGCTGAATTCACGGGTGCGCCAGACGCGGCCGCCCTCTTGATCGATCGAGATAAAAGGGGATTCGTAGGAGAGGTCGCGGAGAGAGTCCGTCAGGGATCGGATTTGCGCTGCAGATTCTAAGTTACGAGAGAAGAGAATGTAACCGGCAGGCTGAAGGTCGCGGAAGAGGGTTGCCTCTTCTGCGCTGAGTTCTAAGCCTTGTAGGCCTACGATGAGGCATTGGCTGCTCATGATTTATTGAGAGAGGCTTCCACAAATCCGGAGAAGAGGGGATGGGGTTTGTTCGGCTTCGACTTGAATTCCGGGTGGAACTGAGCGGCGATAAAGTAGGGGTGATCTGGGTTCTCGATGATCTCCACGAGTCCTTCGTCTGCGGAGACGGAGGCGATGACGAGTCCTGCTTCTTGGAGCTGGTCTAGGTAATCAGAGTTGAGCTCGTAGCGGTGGCGGTGGCGCTCGTGAATGCGGTCCGCGCCGCCATAGAGGTCGTGCGACTTTGTTCCGGCGACGACGACGGACTCGCAGGATCCGAGGCGCATCGAGCCTCCCATGTCGACCACGCCTTGTTGTTCTTCTTGAAGGCAGATGACTGGGTGGGGGCTTTCTTTGGTGAATTCGGTGGAGTTTGCTCCTTCCAGTCCGCAGACATTTCTGGCGAATTCGATGGTGGCGATCTGCATGCCGAGACAGATGCCAAAGTAGGGCACTTTTTTCTCACGGGCGTAGCGAGCGGCTTCGATCTTGCCTTCTACTCCACGATCGCCAAAGCCGCCGGGAACGAGGATGCCATCGACCCCGCCGAGGAGGTGTGCCGCATTTTCTTGAGTGAGTTTTTCAGCATCGACCTTCACCACATTGACCCGCGTGCTGTGTGCTGCGCCGGCGATGGTGAGGGATTCGTAAATCGATTTGTAAGCGTCTTGGAGTTCGATGTATTTTCCGACGACGGCGATATTGACCTTGTTCTTAGGGCTGACGATTTGGTCGACAAAGCCTTGCCAAGCCGTGAGGTCTGGAGTCTCGGATGGGAGATCGAGGGCTTCGGTGACGAGGCGGTCGATCTTGTCTTTCCGCAGGTCGAGCGGGCATTCGTAAATGGTGTTTTCAACATCGCGGAAGGCGACGACATTGGCGGCGGGGACGTTGCAGAACATCGCGATCTTCGCCTTGTTGTCTTCATCGAGGTCGTGCTCGGTGCGGCAGATGATGATGTCGGGTTGGATCCCGATTTCGCGTAATTTAGCGACTGATTGCTGGGTTGGCTTGGTTTTGATTTCGCCAGCGGCTTTCACCAAAGGAAGGAGGGTGACGTGGATGAAGCAGACGTTTTCGCGGCCAACCTCAAGGGCGAATTGGCGGAGAGCTTCTAGGAAGAGAGTTCCCTCGATGTCTCCAACGGTGCCACCAATTTCGGTGATGAGAATATCCACATCAGGGTTGGCTTCCTTGACGTCGAAGAGGCGCTTTTGGATCTGGTCCGTGACGTGCGGGATGTATTGAACTGTTGCTCCGAGGTATTTGCCTTCGCGCTCATTGCGGATGACGGTCTCGAAGACTTGGCCGGAAGAAAGAGAATTGAGGCGAGAGAGCTTACTGGAGGTGAAGCGCTCGTAGTGGCCAAGGTCGAGGTCGGTCTCTGCTCCGTCGTCTAACACATAGACCTCACCGTGCTGGTAGGGCGACATCGTGCCCGGATCGACATTGAGGTAAGGATCGAACTTTTGGATCATGACCTTGTGACCTCGGTGCTCGAGGAGAGCTCCGATGGAGGCTGCGGCGAGGCCTTTCCCGAGAGAGGAGACGACGCCTCCGGT
>JALZWA010000213.1 GCA_023299815.1 Akkermansiaceae bacterium
TGGCTTTCTTCTGCATGTGGCTGATTGGCTGGTCCAAGAGTGACCCGATTCAGTATGGAAACAGCACCGCGGCTGATGGCTTTTATAATCCTGATAAACCAGCGACTGACGTTCACGCTAAAATCGAACCTAAGAAATAATGTCGATTAAAGGATTTCATCTTATTTTCATCTTCGTTGCGGCGCTGTTTTGCGTGGGCTTTGGAGCTTGGGCAATCTTCATTGAAGATGGAGCCTCGGGCAAGGGAGTGACGATCCTTGGCTACTTTACTTTGGCGGTGTCAGTGGGTCTCGCGCTCTATGGCATCTACTTTTTCCGTAAGGCTAAAAAAATCCTCCTCTAACTTTTTACATCATGGTTTCTGAATCTCTCATTATCGGTTGTTCAACTTGTGCGAATGCTTTCAAGCACGCTGGCGGAGATGCCGCGGGCTGGGCCATTGCGGTGATGCTGATGTGCATCGTGCCACTGATCAGCGGAGTGCTCTTTCTCATGATCCGCATGGCGCGCCGTGAAAAGGCGGGCCTCGATCCTAAATACTTGGACGACTACGTCGCACCTCCTTCGAATTCCTAAAAATCACTTTCATGTTTGTTTCTCTCAACTGGTCCAAATGGCTCGGGATTCCCGAAAACTTTTCCGAGCACGGCGGGGATGTCGATCACCTGATCGATATCACTCACTGGTTCATGTTCGCCCTTTTTGCGGGCTGGACCCTTTTCTTCTTCGTTTGCTTGTGGAAGTTCCGGGCGAGTAAGAATCCTAAGGCGAGCTACCACGGTGTCACGAGTCACGTCTCCTCTCACTTGGAGATCGGGGTGGTGATCATCGAGGCTGTCCTTCTTCTTGGTTTCGCTTTCCCGCTCTGGTGGGAGCGCACCGACCAGTTCGATGATGTTCAAAAGACCGACCCGGTGCGTGTGCGCGTGATCGGTTACCAATTCGGCTTCCAGTATCACTATCCTGGTAGTGATGGGAAATTTGGTCGTATTGACCGGCATCTCATCAGCGGGGTGGGTGATCCTTGCATCGATCCTGATGATCCGAATGGCTGGGATGACTTTGTCGCTCCGGTGCTCAAACTGCCTGTGGACCGGAACGCGATCCTTCAGATCACTTCTACGGACGTGATCCACAACTACTCGATCGTGCCGATGCGCATTCAGCAGGATGCGATGCCTGGACGAGATATCCCGATGTGGTTTAAGCCTATCAAGAAGCTTGAGACTTACGTCATCTGCGGTCAACTCTGCGGAGAAGGCCATGCGAACATGCGCGGCTTGATGGAAGTCATCAGTCAGAAAGCCTACTCAGGCTGGGCTAAGGAGCAGAGTGAGGCGGCTTATAAGAAGACCAAGGCGTCTCAAAGCGGAAGCGCTGTTGCTCAGAAGTAGAGAGTCTGCATTACATTTTTTTACGAGGCTGCTTTCCTGAGAGGGGGAGCAGCCTTGTTTTTTAGATATCTTCCTATTTGAAATGAAGAAAGAATCTCTGGATTTTGTATTCTATTTTTGTGCAGTGTAATACACATACCTGTTGAAAATCTTTGAATTTAAAGAGAGGGAAATGATATTTTTCTTGATGGGAGATTGTTTTTTAAGGTGCCTGTATACCTGAGTTTCATTAAAGACATCTTCTACCCCTCAGTGTCTTAGGGGTCTTGGAATCAAGGGGATAGGGCTCATTGCCACTTTTCTAATTTGGTTAATTACTGAAAATGATATAGTATAAGGTATTTAAGGGGATGTTTTTTGTGGCTGAATCGCTTGCCGTCAAAAAGTTTCGACTCGGGTGGGAAGAGCGCGCATTTCTTGGGCGACAATTTAATCCGTTGTTCTACCCGATTATGAAAAAAACATTTACAGCTGCATTGCTGACTTCTGGCATCCTTTCGATGTCTTCTTTGACCGCTCAGGTCACCACCTTGGTCTCATTCGACTACCAAGGAGCTAATCCGAATGCTTGGTCCATCCAGCCGCAAACCCATTTCACTTCCTTCGATTCATTCTCGAATGACACGTGTGTCTCTCCGACCACGCTTGATTTTGCTGGATTGGGGAACGGCGATCTCGTTGGCCATAGTGGTGGCACGATCGTCAATGGCCAAGGCCTGATCTGCACCGGTCAGTGGGACGACGCCTTCGATCCGAATTCGGCTAACGTTGTGAGCTTCGATCTCACGTTCTCGTCTGATTCTTCAGGGCCTCTTGATGAGTTCTCATTCACCCACAACCCAATGAATGGGGCAACTGATCCAAACCAAAGCAGCGGCTTCCAGCTTTCGATTGTCGATATTGCTGGAAATACTGTTTGGACCTCTGGTGCACAATCGAATGGTGCGATCAATACAAACACTGATTACACTTTCGACATTAGCTCGATCGACATCACTGGCGGTGAGACCTATAGCTTTGAGACTTATGCTTGGAATCAGAGCGCTTACATTGGTAACTATGAAGTGACCTCTGGGCATTCACTGTGTGTGCCTGAGCCTAGCTCGTCACTTCTTGTGCTCCTGTCTGGTTTTGTGCTGACGGTTCGCCGTAAGCGATAGGACCTAATACTAAGGATTTTAAAGAGCATCTCTGCGTGAGCAGGGGTGCTTTTTTTGTGGATTGATGAGTCGCGCTAACTATTTTCGAGAATTACTGAAACTTCAGGAGTTTTTCCTCGTATAATAAACTGAGCGGGCACATGATGTGCTCAGTTCTTAATTAGCCGAACTACCTACCATGTCCACAACTAGCGAAAATAGCAGCACGAGCGTCTACATGCGTGAAATCATGAAGACTGATTTAATCACGCCTGAGAAGGAGATTGAACTCGCTGACCGGATTTCTCGTGGGGACGAAAAAGCTCGAGAGCATCTCATCAAGGCGAATCTGCGCTTGGTGGTAAAGATTGCGCGAGATTATTCCGACTACGGACTTCCGCTTGCCGATCTGATTTCTGAAGGAAATATGGGTCTCATGAAGGCGGTTGATAAATTTGACCCCGAAAAAGGGGGGAAGCTTTCAACTTATGCTTCTTGGTGGATTAAGCAGTCGATTAAGCGTGCGCTTTCTAATCAGGGGAAGACGGTGCGCTTGCCGGTTCATATGATCGATAAGATCGCTAAGGTGCGTCGGATCTCGAATATTCTCTCTGAAGATCTTGGTCGCACGCCGACCAATGAAGAACTCAGTGAGGAGTTGGGAATCCCACTCAAGAAGCTGGCTTTGCTTAAGCAGTATTCCATGCGCCCAGCATCGCTTGACGCACCGCTTGGTGACGAGAATGGCACCCAGCTGGGAGAAACAGTCCAGGATGAGAAAGCAGCGGATCCATCGATGGCTCTGGAAGGAAAGAATCTTCACGGTGAACTCGATGGTCTCCTTGATTCACTCGATGAGCGGGAAGCGCATATCATCGATCACCGCTTCGGTCTCAATGGTAAGAAGCCTCTGACGCTTGAGGAGATTAGCCGAGACTTCGGAGTGAGCCGTGAGCGGATTCGTCAGGTGCAGAACATTGCGCTCGCTAAGATGCGTAAGATTCTGGGTCGTAAGGACGAGCCAGTTGCTGATTCGCTCAAGACGCGCTCGGTTTAGGCTCTGACATTTTCAAGAGCATCCGGTTGTGCCGGGTGCTTTTTTTAGGGTCTGGTGTCTGATGAGACTGGAGGGTTTGCAGTGGCAGGAGGTGGCGATCAGGGACTGAGGCGACAAGGGAAGGGGATAAAAAAAACGACCGCCGGAGAACCGGAGGCCGCTTTGTAAAGTTGGGTCTTGAGAGGACTAGCCGACTTCTTCGATCGTTTTAAGGATACGAGAAGCGATGGCGTAGGGATCTCCCTGGGAGTTTGGACGACGGTCTTCGAGGTAGCCTTTCCAATCGTTCTTGGCGAAGGCGTGCGGGACGCGGACAGATGCGCCACGGTCGGCGATGCCCCATGAGAACTTGTCGATTGACTGGGTCTCGTGGAGGCCGGTGAGGCGCTGGTCGTTGTCTGGTCCGTAGACTGCGATGTGCTCCATGGTGTTCTTTTCGAACTGAGCCATGAGCTTGTCGAAGTATTCCTTGCCGCCGGTGTCGCGAAGCTTGTCGGTGGAGAAGTTTGCGTGCATTCCGGAGCCATTCCAGTCGCCCTTAAGCGGCTTGCAGTGGTAGTTCACGTCTACGGCATACTCTTCGCAGAGGCGCTCGAGAAGGAAGCGAGCAACCCAGATCTGGTCTGCAGCGCGCTTGGATCCTTTTCCGAAAACCTGGAATTCCCACTGGCCCATGGCCACCTCGGCATTGATGCCTTCGTGGTTGATTCCTGCATAGAGGCAGAGGTCAAGGTGCTCGTCGACGATGGCACGGCCAATGTCTCCGACGTTTTTGTAGCCGACTCCGCAGTAGTATCCGCCCTGAGGCTCAGGATAACCACCTTTCGGGAAGCCGAGGATCTTGCCGTTTTTCTCGAGGAAATACTCCTGCTCGAAGCCGAACCATGCGCCTGGATCATCAAGGATGCCGGCACGTGCGTTGGATGGGTGAGCGGAGCCGTCTGGAAGCATGACTTCACACATGACGAGGAAGCCGTTCTCACGGGTGCCGTCAGGATAAAGAGCGACAGGCTTGAGGATGCAATCAGAGTCACCACCTTCAGCTTGCTGAGTGGATGAGCCATCGAAACCCCACTCAGGGAGTTGTTCGAGGGTGGGGGCTTCATCAAATTCCTTGATGCAGCATTTTGTGCGAAGATTTGGAACGGGCGTGTAGCCGTCCAGCCAGATGTAATCGAGTCGGTATTTAGCCATGGGTCTAAGTGGTTGCTTGGGAAGTTATGCCCTGCAATGAGGTGGGTAGCCTCGACAAGAATCGAAGTCGTGGCAACACCATATTTTCAGGAGATTTTTCGAGCTAGCTCCTCGCGTGAAGCACTTGGTATGCCAATTTTATTAAACTCGGGAAAGGTCTACGACGATGAGGGTGGTGTCATCTCGCTGGGCATTGGCGCGCGCTCTGGTCATGAGGTCTTGGGCGATTTCTGAAGCTGTGCCGGACTCGGAGAGTTCGTCTGCGATGACTTTATCGGAGAGGCCATCCACGACTCCATCTGAGCAGAGCATGAGGCGAGAGTCTTCTGCTAGGGGGATGGAGCCGGTTTGAACATAGATGGTGCGCCCACTTCCGCCGAGGACCTCGGTGAGGATGGAGCGGCGGGGGTGATTGCGGTAGGCATATTCGGTGAGCTGTCCGGTGTGGTATTGACGCCAAGCGATGTTGTCGTCTTTTGTCAGTTGGGTGACCTTTTCCTCCTGTAAAAGATAGAGGCGAGAGTCTCCGACGTGCGCCCAGTGAAGTGTCTCTGGGGTGACCCAAGCGAGGCTGAGGGTGGCACCCATGCCTTTGATGAGGTCGTCGTTCTCCATCATTTCGATAAGGCCTTGGTGGGCACTCTTTAAAAGGTCGCCGAGGAGGGTGTCGACATCTCTACCTGATGTGAGGCCTTTGTAGAGTGCTTCGGCTTGGCGCCGGACGTATTTCGTGATGAGTCGGGAGGCGAACTGGCCTGCCTGGCGGCCGCCCATGCCATCGGATACCGCAAGGACGAGGTGTTCGGGGTCGAGCAATGTTTCCCCTTCCGATGCGGCATTGGTGACGCCTTGTGAATTGATGCGGAGGGCGAGCCAAAAGTCATCATTCGCCTTGTGCGTGCTACCTTGGCGAGAGGCCGCGGCCCAAGAGACGCGGACGACTTCGCTGGCGGCGGGCGTTTCTTCCTTTGCATCCATTTCCAGTACGGTGGCGAGCTCAAAGTCAATGAGGTTGAAGCGGCCTTGCTTGGCATTATAGGTTACATTGCGTGCCTCGGGGTCGTCGTGTCGCACACCGTAATCGCATTCGAGTTCGGCGAAGAGAGCGTCGGACTTAGCTTTGGAAATACCGTCCGCTGGGGCTCCGCAATTGGTGGAGACGAAGTAGACGTCTTCAGGATGCTCCTCTAGTAATTGCGGCACATAGGGACATCCCCGTTCCTCGAGGGTCTTGAGAACTAGAATCTCATTAGCGTAGCGTTTGTCCGCATCGGTGCCTCGAAACCACTTGTGAACACGTCCCATGAAGTCGAGTTTGACTCGGGAGCGGATGCCGTCTTTGAGTTCGCGCATAAGTAAAAGTGCTTCCTTTTTTTAACCGAGTAAGCTGACCACGCGACGGATACGTCGCACGGATTCTTCTTGCCCGAGAATGGCAAGGATGGCTCCGAGATCGGGGCCTCCTCCTTTTCCCGAAAGGGCGATGCGGAGAGGGAACATGAGTTGGCCCGGTTTAGCTCCGTTTGCTTTGGCTGTTTCTCCCACTTTGTCCTTAGCTGTGGACCAGTCGGAGAGTTCAGCAAAGGCATCAGCGAGTGCTGAGAGCAA
>JALZWA010000214.1 GCA_023299815.1 Akkermansiaceae bacterium
CGAAACGAAACCAGCCTCATCCAGACCGCAGGCCGAGCCGCCCGCCACGTGAATGGCGAGTGTGTCCTTTTCTGCGATGATGTCACCGATTCGATCCAAGCGCTCATCAATGTCACCGAGCACCGCCGCCGCGTGCAGCAGGAGCACAATGAAAAGCACGGCATCAAACCTCAGAGTGTCGTCCGAGCCGTTCAAAAAAGTCTCCACGAACGAGGAAAAGGAACTACGGAAGGGGATAAGCTGAACCAGTCCATGGTCGCCGAAGACGAGATGGTCTACAATGCCACCGAAGTCATCCGCGAGATGGAAGAGGAAATGCAAAAAGCCTCCTCCCGCCTAGAATTCGAAAAAGCCGCTCACCTCCGCGATCAGATCAAGGAGCTGAAAAAGCGTGCCGGAATCGAACAGCCGGAGCGGAAGCCGAAGAAGGTGAAGTATTAGAGTGGAGGTCACTACGAATGGCAGGATTTTAAGCCATCGAGACCGCTCCCAGTCCCGGTAGGGACGACAGAAATTAGCCCCCGGTGAAGCGCAGCGAAACCGGGGGTGTAGGTTTGGAAGAATGTGCGGCCAAGCCTTTCATCTAGCCTCAAATAATGGGCGCCCGCAGGCCGTCGGGCGGTATCGATGCCGAAGCGACGGTCTTCGGGCGAATGTTCCGCGATTCATCGTCAAAGGCTCGACCACGGATCCGCCCCATCAAACCCCCGGGTTCCGCAAGCTCCACCCAGGGCTAATTTCTGCTGCCCCTGCCGGGGCTCCAAAATCCGAATCTTCCTTCAACTGGTGCCAGCCGAGCTACTTCCAACTATAGACGTTGTCCTCGTTGTAATCGCCTCCGATTTTTCCGTCTTTTCCTTTGTGGTAGATCAGGTAGCGGACGTTGGGAATGAGGTTTCCTCCAAGTTCGGCTGGTTCTCGGATCGTTTTGTTTCCGTCGTGGTCGAGAATGATTCGGTAGTAGCGGTCTTCGATGTCTTTGTTCTTCCAAGGGCCGTAGAGGGAGACGGTTACTGGGGTGCGATGGAGGCCATCGTAGTAATCATCACTGATTTCTCTCGCTCTTTTGAACTCGAAAAAGCTGATTTGGTAGGGATTTGAATGACTAGCTTGCTCTAGTCCACAGAGGATCTCCATGAGTTTGTTCCCAGATTTACATTCGGAGCCTTCGTTTTTTTCTGATGATCCAGGGAGTGATTCGTATTTGTCATAAAAAAGATCGATGGCATCCGATAGGCTCCGGATCGCAGCTTGAGCTTTTACTTTTTTACTGGTGCGGTGGGGAGGCCATGATGCAACTGACATGGCAAGGCCGCTGAAGATAAGAATTGTCACAATCCAAAAAGCCCATAACGGAAAAGGTCTGCGTCTTCTTGAAGGCTTCGCTTTTGACTCGTTCATAACCACCTAAACCCTACACCAAAATTCTTCAGAGACGATTCAAAGATCGATCATTGCTCTGACTCTCCGATTTGTTAGTTTCCCCCCGTGAAAGCAGGAGTAGTAACCTTCCCGGATCGGCGCGATAGTCCGTCGATCGATCAAGTGGGCGTAGAAGAACGGGCGAAGCGCTTTTGTGCGCGTTCGATGAAGAAGGAGAGCAAGATGTCTGCCTTGAAACTCGCCGTGACGATGCTCGATGTCACCACGCTTGAAGGGGCTGACTCCGTCGGGAAAGTGCGACAGATGTGCCAGAAGGCGCTCCATCCACTTCCTGAAGATCCTTCGATCGGACCAGCCGCTGCGGTTTGCGTCTATCCTCGCATGGTGAAGGTTGCCGCCAAAGCCGTCGAAGGCTCGAAGGTGAAAGTCGCCGCCGTTGCTACCCAATTTCCCAGTGGTCAGATGCGCTTGAAGGAGCGGGTTGCGGAGGTGCGTTATGCAGTAAGCCAAGGGGCAGACGAGATCGATATGGTGATCTCGCGAGGTCTCTTCATGCAGGGAGAGCACCGCGCTGTTTTTGATGAAATCGCCTCCTGCAAAGAAGCTTGCGGAGACGCGCATCTTAAAGTGATTTTAGAAACAGGTGAACTCGTCACCTACGACTCGGTCCGCTGGGCCAGCGACATCGCGATCGCAGCCGGGGCCGACTTTATCAAAACCTCCACCGGTAAGGTGCCCATCGCGGCGACTCTTCCGGTGACTCTCGTGATGCTGCAGGCGATCGAGGATCACTACGATCGCACCGGCAAGATGGTGGGGATGAAGCCCGCCGGTGGCATCAGTAATGCCAAGCTCGCGCTGCAATATCTCGTCATGGTGCGCGAGGTGCTGGGGCCAAAATGGCTGACGAACGAGTGGTTCCGCTTCGGTGCGAGCTCACTCACCAATGACCTCCTCATGCAGATCCGCAAGCAAGAGACCGGGCGCTACCAGAGCGGTGATTATTTTACAAAGGACTGAACTAGAACCTAGAACGATGGCAAAGAAAGAACCAGGACCACACAATTTCATCTTCGGCGACTACGCTCCTGCGCCGGAGTCGACTGATCACTTTGAAATCAAAAATCAGTATGACCTTTTTATCGATGGCAAATGGGTGAAGCCCGCGAAGCGCTTTAAGACAATCAACCCCGCGACCGATGAGGTGATCGCAGAGGTGGGTGAAGCTTCTAAAAAAGAGGTGGACCTTGCCGTCAAAGCAGCTCGTAAGGCTTACGAGGGCGAATGGGGCCAGCTCTCCGGAGCGGAGCGCGCTAAGTATCTCTTCCGCATCGCGCGTCTCATTCAAGAGCGCGGACGTGAGCTTGCGGTCACGGAATCGATGGATGGTGGTAAGCCGATTCGCGAAAGCCGTGATGTCGATATCCCGCTCGTCGCGGCTCACTTTTTCTACCACGCGGGATGGGCCGATAAGCTGGATTACGCCTTCCCAGGCTTGAAGCCTAAGTCTATCGGAGTCGTGGGTCAGGTCATCCCTTGGAACTTCCCGCTGCTCATGGCGGCTTGGAAAATTGCTCCCGCGCTCGCCTGTGGAAATACCGTCGTTTTAAAACCCGCCGAGACGACGCCGCTCACCGCGCTGAAGCTTGCTGAGATTTTTGAAGATGCCGGACTCCCAGCTGGAGTGGTCAATATTGTCACGGGAGCTGGAGCGACCGGACAAGCGGTGATCGAGCATCCTGATGTCGATAAGGTAGCCTTTACCGGATCGACCTGTGTCGGGAAATCTATTCGCCGCGCCATCGCCGGAACCGATAAGCGCTTCACTCTCGAGCTGGGAGGAAAGGCTGCGAATATCGTTTTCGAAGACGCCGCGATCAATGAAGCGGTCGAGGGAATCGTGAATGGCATCTTTTTCAACCAAGGCCACGTCTGCTGCGCAGGTTCTCGTCTTTTTGTGCAGGAGAGCATCGCCGATAACGTCATCCGTAAGCTGAAGAAGCGCATGGAGACGCTTATCGTGGGCGATCCGCTTGATAAGAATACCGATATCGGAGCGATCAACTCGCCTGAGCAGCTCGCGCGCATCAAGGCGCTCGTGAAAGCGGGCGCAAAAGAAGGCGCTGAGATCTGGCAACCGAGCGGGGGAGTTCCTCGTAAGGGAAACTGGTTCAAGCCGACCCTCTTTACCGATTGCGCGCAGAGCCACCGCATCGTGCAGGAGGAGATCTTCGGGCCCGTCCTCGCGGTCCAAACTTTCCGCACGCCAGATGAAGCGCTGACCAAAGCTAATAACACGCCTTACGGCCTGAGCGGCGGCGTGTGGACTGATAAGGGCTCTAAGATTTTCAAGATGACGACCGGCCTGAATGCCGGAATCGTCTGGGCCAACACCTTTAATAAATTCGATCCCACCTCGCCCTTCGGCGGCTACAAGGAAAGTGGCATCGGCCGTGAAGGCGGCGTCCACGGGCTCGCCGCTTATCTCAACCTCTAATTTTTTCCGACATGACCATTAAAAAAACCTACAAGCTCTTCATCGGAGGAAAGTTTCCTCGCACCGAGTCCGGGCGCGTCTTGGAAGTGCGCGGGAAGAATGGCGACTTGCTCGCAAATGTCTCACGCGCAAGCCGGAAGGATTTCCGCGAGTGCGTGGTGGCGGCTCGCAAGGCGCAGGGGGGCTGGGGGAAGTCGTCCGCTTATCTCAAGGGTCAGATCCTCTACCGCATCGCCGAAGTCCTCGACGGACGCCGCGCGCAATTCGAAGCTGAGCTCACCGATGGTGGCTGGACTGCAGCGCGGGCGAAGTCTGAGCTGACTAAGTCGATCGACCTCCTCGTGCACTACGCCGGTTGGAGCGATAAGTTCCAATCCATCTTCTCCACCGTCAATCCAGTGGCTTCCTCACACTTCAATTTCTCGGTCCCCGAGGCTTCCGGAGTCGTGGCGATTGTCAGTCCTTCTGACGGAAGTCTTTCAGGCCTTATCTCCGCCCTCGCTCCGGTGATCGTGGGTGGAAATAGTGCCATCGTCTTAGCGACACCGAACTCGCTCAGCGCGATCACCTTTGCTGAAGTCCTCGCGACATCAGATGTTCCAGGTGGCGTCGTGAATATCCTCACCGGGCATCGCGATGAACTCGTTCCCGAGTTTGCAAAGCACATGGATGTGAATTCTGTTCTCCTGTGCTCTGATGATTCTTCAGAAAAGAAGACCGCCGATCTGGAGTCAGCCGAAAATCTCAAGAGGGTTGTTCATCAGAAAGATGCACCTCTCAAAGAGAGCCCTTATCACATCCTCGACTTTCAGGAAATTAAGACGACGTGGCACCCGATCGGGGTTTAGGTTCATCGGCGGATCAATTTTTCTAAACAACACTGATGATTGAACTCGAAGACTTCTTTGAAGATGTGCTTGGCAAGACCCTCCGGGGCACGGGGATGACAGATGACACCCTTTCTTTTCTCACGGGAGTGGAGACAGGGATGATTAAGAAGTTGAAGGGGGGAGAGTTTGATGAAGCAGCAGTGCGCGCGATCGCTCCGGCACTGGGGCTTGATGGTGATAGTCTCGTAGAACTTGGTGGCCGTTCGTGGAGACCTGAGGCGGTTGAGCTGGATGGGCTGAAGCAGTTTAACACCCTTTTTGATGATGACCCGGATGACCCCATGACGGTGAATTCCTACCTTGTTTGGGACTCTCAGACAAAAGAGGCCGCGCTCTTTGATACCGGTGCAAATGCCGATGAGGCTCTCGCCTTTGCGAAGGGGATGGGGGTTAAGATCAAGAGCCTCTTTCTGACGCATTCTCACCTCGATCACATCATCGATCGGGACAAAGTCATCGCAGCGAATCCTGGCATCAATGTTTACATCAATGGGATGGAAGCGGTGGACGGAGCGACACGCTTCGCTGCTGGAGATTCATTTTCGGTAGGCGCTCTGCGCGTCTCGACTCGTCTGACTTGGGGGCACTCTCCTGCTGGGACCACTTATGTCGTGCACGGTCTTGATCGACCAGTGGGCATTGTTGGCGATGCTATTTTTGCGCAATCGATGGGTGGGGGGGTGATCTCTTTCCATGATGCGCTTGCCACGAATCGCGCGGAGATCTTCACGCTCGAAGATCAGACTGTCCTCTGCCCAGGGCACGGGCCGATGACTTCCGTAGCTGAGGAAAAGGCTCACAATCCTTTCTTTCCTGAATTCAAATAAACCAAACGATGAGTAAAGTAGCATTTGTCGGCGTCGGCCGCATGGGGGCCAATATGGCACGCCACCTCCAGTTAGACTGCGGACAAGATGTCACCGCTGTCTTTGACGTAAACAAAGAGGCCTCTGCGGAGATCGCTAATGAGCTTGGCGCTAAGGACTGTAAGACGCTCGCGGAAGTGACCGAAGCGGCTGAGATCATTTTTACCGTTGTCACCAATGATAACGCAATGCGTGCGATCTTCCTCGGTGAGGGAGACAACCTTTTCACCGGTTCCTCAGGAAAGACCTTCGTGAACTGCGCGACTCTTTCTCCCGGCATTCACAAAGAAGTCTACGCTGCTGGTAAGGAAGCGGGAGCAGACGTCTTAGAGGGGGCGATGGCATCCTCCATCTCACAAGCTCGTGAAGGAACCCTCTTTCTCATGATCGGTGGTGATGAGGCGGTCTTCAATTCGCACAAAGAGATTCTCGACCAGCTTTCCGTGAACCTCAGCTTCTGTGGCCCGATCGGAAAGGCGGCGGAAGTGAAGGCTCTTGTGAACATGGTGATGAACATCAACACCGCAGGTCTCGCTGAGGGACTCGGTCTTGCTGATGCTCTGGGCCTCGATCTCAAGATGGTCTGCGATATTTTTTCCCAAACCGGGGCAAACAGCCGTGTGCTTGAGACTGATGCTGAGGACATGATCGATCGCGATCACGAGTGCTGGTTCTCCTCCGAGCACGCAGCGAAGGACTCTGGAATCGCCGGAGACATCGCCAAAGAGCTTGGTCTCAGCCTTCCTGTCAACGATGCCACTAAGGCTCAGTATGACAAGATGGTAGCTAGTGGGCTTGGTGAGCTTGATAAGTCAGGCATCGCCGAACTGACCTTCAAGGGACGTGGTCCTGCTGAAGTAGATGATTGTTGAGGCGTCTAAGCCTTGAGTCAGTTTGACTCGAAACACTTTTTAAACGGCAGTTCTCAGGGGCTGTCGTTTTTTATGTGACGCGGACGCCACGACCACGTCGCCAAGCGATCACCGCATTAGCCATGATGAGCATCGAGCAAATGAGCAGGCCACCATGCACCAATGGAGCGAGGAGGGGCTCCTGACGAAGCATCGGGGGAACCAGTTCATAGAGAGCGACGCCCACTCCAGCGATGGAGAGGAGGGCGACAGCCACGCGGCCATGCTTGCCAAGTTTGATGCAAAAGATTCCGCAAATGACGTAGGCCCCGCCAAAAAAGAGAGCGAGGGAAGCTGAGGTCGCTTTTACTTCCTCAGGAGTAGCCGGCGGGGTGGGGAGGACACGAGCGCCGATGGTGAGGAGCACGATGCCCGCGATGATGGAAAGCCAAGCGATCATTTTGAATGGGAAGAGGGCCTGTGATTTACAAGCTCAACGCTTGAGGAAGCTAAAATAGGGGGGAGATTCTGCCAACGGTAATCGAGAGAAGCTGCGCCTCAGGAATGGGAGGCTTTTCTTTTTCTCCTTGCATGACCGGTCTTCCACTACTACGAATCCGCGTCCTGAAACATTGGTAAAGGGGCGTTAGCTCAGTTGGTAGAGCACCTGCATGGCATGCAGGGGGTCAGCGGTTCGAATCCGCTACGCTCCACCAGTTTTCCCGTCAAATAGACGATTCGGAAAGCTGGAGGGACCTTCCGGTTTTTGCATCCCTTGTTCTGGCAAGACCGTAGGTGTTTTAAAGAGCACCAAAACCTTTTCAAAACACAGTATGAGTGATGCAGGAGAAAAATTAGCGCTAGCTTGCGCGCACGCTGCCGATGAGACAAAGGCTGACGATATTCGCATCTTTGATGTCCGCGGCATTTCGACCATCACCGATTTTATGATCGTGTGCTCCGGTGCTTCGATGCCGCACCTCAAGGCGATCAGCCGAGACATCGAGGGGAAAGTTGACGAGATCGTAGGCGAACGTGCGTTCCGCACGGAAGGCAAAGCCGCTACTCGCTGGGTCGTGCTCGATTTCATTGATGTTATGGTCCACGTCCTCCACTCCGAAATGCGCGAGCTTTATGCTCTCGAGGATCTCTGGGGCGATGCAAAAGAAGTGATCTGGCGCCCCGAAGAGGAAGAAAATGAAGATTGAGATTTTAAATACCGGGAGTGAATTACTTCTTGGTTCCACTGCAAATACGCACGGCACTTGGATGGGCCAGGAGCTGTCGAAGCTCGGCCTCCGCGTCCAGCGGCAGACGACGGTGCCGGATGGCGTGGCCATCGAAGAAGCGCTGGCTGAATGTATTTCTCGCAGCGATGCGGTGTTGGTGACAGGAGGGCTAGGTCCTACCAGCGATGACATCACGCGTGAGGCTGCCGCCAAGGCATTGAATGTTGAATTGATCGAGGACGAGGCTGC
Source organism: Akkermansiaceae bacterium (assembly GCA_023299815.1). Classification (GTDB taxonomy): domain Bacteria; phylum Verrucomicrobiota; class Verrucomicrobiia; order Verrucomicrobiales; family Akkermansiaceae; genus SW10. The sequence goes on from JALZWA010000214.1 coordinate 7,966, forward strand.
AAAGCGCTCGCTCTACGAGTATTTTGAAAAGCGGAAGTATCCCATGGCGAAGGTCAATCTTTGCCAAGCTCAAGTGTTGGTGGGGGCGGATGTCATCCCTAACCCGAATGGCACAGCGCCAGGGATTTACTCGCCACCACGGCTGAGTGGGGAAGAAAATTGTGCCCTGTTCCTGCTTCCCGGACCACCGAACGAACTCTACCCGATGTTCCATGCCGAGGTGACTCCTCGTCTCAAGGCTCTCGCGGGAGTGGAGACGATCTCGGAGGTGACTGAGTTGAAGTTTGTAGGGATTGGCGAGAGTAGTTTTCACGAAGGGATCGACGCTCAGCTTGCTGAGATTGATGGTCTCGAAGTGGGTTACTGCGCCCGTCTGGGTGAGCTGGATCTCCGGCTCATCGGCTCGCAAGAAGCGATTGAGCAGGGGAGAAAGATCGCCGAAGCTTCTTTCGCTGACTTCCTTGTTTCTGAGGATGGCTCTTCTTTGGAAAAAGTGGTGGTGGAGTTGCTGAAGCAATCTAGAAAGACGCTCGCTACGGCGGAGAGTTGCACGGGTGGCTTGATCGCCAGTCGGGTGACGGATGTTTCTGGCGCGAGCGCAGTTTTCACGCACGGTTTTATTACTTATTCAAATGAGGCGAAGAGCCAGCTCCTCGGCGTCCAAGCTGAGACTTTGGTTGCGCACGGCGCAGTAAGTGAGGAGGTGGCGGGAGAAATGGCAGCGGGAGCTCGTCAGTCCAGCGGCGCAGATATTGCAGTGAGTATCACCGGAATCGCGGGACCTACAGGCGGGGCAGAAGAGAAGCCGGTGGGCACGGTCTGTTTCGGAATCGCGACAAGCGAGGGCGTGGAAACTTTTCGTGAATATCACCCGAGAAGTCGGGCCGATTTCAAGCAGCAGGCGAGCCAGCGGGCTCTCGACTTGGTGAGAAGAGCAATTCGTTAGATCGAAAAAACCCCGAGGAGCGAACTCCAGCGGGGCTTTTAAAATTGAGATTAGAAGGGGATTAGCCTCCGGTCTTCTGACTCGCAGGAAGGAAGCGGTAGTAGACCTCCAGCATCATGGTGGCGAGTGCTGTGCGGTAGTGCTTACCGAAGCCATTATTATCTTTGAATGATGCGCCAACGGCAACGATCTTTCCTTTTCCGTTGGTGTTGACGGGTTTGAAGGAACCGTCTTTGTCTTGATTGGCGAGAGTTTGGTCACGGAAGAGTTTGTTGTATTTCTTCCAGTAATCTCCACCGTAGTTGATCATGGCTTGGGCTGCGTAGTAGTGACCGTAGAGGTCTGAGTCAGGCCCTTCCCACACGAGCTTCATTTCTTTGTTGATGAGTTTACAGGCTTTCCGTGGAACACTGTGCGATGACTTGTCCCACATCTGGAAGCAGAGAGCGCCTACTGCGGCAAGGGTGGTGCCATCTTGGTCAGCACGAGGCTTGGTGTTGGTGTAGCCGATCGCTCCAGAGCTCCCCTGCTTGCTTTCCATATAATCGAGGGCAAGGCGTGCGCACTTTGTGACATTATTGAATTCGATTCCAGTATGCTTACAGGCCTTGAGGGCTTGAACGTGCCAGCCGACGATGGAGGTATCACCGCCTCGCTGGCCGTCTTCGTCATAGTCATAGTCCCAGCCGCCACCCTTGTGCTGGCTGTTGATCATGAATTGGCCAGAAGCTTGGACTGACTCTTTGAGGTTGGGAATGTTCTCACCAAAGGACTTCACACAGAGGGTGTAGGCCTCGGCTAAGGCGTAGACGGCGATGGAGTGCTCGTAGCACCAGTGGCGGTCCTTGAAGTCGTCAGCTAACTTGCCGTTGTTCTTCATCGATTTGTTGACGAGGAAGGTGATGGCGGAGAAGACAGATTCGCCGAATTCCTCAGACTGGGCAGTTTCACAGTGTCCGAGGTAGGCGAGAAGGGCGAGGGAGGTCATGGCGATCTTTTTATCATCACACCATGAGCCGTCCTTATTTTGAGTTTCTTTAAACCAGCGAAGAGCATTCACGACGGCGTCTTCACATTCCTTCGTGCCGCCATTGGCATCAAGACGTGAAAGGCGGTCGGAGAGCGAGCAGCGCTTTTTCATTGCCACGGGGATGTTTCCAAAACCACCGCCTGCGCCATCACCACCATCGCCCCAGCCTGAGCCGAAGTCATCTCCGTCACCGAAGTTGGTGCTGGGAGTGGGGACGTCGATCTCAGGGACCGGAATGGCGGTAGGAGTCGCAGCCGTAGAGGCGATGACTTTAGCCATGGATGAAGAGGGAGAGGAAGGTTTGCGCTGGGTGTTGGTGTTCACCTTTCGCACTTCGAGGTTTTCGTCTGATTCAGATCCCGCACTGTAGCTTACGATGGTGGGGATGTCCTCCTTCTTGAACTGGATGCTGATGATGAGAAGGATGACAGCCACAAGAGCCATCACAAGGAGGGCAATGATAAGGGAGGTGATGGTAGAAGTCCGGCGCTGCGAATCGAGGCGGGCTTGGGCTTCCGGGGAGAGTTGTGCGTGAAGACTCATGGAGGTGTGGTGCTTAGTTCTGGGTAAGTTAAGAGCTGAATTTCATTTGACCAGAAAAGAAAGGGGACCTTTTCGGCAGCTCTAACGATTGAGGGAGGAGTTTCTTAGAGGAAAAAGAGAATTTTTCTTTCGCGTTGCTAAAATACCCCTCTGCGGGGATGTTTGCAGAGTGATTAGGAGTCTTCGCCTAGTGGATTTTCGCTGCTTTGAGCAGGTCTCTTTGCCTTTGGGGGAGGAGGGCCAGATTTTTGTGGGTGAGAACGCGCAGGGGAAAACGTCGCTTCTGGAAGCGGTGTGTTTGCTGCTGAGACTTCAGTCACCGCGCGCGCGTCAGGTGCGCCAGCTGATTCGCGAGGGAGCGGCGGGTTTTGGGATCGCGGGCGAGGTGAACGATCAGGACTTGCAGGTGCGGGGAGATCGCAAGGGACTTTCTTTGAAA
>JALZWA010000215.1 GCA_023299815.1 Akkermansiaceae bacterium
ACCTGTGCAGTTTTCTCAACCTGTGCTCCAATCCAAGGACCACCGAGAACTCCTACAGAAAGCATTCCAATCGCTGAAATTCCATTCAAAGTCATTGCTCCACCTTTAGGAGTCTGCTCTGCAACAACTCCAAGAATGGTGGGCCAGAAGAATGTTTTGCCAACACCATAGAGAGTCGCTGCCGCGAAGATCATCGAAAGGCCTTTCGCCCCAGAGAGCCAGAAAAGACCAACTGCCGCAATCAAAGACGAGAGCGCCAGCAGACCAAGTGGACTAAATCGTGAAATAATAGGTCCAGCAAAGAAACGAAGGACGGTCATGATTCCAGACGTGTAAATCAGAACCCAGAGACCACTTTTTCCAATCGCCTTCATCTCTTCCTCCATGATACCGCCAATAGCTCCATCTGTGCCCAACTCAGTGGTGGCCAGAGGAATCATAATCAAGCAGAGGATCACCAAAAGAGGACGACCCAAGCTACGGCAATATGCACCGTAACCAATAACAGAAACAGCGATCAGTGCGATCACAACTCCCTGAGAGAGCTTGAGAACCTCCCCAAGCTGAGAAAACACGAGGGAGAATGCAATCAGTGCCCCAAGCGCTCCAAATTCTCCGAGCATTTCACGATAACTCGTTCCCGCAGCAACACGCTCGTTCACTGGAAACTCAACCTTAATCAACATGACAAGGTAAACGACAGCAGGAAGCGCGATCAGGTAAACTAAGACGCGCCAGTCCTCTGCAACGCTGGATCCCAACGCAAGAGTAAGAAGACCACCAAGAACCAAACCACCGGGCCATCCAGCATGAAGGATGTTCAACCACTTGGTCTTGTCCTTACTAAACATGGTAGCAACCACTGGGTTAATGAAGGCTTCCACTGTTCCATTTCCGAGACCGAGAATCATCGATCCCCATGTCAGGTAGTTCAAGCCCTTCAGCTGAGCTGACTTGAGGGCTTCACCTGTAAGAGGCTCACCTCCACCATTGATCGCATTATAGGCCATCAACGCAAAAGCAGCGTAGGCTATATAGCAGACGAAGCTGAAAATCATCGCGAAGCGATAGCCGATTTTATCGATGATCAGACTGAAGGCGATAATCGAGATCGCAAAGGTCCAGATTCCATGACCAAACAAGGTTCCAGCTTGAACGCCATCTAGCCCAAAATCCGCTTGCCATAAACTAGGATCATTCACGAGGAATGCTCGCGTAATGAACGCGAACGCCGTCGTAATCAGCGCAATAAAGCAGCCCCAAAACAGAGCCATACTAGGTTTTTCGTTACTCATTTTGTGTGTATTATAATTCCCCCCCTTTGATTGGGGTTCAAAGATGCTGACAACTTCAACTCACAAGACAAGCTCAGGATCTCATGAATTCATCCTCTTTCAAAAAAATCAGGGCGGGCAATTTCTGCGCCGCCCTGATCGGGAAATCCCTCTCCCCCAGTTGATGAAGCTTCATCGTAGTTCGGGATCGAGTTGTTTTTGAAATTCGGTCAGGCCCGAAGGCCTTCCCAGGTGACCGAAGCCCCCATTTATTTTTTGTTTATCTGACGATAACGGTTCCGTAGGTGTAATTATTGAACCATCAAGAGCTTGCCCTTTTCTAACAATCGAGCAAGTCAAAAGGTTTACTGAGAGCGCTGAAGGAAGAGGTCGATGCCATCAGTAAGAGCGATCCAGCTGGCTTCGATGATGCTATCTGAGACGCCAACGGTTCCCCAAGTGGACTCGCCATCGGTATGGACGATGAGAACCCGAGTTTGGGCGGCGGTAGCATCCCCGCTCTCGAGAATACGGACTTTGTAGTCGACAAGGGAGACCTTTCCGACTGTAGGAAAGATGGGTTCAAGTGCCTTGCGAAGTGCTTTATCAAGTGCATTCACCACTCCGTGACCTTCGGCAACGGTGTAGGCTTTTTCATCCTCTACACAGAGTTTCACGGTGGCCTCGCAAACGGGGCGCTGACGATCCTGATACTGGCGAAAGGAGCAGTGATACTCGTCAAGCTTCCAAGCGCGGGTGCAATTCCCAATGGCTCGACGGATGAGAAGCTCGAGCGATCCACCGGCGGCTTCGAAAGAGTAACCTGCTTGTTCGAGATCCTTGACCTGAGAAAGAATGCTGAGCGCTTCAGGGCTTCCTTTTTCCAGAGGCAGTCCCATTTCCTCTGCTTTCATGAGGATGTTCGACTGACCGGACAGCTCGCTTACGAGGATGAACTGCTCATTACCAACTTGCTCTGGACGAATGTGCTCATAAGTCCGGGCGAGCTTCTGGACGGCATTAACGTGCATCCCCCCTTTATGAGCAAAGGCGGTGCGACCAATGAAGGCAGCGCGGGCGAAGTGGGGATTGTTTGAAACATCATCCACGAAGTACGAGAGATCTCGCATTTTGCTGAGGTCTTTCACCGCTTCACGACCCATTTTTAATTCAAGGATTGGAATGACGGAGGTGAGATTACAGTTACCGGTGCGCTCGCCGTAGCCATTGATGGTGCCTTGAACTTGGCGGGCACCTGCTTCTACGGAGGCGATGGCATTCGCGACTGCGAGCTCGCAGTCATTATGAGTGTGGATTCCGACGAGGGTGTCGGGGAAAGCTTCCCGAACAATACGGGTGAATTCAGCAACCTCAGTGGGGAGGCAGCCGCCATTAGTATCGCAGAGGACGAGCCAGTCAGTTCCTCCTTCGACCGCGGCCTTGAGGGTGGCCATGGCGTGCTCGGGGCCGTCTTTATAACCATCGAAAAAGTGCTCAGCATCGTAGACGACTTCGCGGCCCGCTGCTTTGAGATGGCGGACGGTATCGCGAATCATGGCCTGATTTTCCTCGGCAGTAGTGCGTAGAACCTCGGTGACTTGAAGTTCCCAGCTTTTGCCAAAAATGGTAATCACGGGAGTGTCGGCATCAAGAAGAAGCTGAACCTGCGGGTCTTCTTCCACGGCAGTATTTGCCCGACGTGTGGAACCGAAAGCCGCGATCTTGGCGTGCCCCCAAGTTTCCTTCGCTGCGGCTTTGAAAAACTCGATGTCCTTAGGGTTGGAGCCGGGCCAGCCGCCTTCGATGTAGTCGACGCCGAATTCGTCAAGACGCTTGGCAATGCGCATTTTATCGAGGCCTGAGAGGAAGAAGCCTTCACCCTGGGTGCCGTCGCGTAGGGTGGTGTCGTAGATTTGAACTCGTGAAGAGGCGCTCATTAGAAGTGGGTGTGATCGAAGGGTCAAAAAGCTAGGGAGAAATGTGAAGAACTGCAATCCACATATCCCTACTTTATCTCCCTCGACTTGACCGCGAGCTTGAAAAACGCCAAGAGAAGCCGCGCCGCTCCTGTAGTTCAACGGATAGAACAAGGGTTTCCTAAACCTTAGATAGAGGTTCGATTCCTCTCAGGAGCGCCATTTTTTGCTCTACGACCCTCATGGCTGGATTTTTTAAGAAGCTCATCAACCGCATCACCAACACAGCGGAAATCGATTGGGATGATCTCGAAGCCGAGCTGATTACCGGAGATCTCGGCGTGCGTCTCTCGCTAGAGATCGTAGAAGAGCTCAAAGAGCGCGGCCGGAAAGTCTCGGCAGAAGATATTGTGGAAGTGACGCGCGAGCGACTCGCAGAACTTTTCCCAGAGGATCATGCCGACCTTCAGCCGGGAACTCCGGGCAAACCCACTGTCATTCTCATGGTAGGAGTCAATGGCGTAGGAAAGACGACTTCCGCAGCAAAACTGGGCTACCTTTTAAAGAACCAAGGCTATCAGGTGACAATGGCCGCAGCCGACACCTTCCGGGCAGCAGCAGTGGAGCAACTGGCGCGCTGGGGCGAGCGTCTCGATCTCCCCGTCATAACCGGCCCCCATGAAGCCGATCCTTCCTCGGTTTGCTACCAAGCCCATCAACGGGCGATTAATGACGGTTCACATTTCCTCATCTGCGATACCGCAGGACGTCTCCACACGAGACATAACCTCATGGAGGAGCTTTCTAAAATTAAGCGCACGATCAGTAAGCAGGATGCGGACGCACCACACCAAACCTTCCTCGTCGTGGACGCCACGACGGGTGGCAACGCGCTGAATCAGGCAAAAGAATTTGGCAAAGCGGTGGCGCTCGACGGACTCATCCTCACCAAGATGGACGGCTCAGGAAAAGGCGGCATCGCCGCCGGCATCCAGAAAGAACTCGGCATCTCACCCCGATTCATCGGGACGGGCGAGGAGCCGGAAAAATTCGCCCGCTTTGAGAAGAAGGATTTCGTGGAGAATATTCTCTAGTGAGATCAGGCTACGAGTTGCCATCCGGCCGAAACTGTGCCAATCTGTCGCGCCTTGAAATCCGCCGTCCTTGAAAAAATCCTCTCCCGGGTCGACCAGATCGAACCCGGAGAAGTGCAGGCTCTGCTTTCACGACTGGTGCGGGAAAAGGGATTCCTCCAAAAAGTCTTCGAAGCGCTGCGTGAGGGCGTCCTTCTTCTCGATCAAAATGGCGAGGTCAGCTTCATCAACCAAGCTGGGTGCGGATTCTTCGGAACCACTCCAGAGCAGACGCAGGGCAAGCTTCTCAACGAAGTGGTGCGCGGTCTGAACTGGGATCATTTAAAAGGATCTACCCGCAGCACGGTGAGCCGTGACCTGGAGGTCTTTTATCCCGAGAACCGCTATTTAAATTTCTACCTCTCCCCCATCGCCGAAGAAGAAGATGAAGCTGATTATGGCTACGTCATGCTGGTGCGAGATGTCACGAGCTCGCGGGCTGAGGCGGAAGAGGAGATCGAATCAGAGAAGCTCAATGCTCTCACTCTCCTTGCCGCCGGAGTGGCTCATGAGATCGGCAATCCGCTCAATTCGCTCTCACTGCACCTTCAGCTTCTGGAGCGTAAGGTGAGGAAGCTCGAGGAACGAGAGCAGGAATCTCTGGGCGACCACCTCAGCACCGCTCGCAATGAGATCGGAAGACTTGATATTATTCTCAAGCAATTCCTTCAGGCCATCCGCCCCTCGGCTCCCGAGCGCAAGCTCGACGATCTTCACGAGATCCTCGACCAAAGCCTGCAAGCGCTGCGACCCGAGCTGGAGAGCCGCGACATTTCCGTCACCCTCGATCTTGCCGAAAATTTACCCTCGCTTGAATTCGATCGCACCCAGATTCAGCAAGCTCTTTATAATCTCATTCGGAACGCCTATCAGGCCGTGAGCTCGCCGGACGGTGAAATTACGATCCGTAGCAGCGCGAACGAATACGAGGTCATTCTTTCCATCGCCGATAATGGCTCCGGAATGTCACCCGAAGCTATGGGGGCGATGTTTGAACCTTTCCAGACCACCAAAGCCTCCGGAACCGGGCTCGGCCTCCTGATCGTCCGGCGGATCGTCCGCGAGCACGGCGGAGAGCTCGAGGTCCAAAGCGAGGAAGAAGTGGGCACCACGGTGACGCTCTTTTTCCCTAGAACCGATAAGCAAGTCCGCCTTTTAGAAGACCAAGCCCCGATCGAAATCTGATGCACACCCTTTTAATTGTAGATGATGAAAAAGCGACCCGTGATGCCCTCCGCATGGCGCTTGAGGAGAGCTTTGACTGCTACCTCGCTGCCGATCTCACTCAGGCCGAGCAGGTTTTAAAGAGTGAGGATATCGACCTCCTCCTCACCGACCTTCGCCTCGGCGGAGATTCTGGAATGAAAGTGCTCGACGCCGCTCTGGAACTCAAGTCCCCTCCCGTCTCGGTCATGATGACGGCCTATGGCTCGGTCGACACCGCCGTCGAGGCAATGCGTCGCGGAGCGTGGCATTTTGTCACGAAGCCGCTCAATCTCGATGAAGTGGAGCTCCTCCTGAAGCGCGCCGTGCGCAGCAGAGGACTAGAGAAGAAAAACGAGGAACTCGTTATTGAAAACGAGACCCTCAAGAAAAAAACCGGCAGCAAGAACTACGGACTCGCCCGCCTCATCGGCAAGTCAGCGCCCATGGAGCGGATCGCAGAAAAGATCACCCAGATCGCACCCACCCGCGCCACCGTGCTTATCGAGGGTGAATCAGGAACCGGTAAGGAACTCGTGGCCCATGCACTGCATGACCTCTCGGGCCGCCCGAAGGAGAAATTCGTCGCGGTGAACTGCGCCGCCCTTTCAGCTCAACTTCTCGAGTCCGAGCTCTTCGGCCATGAAAAAGGAGCCTTCACCGGAGCGACCCAGCGCCGGGTCGGGAGATTCGAGCAAGCCCACGGGGGGACTCTTTTTCTCGATGAAATCGGCGAAATCGACCCCGCGACGCAAGTAAAACTCCTCCGCTCCCTCTCCGAGCGCACCATCGAGCGGGTCGGATCTAACAATCCCGTCGAAATCGACGTCCGAGTGGTCACCGCTACCAACAAGCATCTCGCTGATCTCGTAGAAAAAGGCGATTTCCGAGAGGACCTCTACTTCCGCCTCAATGTCCTCTCGGTCAAAATGCCCCCTCTCAGAGACCGCCGAGAAGACATCGTCCTCCTCGCCAGCAACTTTCTAGAAGAATTTGCCCGAGAAAACAACCGCCCGATAAAGCCACTCAGCGACGCCGCTCTCACAAGGCTCCTTTCCTACTCCTGGCCCGGAAATGTCCGCGAACTCCGCACCGCCATCGAGCACGCTGTGGTGATGTCCAACCAAGACACCCTCGATCTTTTTCACCTTCCAGACTTCCTCGATGAGCCAAAGCGAGCCGCTGACCCTCAATCAGAGAAAAACACCCTTGCTCCCATGGATGAATTCAACTTGCATGCACAGGAGCAACGCGCAATCCGCGGAGCGCTGGCAGCAACAGGTGGAAATCGCACCAAAGCAGCCATCCTCCTCGGCATCAGCCGACGCACTCTTCAGCGAAAACTGCAAGATGCTCCCCCCACTGAGAGACACACATCATGAGTAAAAAAGAAAACATCGGCAGTAGTAAAAATGCTGCAGTCCTCGTCAGACGGCTCCTCTTTTTCGTCCTCCTGCTCTCACTCGTGTTCTTTTACCTCGTGCTGAGCTTTAAAGGACTCACCAGTGCCCGAGGAATGGAACAAGCTCAGATCGGCCGTGAGATCGCCCGTGGCAATAATTTCACGACCAAGGTCATCCGTCCGGCGGCGGTCAAACAGGGCGAAAATACCGAGAGCGGCGAAGTCGCTCTGGACAATTTTTACGACACCTATCACTCCCCCCTCAACCCATTCATCTATGGGGCAGTTCTGAAGGCAGTGGGTGCAGACGATTTCGAAAAATATCAAATCTCCTCTTCGACCGAATACATTTACCGACTAGATCGAGTCATCTCAGCGGTTTGCCTGATTTGTTTCCTCATCGCGATCGGAGTAAACTACCTCCTGATTTCACGAATCTTCGATGTCCGCATCGCTGGAGTCGTCGCGCTTCTCATGGTGCTGAGCGACCTCATGTGGAGATTCACCCAAACGGGACTTCCGCAAATGCTCATGCTGCTGCTTTTCTCATGTGCCCTATTTTTCACCTACCGTGCACTTGAGGCAACCATCGAAGGCAAAGTGGCTCTCGGCTCAATACTTGTTGCCGCTGTCTTCTTCGCTCTCCTTGCGCTGGCTCATTGGATGACCATCTGGATTACCGTCGGCTTCATTATCTATGCGACCTTTTTCTTCCGTCCAAAAGGGATCGCGGCACTCGCAATCATGGGAATCCTTCTCGTCTTTAGCCTCTACTTTGTCGCTAAAAATCTCGAATGGACTGGTTCGCCCGCCGGCACAGCTGGTCTCACTCTCTACGGAGGACTCACGGAGTCAGAAGAAGGCATCATGCGCACCATTGATGCGAGCGACAACACCTACGCCATCATTTACAACATCAACTCGCTGTTGCTAAATACTTTCCGCAACATTCTAACACAGGCGGATGCCCTCTACACAAACTTGGGGTCCATTATTGCCGCCCCCCTCTTCTTCTTTGCTCTTCTTCATCCATTCAAGCGACATTCAATTGCGAACTTCCGTTGGATCGTCCTCTTGATGTGGATCATGGCAACCATCGGAATGGCTATTTTTGGAATTTCTTCCAGCTCCACAGATTCAAACCAACTGCATATTCTCTTTGCTCCGATCATGACAGCTTATGGCCTAGCTTTCTTGTCAATTCTCTGGAGTCGTCTCGAACTTCCCGCAGGCAGCGGGGTGATCCGCTATGGCCATTTCATCATCGCTATCCTCGTCAGTGCTGGCCCCCTTATTCTCAGTATTCCAAATGGGATCCGGATCGGTCTTCTTAGCTCAGAGCGTCCACAGACAACATGGCCGCCCTATTGGCCCCCGATCCTCAGCGGAACACTCCACAACCAAACCAATGATGAAGACCTTATCTTCACAGATCAACCTTGGGCTGTTGCATGGTATGCAGATCGCCATGCCATATGGCTCCCAAAGAGAGTTACTGATTTTGAACGACTCGAGGAAATAGCAGAAGATCAAAGACTCAAAATCGGAGGCATACTCCTCACTCCTATCTCTTTCAAAGACAACCCACTGTATAAACCTAGCCCGATGGGAGCTTCCGAGGAATTCGCACCCATGATGCTCGATGCGATTGCTTTCCGCGCCACACGAGGAGGAACTGGCTCCGCTGGAAACTTTAGCAAATCCGCAGCCTACCTCTCGGGTATCAACAGTCGCTATCCCTTCGCGGAAGAACTCTTCCCCGGTCGCATCATCTTCTTCTCACCCAAACCGATCACTAACCGCTAGGTTTAAAATGGCGGCCAAGAAGAAAAAAGCCCCTCCGGCAGCTCCCCCCTCCTTTGAGGATGCCGTAGATGAGCTCGAAGAACTCACTGAACGCCTCGCTCATGAGCCCGAATCACTCGGTCAGCTGATCGATGATTTTGAGCGAGGCCAAGAACTCATCCACTTCTGTCACAGCACTCTCAAAACAGCACGCAACCGAATTTCAGTCATCCAAGCTTCTCTTCAGAACGAACAAGAAGAAGCTCCGGATCCGATCACTACTCCTTCCGCCGATAACGACGATGTCAGACTCTTCTAATAGCCCACTCTTGGACCAAATCTCCTCTCCTGAGGATCTTAAAAAAATCGCCATCGAACAACTCCCTGATCTTGCTCAGGAAGTTCGAGATGTTTTGATTAATTCACTCTCCAACACCGGAGGTCACCTTGGTCCGAACCTCGGCGTCGTAGAGCTCTCCATCGCTCTTCACCATGTATTTGAATCGCCGGCCGACAAATTCCTCTTCGATGTCTCCCACCAGGGTTACGTCCACAAAATGCTCACCGGACGAGCGAAGAAAATTGACACCATCCGTCAATACGAGGGCCTCAATGGCTTCCTCCTTCGCACCGAGTCTGAGCACGATTGCTACGGAGCAGGACATGCTGGCACCGCTCTCTCCGCCGCACTCGGGATGGCATCCGCACGTGACCTCAAGGGAGATGATACTCATGTCGTCGCCGTCGCCGGAGATGCCGCCTTCACCTGCGGCCCCACTCTTGAAGCGCTCAACAACATGGCCCAGGCCACCAAGCGCTGCATCGTCATTCTCAATGACAACGAATGGTCCATCGATCGAAATGTCGGCGCACTCGCCAAGTATTTTAACGATCTCCAGACACACACCATCTACAGCGACATCCGCGAAAAAGCTTCCCAGTTCGTCGAAAAAGTCGGCGGCAGCGGAGTCAAAAACCTCGTTCACAAGATCGAACGGAACGCTAAGAACATGCTCGTTCCTAACGTCATTTTTGAAAAGTTCGGCATGCGCTACTTCGGCCCCATTGACGGACACGACATCCCCCTCCTCATCAAGACTCTCGACTACCTTAAGAAGCAAGATGAGCCGGTGATCCTCCACGTCATCACCGAGAAAGGCCGCGGCTATCAGCCCGCTCTCGACAAACCCGGTAAATTCCACGGTCTCGGACCTTATAAGGTCGAGGACGGATCTACCGCTGGCGGTGCACCCACCTTCTCAGAGCTCTTCGGACGTGCAGTTACCGACTTCGCCAAGAAGGACGAAAAAATCACCGCCATCACCGCAGCGATGCCCGGCGGCACCAAGCTCGAAATCTTCAAAGAAGAAATGAACGAGCGCTACTTCGATGTCGGCATTGCCGAGGAGCACGCAGCTCTTTTCGCCTGCGGCCACGCCGCCCAGGGCCTCCGTCCCTTCCTCGCGATCTACTCAACCTTCATGCAGCGCGCCTATGACATGATCATTCATGACATGGCGCTGCAGAAACTTCCCGTTCGCCTTTGTATGGACCGCGGTGGTCTCTCTGGCGATGATGGACCTACGCACCACGGTCTCTTTGATATCGGTTATCTGCGTCACGTTCCGGGCATCGTCCACATGCAGGCAAAAGATGAAGATGAATTCATCGACATGCTTTGGACCATGGCGAATTACCATGAAGGACCGATCGCAATCCGCTACCCTCGTGGCAACGGACCTGGCGCAACGATCAAAGACGAGCCTGCTATCCTCGAAATTGGAAAAGCAGAAATCCTCCAAGAAGGAACGGACGTCTGCCTCATCCCGCTCGGCACCATGATGGAGCTTGCCCTTGAAACCAAAGCCTCCTTGGAAGAAAAAGGCCTCTCGGTCACCCTCATCAACCCTCGCTGGATCAAGCCGCTTGATGCGGAGTGCATCAGTCGCCTCGCCTCATCAGCCAAGGCCGTCTGCACCTTCGAGGATCACGTTCTATCCAATGGCTTTGGTGCCTCGATCATCGAGCTTCTCCATGACCTTAAGATAGACACTCACGTCGAGCGCATTGGCTGGCCTGACGAGTTCGTCGAGCACGGTAAACCTGATATCCTCCGCGCCAAGCACGGACTCACCTCCGCTGCAGCGACCGAGAAAATCCTCTCCCACTTCCCTGCTTAAGATTGTCTAGCGCAGGCACCAGAGGTGCTTACTCCCCCTGAGAATCAGGGAATCATTCACATAAATGGGTGAAGCGATCATCGCTTCGCCCATTTTGTTTTCCGTAATCTTCCCGAGACCTTTTTCGGTCACCTCAGCGATAAAGACCACCCCATCCTCACGCGGGAGGCACAGCTGATTTCCCACGAGAAGTGGCGACGCATAGAAAGTTTTCGCAGACTTCGGCAGCTTACTCTCCCAGAGAACATTTCCCGATTCCGCCTCGAGGCACTTTACCAAGCCTCGGCTCTTACCGCTGTCCACCAGCATAAACACTTTTCCATCCTGCACCACCGGGGATGCCGAATCAGGAGCCGTCATCTTCTTTCTCCAGAGAACTGCACTCTCCGTAATGTCCCCAGAACCGCCCACTTTCACACCCATCATCCAAGATCCGCGTCCATGTGGCACCACTACAACTCCATCACTGTAGACGGATGAAGCGATCGTGCGCCAATTATTTTCATTTTTGGGATTCTGCCCAGCACAGGTCCAAAGCAGCTTACCTGACTTGGACTCATGCCCCGTAAGCCGATCTGCCCCAAAGCTGATGATCATCTCTACCCCATCGATCTCGATCACATGTGGCGTGGTGTAACTATCTCCATTTTCTTTCGGGACATCATACTTCCGCTCCGTCTTCCAAATCTCTTTCCCTGTCTTGGCATCAAGTGACACCAGATAGGAATTGCCCTCAGTTTGCATCACCGCAACCACAAGATTGCCCCCTGCCATCACCGGTGAAGTTCCCTGATCCCACCAGAGGTGATCTTTGCCATAGCGCTCTTGCAGATTCATCTCCCAGAGCTTCTTGCCAGCCACCGTCGCCCCAACAACTCGACCCGATTTGAAATAACCGAAGACGTGCTCCCCATCCGTCACTGGAGAGGAATTCGCACCACTTCCGACCCGCTGGCCGCGCCCCTTGATTTCCTCTCCATAAACCAATCGCCACTTTTCCTTCCCCTCTAAATCATAGGAGATCAGCGCATCATTCCCATCTACGGGAGTGGTCAAAAGCAAAGCATCTCCCACCACGATCGGCGTCGAGCATCCCCTCCCGGGTAATTCGATTTTCCAAGCCACCCCTTTTCCCTCAGGCGCAAATTCCACAGGCATCTTGCCCTCCTTCACCGAGCCACTCGCATTGGGTCCACGCCATTCTGACCAATCCGCATAGAGAGGTGAGCACACAAGAAGGGCAGCTAAAGAGAGCGATGAGCGAAACTTCATCTCAGCAAACTAAGCAACTCGCCAAATCTCTCCAAGTAAGAAATCAGGTCCGAGACTGGCGCTTTCTCCTCAACTTGTTACCATCCCCCCGTGGACATGTTGGCCAAAGCACGCAGTGTGATCGAAACTGAGATCGCAGCCCTTCATCAACTCATCGAAAATCTCGATGAGCAATTCTCTGCGGCTGTCACCACTCTTCATCATGCGCTCACGGACCATCATAAGATCGTTGTTGTCGGAATCGGAAAATCAGGAAACATCGGCCACAAGATCGCCGCCACCCTGAACTCCACCGGAGCCACCTCCGTCGTCCTCAACTCTCAAAATGCCCTCCATGGAGATCTCGGACTCATCTCAGATGGCGATGCCGTCATCATCCTCTCCCAATCTGGAGAGACTGATGAAATCCTCAGCCTCCTCCCCTTCATTCGGCGCTACCAAGTGCAGCTCATCAGCCTCACCGGCAAGACCAAGTCCAGCCTCGCTCAGCAGAGCAATCACACCCTCAACACCAGCGTCCCTCGCGAGGCTTGCCCTCTCAATCTCGCCCCCACCTCCTCTTCCACCGCGATGCTCGCAATGGGCGACGCCCTCGCCATGGTCCTTCTCGAAAAGCGCGGCTTTACCGAAGAAGACTTCGCCCGCTTCCATCCCGGCGGGAGCCTCGGCCGCGCCCTTCTCATCAAGGTTTCTGAAATCATGCGCAGCGGCGAGCAACTCGCTTCCGTCACCCTCGATGCCACCGTCCAAGACGCCCTCGCAGCCATGACGGATCGTCGCTCGGGAGCCTGCCTTATCCTTGATGAAAATGGCGACCTCGAAGGAATCTTCACCCACGGGGACTTTGCGCGCTCATTCCAGCAAGATCCCTCTCTTGGTTCTCAAAAGGTGGTGCTCTACATGACCAAGAACCCCATCACCCTTTCCGCCGACTCTCTCGCAGCGGAAGCAGTCGCCACCATCGGAGGGAATCAGGTCGATGACGTCGTCGTCATCGATGCTCAGGGAAAGCCCGTAGGGATGGTCGACTCACAAGACTTCGCCCGTCACCGCCTCATCTAGGCCGTAGGATAATCCTACACTCCGATCAACCGAGAAAGATCCCCGCCAGCGCCGCACTCGTCAAATTAGCGAGCGTCGCCGCGAAGACCGCCTTAAGACCAAACTTCGCAATCTCTGGCCGACGGCTCGGAGCCATTACCCCAAGTCCTCCGAGCAAAATTGCAATTGATGACAGATTCGCAAAGCCGCACAGCGCAAAGGTCACAATCCCCTGCGAGCGCGGAGTAAGACTCTCCTTAAGCGCGCTAAACTCGCCAAAAGCCACGAACTCATTCAGCACCAGCTTCTGCCCAATCAGACTCCCCACCTGCTGCACATCTGCCCCCCCGACTCCTAAAAGCCAAGCCACCGGAGAAAAAGCCCAACCCAAGAGCTGCTGCATGCTCAGCTGATCATTCCCCATCCATCCCCCCACCAGTCCTAAAAGAAGATTCAACACCGCGATCAGCCCGATAAAGGCCAGCAACATCGCCCCCACATTCAGCGCAAGCTTCAAGCCACTCGAAGCTCCCAGCGCAGCCGCATCGAAGACATTCACCGGAGCATCCTCCCCCTCCTCAATGACAATCTCACCGACATCCGCCACCTCCGTCTCAGGCATCAGCAGCTTCGCATAAAGAAGACCTGCAGGGGCCGCCATAAAGCAGGCCGCTAAAAGATAATCCATCCGCGCGCCCAAGCCCGCATAACCTGCAAGAACCGATCCCGCGACACTCGCTAATCCGCCCACCATCACCGCGAAAAGCTCCGAGGAAGTCATCTTCGGAAGAAAAGGCCGAATCACCAAAGGCGCCTCGGTCTGCCCCACAAAAATATTTGCTGCCGCTGAAAAAGACTCCGCTCGGCTCGTCCCCAGCGCCTTCTGCAAACCACCACCCACAAAGCGAATGATCAGCTGCATCACCTTAAGGTAATAAAGCACCGCGATCAGCGATGAGAAAAAAATGATCACCGGCAAAACCCGAAAGGCAAAAACAAAGCCCACCGCCTCATTACGAGCGAGATCGCCAAAGAGAAACTCGATCCCCGTCTGCCCAGAAGTAATCACCGCATTGACCACCCCCGTCAACCAACCCAGCGCCACCTGCCCGCTACCAGAACCCAGCACCCAAGCAGCAAGAATAACTTGGAGAAAAAAAGCCCCTCCCACCGTGCGCCAGCGGATCGCCTTCCGACTCTCAGAAAAAGCGTAGCCAATGCCCAAAAGCACAAGCACCCCCAAAAGACTTATCCAGCGTTCCATAAGCAACATCGTTTGCACTCCGGCCCGTCCTGTCGAGCCAAAGCAAACAACACCCACCCAAGCTAACGAAAAAACCACCGAGCGAACGAATCACCCGATGGTCTTTAAAATTAAAAAACAAGCAGTCCTAGAACTGGTAATTCAGATAGAAATTAAACTGACCACCCTTGTCAGAGATATCGTCGGGAGTCGAGACAGGGACAGCGTAATCAATCGCCAGCGGTCCAAGAGGAAGGTTCAGGCGGAGACCAAAACCAGCATCACTCGCCAAATTACTTCCACTGAAGTCCCAAGAATCTTCATTCACAAAACCGACATCATAGAAGACTGCACCACGGACTGACTGGAAGATCGGAAAGGTGTATTCGATCGAAGCAAAGGCACTTGTGTTTCCACCAAAAACCTCATTCGTCGCATCTGCACCCACCGTGTCACGTGGCCCAATGTCACGAAACTCAAAGCCACGCAGATCGCGCTGGCCACCGAGGAATTGACGCTCAAAAATAGGAACCTCATCGCTATCCGAGAAGGCATCCACCACATTCACCGATCCGCGCAGAGTTAGGATGGTATCCCAAGCAAGATTCCAGTGCTTCGTGCCGGAAGCTGCGAAGGTGTAGGTCTCGACATCTCCGCCGAGCACTCCACCAGCCAAAGTAACCCCCACATCCACCTTATGTCCCTTACGAGGAGTGATGTTGCTGTCACGACTGTCGAAAACATAATTCAGAGCAACCGAACTGCGGACGAAATCCCCGCCGAGATCTTCAAAGGCCTGACTGGTGTCCGAATCAGGATCCACATCGATGCTCTCCAAGCGATACTCTGCTTTAAGATATGCCTTACGTCCCACTGGCTTACGAATAAAGATCGAGCCCCCGATATTGGTTTGATCATACTCATCACTCAGGAAAAGAAGATCACGGTAATAAAGCTCAGTGCCCAGCGAGAGCTTCTTGCCCATGAACCACGGCTCCGTCAGAGAAACACGGAAATCCTTCCGCTCTGCTCCTGCCCGGAGACTCATGCTGAAGCGCTGACCCGCTCCCGTGAAATTCCATGGGTTGAAAATATTGAAATTCTGCTGCTCGAGATTGATGAAGCCTACGATGTTATCCACCGAGCTCAGACCAAGACCGAAGTTCACCGAGCCTGTCTGCTTCTCGTTCACGAGGATATTGACATCGCGATAGCCAGACTGAGAAGTGCCGCCGTTGCTGACCTGCACATCATTGAAGTAGTTCAGATTTTGCAGACGTCGTTTCGTCGTCTCCAGATCCACCGAATTGAAGTTCTCACCAGGAAGCATCGGAAGCTCACGACGGATCACTTTTTCCTGACTCTTCGTATTTCCCTGAATGCGAATATCACCCACCTTGTAGCGGCTACCCAGCGTAATGCGGTAAGCGACGTTCAGCTTATTGCCACCCGCATCACGGATATCAGGAGTGGGTTGAGCGTCCGCGTAGCCTCGTGATCCATAGTAACTCCGGAGCATCCGGATATCATCACGCACCTTCCCAGAAGAAAAAGGCATCCCCGGAACCAAACTCAGCGCGGGGTTCAACTCAGCAGCCGTGAAAACCTTGATCCCTGGAAAAGTCACCGAATTCACAGTGTATTTCGGCCCCTCTGTGACAGGGATGATGAGATCGACTCGCCCATCTTTCACCCCGACGCGCTGAGGGGTGCCCACCTTCGCACGCCAGTAACCCCGGCGGCGATAGAAGTCCTCGATGTTCTCGATATCTTGGTCGAGCGCTGCAGTATCGATCCGGCCTGACTTAGTGAACCATGAGAACCAGCCCTTTTCCTTCGTCATCATCTCCTTACGGAGATCCGCATCCTTCAAACCGCTGTTTCCTTGGAAGCGGATGTTTCGCACCTCGTTCTTCGTTCCCTCTTGCACGAGGAAAATCAGATCTGCATATCCCGGACGCTCTGTCGCCTGAAGGCGGTGAGAAACACCCACATCAGGATATCCATATCCTTGATAAATCTTCTCGATGTTCTTACGCGCCTTGATGACTTGGGAATCACTCAGGATCTGACCCACTGCCAGCTTCGTCTCATTCGCGAGCTTCTTATCAGAGAACGTCGTATTACCATCGAAGCCCAGCCCGTTGATGAGCGGACGGGTCACCACCTCCGCGGTCACCTTCACTCCGTTGCCCGCATTCTCAGCAAAAAACTGCACGTCATCGACAAGTCCACTACTATAGAGTGTCCGGATATCTTCATCGACCACCGTTTGACTATACTTGCGGCCAGGCGCGATCGCCATGTGTGAGCGAAGCCGAGCCTCGTTCACCGTCTTCGCTCCTCGGTAGCGGATCTCCACTTTCGTCACCGGCTTCCCCTCGAACTGATTCGCTTCGAGAAGGAAATTTTGCGCGGAGGCAGACTGCATGAGAACCGGACTCGTCAAGACGACGACTCCCATTCCGAGGGAAAAAAATGCGCGCTGCGCAAAAAAACGTAAGGACATTATGAAGGTTAGGAAGTTGCTAAGAAGATTACGCCCCTCTTCCAGCTCTCCAGTCAAGAGGAATGAGGTTCCCTCTTCAGAGAGTTATCCCCAAAAAAATCGCAATTCCCCTCCCTTGACCTCCCTCCACTTCCTCACTAGCTTCTCGCCCCTATCACTATTGAGTAAGACTTTTTCAATGAATATTCGCGTCGAAACCAAACCGAACTGCCTTGCCGCTCTCAGTGCCGAGGTCCCTACCGAAGCCGTCACTAAGGAGCGCGACCAGATCGTGAAAGCCTTCAGCCGCCAGGCCCGCATCCCCGGCTTCCGCCCAGGGAAGGCCCCTAAGGCCGTCATCATCAAGCACCACGCTTCCGAGATCGAGCAAGAACTTGAGTCCCGCCTTTTCCAAGCGGCCTTCCAACAGGCAGTGAAAGAGAACGAAGGCCTGAACATCCTAAACGTCAAAGCACCTCAGGATGTCACCCATCAAGCCGATGGCTCATTCACCTTCAATGTCGAGCTCGTCCTCGCTCCCACCTTTGAGCTTCCCGAGTATAAAGGACTCTCTGTTGAGGTTCCCAAAATCGAGGTCACCGATGAAAACGTAGACGACCAGATCGAGCAGCTCCGCCAGCGCTTCGCTGACTATGCTGACATCACGGACCGCGCTGCCGAAAAAGGCGACCTCGCCATCATCGACTACACCGCCACCAGCGAAGGCAAGACCCTCGAGGAAATCGGCGGCGAGCAAGCCAAGCCCCTCTCTTCAAATGAAGGCTACTGGATCCGTATCGAGGACGAAGCCTTCTTCCCCGGCTTCACCGATGCCCTCATCGGCACCAAGGCCGGTGATGAAAAAGAAATCACCATCACCCTTCCCAATGACTTCCCCCTCGAAGTTCTCCGCGACAAGGAAGCCGTCTTCCAAGTAAAGGTCAACGAACTCAAAACCGAAACCCTCCCTGAGGTCAATGACGAGTTCGCCGCCAAGATCGACCCCGGCAAGAAACTCGACGAGATTAAGAAAATCATCAAAGACGACCTCGAAATGCGCGCCACGCGCCAGAAGGAAGAAACCAAGATCAACTCCGTCATCGACAAACTCGCTGAGAGCATCGACTTCGACCTCCCCGAAGAACTCCTCAAGTCCGAGACCCAGAGCCAAGCCGACACCATGGCCCAAGAAGGCCAGCAAGCCGGCATGTCTGATGAAGACATCGCGACCCAGCAGGAAGGCCTCTTCGAAGCAGCTGAAGTCCGCGCAAAGAACAGCCTCAAGACAAACTTCCTCCTCCAAGAGATTGCCAAAGCCGAAGAACTCGCCGTCGAAAGCGGCGACGTCCTCCAGCGAGTCACCATGATGGCCAAGCAAGCGAAACAGCCTGTTAAGAAATACATGAAAGAACTCCAGAAGAACGGACAACTCGGAAACATCCGTCAGAACATGCTCCTCAGCAAAGCCGTTGACTTCCTCGTAGAGCACGCGACCGTCACTGAGGTTGAAGCCCCCGCTGAGACCGAAGCCTAATTCGCCATGAATACTCCTACCTCTTCCGCCGGCAGCACTGCCCCGCAGAACAATTACTACATCCCCACCGTCATCGAGTCTGATGGCCGTGGCGAGCGCGCCTATGACATCTACTCCCGTCTCCTCAAGGACCGGATTATCTTCATCGGCACCGGGATCGATGACGGCGTAGCGAACTCCGTCATCGCCCAGATGCTCTTCCTCCAGATGCAGGATCCCAAAAAGGACATCCACATCTACATCAACTCCCCCGGAGGCTCCGTCACCGCGGGACTCGCCATCTATGACACCATGCAGTTCCTCACCTGTGATGTGAACACCTACTGCATCGGCATCTGCGCCTCCATGGGATCCGTTCTCCTCACCGCAGGGACAAAGGGCAAGCGCTTCGCACTCCCCAACTCCCACGTCATGATCCACCAAGTCTCTGGCGGAGCACAAGGAACCGCCGCTGACGTCGAGCGCACCGTGGAATTCATGTATTCCCTCAAGCGCCGTCTTAATGACATCCTTGCCCACCACTGTGGCAAGACCGCTAAGGAGCTCGAGACCGCCTCGGACCGTGACAACTACATGTCAGCGGAAGAATCCGTAAAATTCGGCCTCGTAGACAAAGTCCTCGAGAACCGCTCCGAACTCCCCGTCACCGAGGAATCCTAAGCACCCTCACCTCATTCTCAAAAGCGGCCCCGAAGAAATTCGGCGCCGCTTTTTTCATCTCCACAAACGTAGGATAAGCGTCCCGCTTGTCCTCCCCGCCCCCCAACCAAGAAAAGGAGCCGCGGCGCCCTCGCCGCTTATCAAGCCAGCCCACCTTCCATAGGATAAATAGGCCCCATAAGACCGATCCCCACCACCCTCCTCAGCCAAGCTCCCAGCCCTCAACCAATCTGCGTGAATCCTCTCAATCTACGGTTAAAAAACACCCCGACCAAGCCCTCAACCAACATCCGTAAGATCCGCGCGCCCCCTCAACCCAGACTTCACCATTCTCCCCAGCCCATATGCCCATCATGTGAGATAGCCCTCACTCGCCGTCCCACATGCACTTGGTGCCCAACCTCACACCCTCCGAAGCTTAGGAGTATCTCCAGCAATCGGAAATCCCCTGATCCGCCGAAAGAATGACTTTGCTTACCATCATCAACTCGCTATTTTGCGAGTAATGAACGGGATAGAAAGTGCTTTCGCCAAGATCCACTTTGCAAATGGAGTTATCCAGAACCCTCGGATAATAAAACTGTTCTCCTGAAAAAATGCCTCGAACATCATATCTCCTGAATTTTTGTGCGGGTTTTACAATCTTGGCATCTTTGCAGGTTTGGACTTCCTGGTTATGGATTAAGTCGATTGATTCTAGCTCGACGGTCACTAGCTGGAGTATTGCTTGGTGTGATTCTTCGTCATCATTTGTTCGCTGGGCATCTCTTTACTTATGGGCTTTGTCTGGAGCCCTGGTGATATTCTACATATTGAATCGCATATTCATATCGGCCTACTCTTGGACTATATTTTCATTCGTCTCCTTCTGGTGTTTGGCTTTCACGTATGCACCTGAGTTCGACAAGGAGGAATCTCCAGAAGTATTGGCCCTTCTGGTCTTTACAGGTTTAATGATTTGGTCACGGAAACGCTATAAGAAGAGGCTTCACTCACTAAAACAAGAGGGAGAATCGGGTAGGCGGAGGGTTTTAACCTCCGAGAAAAAGGGGGCAGGCATCTCCATTTGAATTTCGCATTAAGGGCCTGCCTCTCGAAGGCTCCCGTCGGAGAGATCGTATCCGCAGATTAAGAGGATTTCAGATGATTGCTGGAGGGGGCTAAAATCTGTCAAAAGACGTTCTTAAATAATCATCTGAAATCTTCTTAATCTGCGGACCATTTCCGGAAATGGTTCGAGGCCGAGCGCTTCGATCCTCACATTGCTGCGCCTGCTTGCGGGCGGGGAGGACAACCGGGACGGATTATCCTAGGCCCTTGAGGTTCTCGTGATATTCCTGAGGATGTAGGCTGGGATTTTAGAAAGTTTATGGAATAAGCTCTCGTGATGCGGCCTCTCAAGTATCCGGTATGAATCTTCCATCTGCACTCTCGACGACTCTCTTTATTTTATTAGGAACGATGGTGACCGGCCTAGCGGAACCACTTCAGAAGGAAACCACGGGTCCTGCGAAGGGGACCTTATTTATTCATGGCGGAGGGGGTTTTGATTCGGGGGAATTTGTGAAGCTGGTTCGGAAGACCTCAGGCAAGAAGCAGCCGGAGATTCGGGTCATCACAATCGCCCAAGGCAAAAGAAGGGCCGCTGGATTCAAGCAGGGAACACCCTTCCGGATGGTGAGTGATCTCAAGCGGCGCTATCAGCTGAAGAATGTGACGGAGCTTTATACCCTATCAAAGAAGGTGGCTGATTCTCCTGAGTTTTATGAGCAGATCGACAGCGCTGATGCGGTGCATATGAGTGGAGGCAATCAGTGTTTTTTGACCGATGCCTTCCTAGGCACCAAGACCTTCGAGGCGCTGGAAAGACTCTTAGAAAGAGGCGGGGTGATCAGCGGGTCTTCGGCGGGGGCTCAGGCGCAATCGTCCTTCATGACGAGGGGCGATTATACGAGGCGCAGGATTCTAGGAGATAAGAAGCACCAGGAGGGGTTTTCGTTTGTGAAGAACTCGGTCTTCGATGTGCATGTGGAGGAACGGAGCCGGGAGAAACATCTCTTAGAGGTGTTCCGAGCTAAAAAATCTGAATTACAAGATCAGGATCTGAATCCGCTCGATCTTCTGGGAATCGGGATCGATCAGGCGACGGCGATCACCGTAACGAAAAACCAATTCAAGGTGACGGGAAAAGGCGAGGTTCATATCTTCAACCCAAGAAAGTGGAAGAAGGATGATCCAGATTCATGGACCTACGAGAGCCTCAAGTCCGGCACTCGCTTTGATATGAAACTGCGTAAGGTGATCCAGTAATCGACCAGTTCATAAGAGAGATCAGCCACTCCTAGGTGGCGGCCCCTATCGAGACTTCACGGACGGCGCGGACGGTGTCCCCAGCGCTGGAGAGGACAAGGGGGCGAGCGGCTTCACGGGCGGTTTCATTTTCAAAATCAAGACCTAAGAGGGCCCGGCCGACGCGCTCACCAGAGTAGGTGTAGTTAAAATAGCAGAGGCTGGCGAGAGGGCTGAGTTTTTCCATAAATCCTAGAAGCGCTCCGGCACGCTCTGGGAATTCAACTTCGACAAAAAGTGGGGCTCGGTAGAGCGAGGGGGTGAAGGGAATGACGCGGTAGGCGGCCTCTGCTTGGCCACTGACATCGGTCGCTGATTGAGCACGGGCCTCGATCCATTTTTCAAAGTCAGCCTCTACGGCAGCGGGGACATCGAGCGAGAGAACCGGGAGCTGAGACTCGCTGACGCGGCGGCCATACTGAAGGTCGATGATGGAGATCTCTGCGGGGAGGCCGGTGAGGAGATCTACGAGAGAGCCTTTTTTCTCGGGAATCGCAAAACTCCAGATGCGCTTCTTCTGAGGAGAGATACCGGATTGACGAGCGATCTCGGCAACCTTCGCAAAGTCCATGTTCGCACCGCAGAGGATGGTGAGGATTTTTTCACCATCGGGGATGAGCCCCACCCGCTGCTGCTGGAGGTAGCCCGCGAGACTCATGGCTCCACTGGGCTCAGGGATGATGCGGAGACCATCCCAGTGGGCTTTGATGGCAGTGGAGACTTCTTGGTTTGTCACTGTGATGATTTCATCGAGATGATCTCGGCAGAGTTGATACGTGAGATCGCCGACTTGGTTCACGGCGGTGCCATCGCAAAAGAGATCGACGTAATCAAGGTAAGTGGGGCCGCCATTTTCGATGGCCGCTTTCATAGAAGCCTGTTCAACACCTTCCACTCCGATGACTTTCACACCGGGCCAAGAGCTCTTCAACCAGGAGGCGACAGCGGAAGCAAGTCCCCCACCCCCGATGGCAACGTAGACGCGATCAAAGGGGCCTTCTCCTGAGGTGAAGATCTCATCGGCAAGCGTCCCCTGCCCACCCATGGTATCGATGGAGTCGTAGGGGGGAATAAAAGTGGCCTCGGATTCTGCTGCGAAGCGGAGAGCGGCGGCTTGGGCCTCAGAGAAACTATCGCCCACCAGTTCAATGGTCACCTTTTCACCACCGTGATCCATGACGGCCTTCCGCTTCACGAGCGGAGTGGGCTTGGGCATGAAAATGCGAGCCTTACAGCCGAGCGCACGTGCTCCTAGGGCGATGCCTTGAGCGTGATTACCGGCGGAGGCCGCGACGACTCCTTGGGCGAGTTTTTCAGGACTGAGACAGGCCATGGCATTATAGGCGCCCCGCCATTTGTAAGCTTTCACGGGACCCAGATCCTCACGCTTGACCCAGACAGGGTCTGCGATGCCCTCAAGAGACATAGGCTCAAGAGGAGTAGGGCTGCCCACTTGGTAGACACGGGCACGAGCTTGATGAATGGACTCTCTTACTTCCGCCAATAAATCTCTCTCGCTCACGGGAGGAATCTCTCAAAAATCTAGGCTCACGATAAGCAGCAAGTCACCTGATTAGGAAATGAACTGGCCGAGACTCTTAAAAGGCAACCCCTAGACATGCAGCAGCCCCGCCGATTTCCGAAAAAACCAGTCAGGGCTACTGTCCCCCCCAAAGTTTGAAAGACGCAAAAGACTGCACCGAATCATGGAGGTGGGACAAGACAAATCTGTGCATAGTTTTCATTCTCATCCGTCTTGCTGCGAATTTGCCTTCTCATTCGACGATGGACTCCTAAAGTCCCGCCAGAAATGAGCGAGGAAAACACGTCCCAAGCCCCCCAATCGACCGAAGAAGAACTCATCGCGGTGCGCCGTGAGAAGCTTGAAAAGCTGAAAGAACTCGGCATCGATCCCTACGGCGCTCATTTTAAAACGACGATCACCCCGGGCGAACTCAAGGCAGATTTCTCTGATGATAAAACAGTGATAATCGCGGGCCGCCTGC
Source organism: Akkermansiaceae bacterium (assembly GCA_023299815.1). Taxonomy (GTDB): domain Bacteria; phylum Verrucomicrobiota; class Verrucomicrobiia; order Verrucomicrobiales; family Akkermansiaceae; genus SW10. Next base: position 23,487 of record JALZWA010000215.1, read on the forward strand.
TCGCGATCCGCGATATGGGCAAGTCAGTCTTCGCGACGCTGGGCGATGCGCACGGCCGCATTCAAATCTACCTCAATAAGAAGGAGCTCACTGAGCTTGAGTGGTCTGCCTACAAGTTGCTCGATATGGGTGACTGGGTCGGCATCTCTGGGATGACTTTTACGACAGGAAAAGGTGAACCTTCCGTGAAGGCGACTTCCCTGACCGTTCTCTCCAAAGCCCTCCGCCCGATGCCAGACAAGTGGCACGGCCTCTCGGATCGCGAGACGAAGTATCGCAAGCGCCACCTCGACCTGATGTCGAATCAATCGAGCGCAGATCTTTTCATCATGCGCTCACAGATCGTCGCGGAGATCCGGAGCTTCCTGCACGAGCGCAGCTACATCGAGGTAGAGACTCCGATGCTGCACGATGTTGCTGGTGGAGCAGCGGCGAAGCCCTTCGAGACGCATCATAATGCGCTCAGTATGGATCTCACGATGCGCATCGCACCGGAGCTGCACCTGAAGCGTCTCCTTGTGGGTGGCCTCACGAAAGTTTTTGAGCTGAATCGTAATTTCAGAAACGAAGGAATCTCACGCCGCCACAACCCCGAGTTCACGATGCTTGAGGCTTACCAAGCTTACGGTGACTTCGAAATCATGGCTGATCTTGTGGAAGAAATGGTGTGTCACCTTGCGGAGAAGTTCTTCGGCACGCTGGAGATCGAGCACAAGGATGAGAATGGCGAGCACCTCCGCACGCTCAATCTCAACCGCCCGTGGAAGCGCGCGCCTTACCAAGATCTCATCAAAGAGGCTGCCGGGAGCGATTGGTTCGACCTCTCACCGGACGAGCGTCGCGCGAAAGCGAAGTCCGAGTTCAAGCTCGAGATTCACGATCATTTGGAAGACTACGAAGTCAGCCAGCAGGTCTTCGAGAAGCTCATCGAAGAGCACACCTTTGACCCCTGCTTCGTGACGCATGTCGATTCTAAGCTGATCCCTCTCGCGAAAGAAAATGTCGAGAACCCAGCAGTGATCGATGTTTACGAGCTGATCATTAATGGTCAGGAAATTTCACCGGGCTACTCCGAGCTGAATGATCCCGACACCCAGCGCCGCCGCCTGCATGAGCAGTCCGGTGGGGAAGCGCAGGCGATCGATGAAGACTTCGTAGAAGCGCTCGAACACGGGATGCCCCCTGCGGGTGGTATTGGCATCGGGATTGATCGTCTTATCATGCTCTTGACCGGAGCGCCGACGATTCGTGACGTGGTCCTCTTTCCACAGCTGAAGCGGAAGGACTGATCGTAGGACGGTCCATCTTGGCTGTCTTCTTTGCGAAGGTTCTGGGCGGGGAAGACAGCCTAGAAGGACTGTCCTAAGCGCGCGGTTAGAGTGGTCCGCCGGCTTGGACTTCTGCGCTGGTGCCACCGGCGTAGAGCTTGAAGTTTTCAGTGAAGAGATTAGCGAGTTTTTGGGCGCTGACATCGTAGGCTGCTGGATTAGCCCAGCAGTTCCGCGGGATCATGACCTCGCTTGGGACACTGGGGCACTCGGTGACGGTCTCGAATCCGAAGAGAGGATCTTTTTCGGTGGTCACACTGGCAAGCGCTCCGCCGTAGATAGCATCGATAATGGCTCGGGAATACTTGAGGCTAATGCGGGATCCTTTGCCGTAGCCTCCCCCGCTCCAGCCGGTGTTGACGAGCCAGACGTTGACCTCGTGGCGCTCCATCTTTTCTGCAAGAAGATCGGCATAGCGGGATGGGTGCATGACGAGGAAGGGCGCTCCGAAGCAGGCTGAGAAGGTAGCAGTGGGCTCGGTGACGCCCATTTCTGTTCCGGCGACCTTTGCGGTGTAACCGGAGATGAAGTGATACATCGCCTGCGCTTTGGTGAGCTTAGCAACGGGCGGGAGGACACCGAAGGCATCACAGGTGAGGAAGATGATGTCGGTAGGCTGACCTGCGACACAGGGAACTTGCGCGTTCTTGATGAACTCGATGGGGTAGGCTCCACGGGTGTTTTGGGTGATGGAGACGTCTGAGAAATCAACGTGGTGCTTTTCATCGTAGACGACGTTTTCAAGAACCGCACCGAAGTGGAGAGCATTGAAGATATCGGGTTCCTTTTCCTCGCTGAGATCAATGGCCTTGGCATAGCAACCGCCCTCGATATTGAAGATCCCCTTCTCGGTCCAGACGTGCTCATCATCGCCGATGAGCATGCGCTTCGGATCAGCGGAGAGTGTGGTCTTACCCGTGCCGGAGAGGCCAAAGAGGACCGCGCTGCGATTCGTCTCGGGATCAGAAGTGGCCGAGCAGTGCATAGAAAGGTGACCCTTCTTCGGCATGAGATAATGCATTAAGGTGAAGACTCCTTTTTTCATCTCACCGGCATATTCGGTGCCGAGGATGACCATCTCCTTATCCTCAAAGCAGACATCGATAGAAGTCTTCGAGGTCATCCCCTCGGTGTGGCGATTCGCGGGAAAGCGGCCCGCATTATAAATCACGAAATCCGGTTCGCCGAAGTTCTCCAGCTCCTCATCAGTCGGGCGGATGAGCATCGTGTGCATGAAGAGCGCGTGATAGGGGCGGGTGCAGATGACGCGCACCTTGATCTTTTCTTCCGGATCCCAACCAGCGAAGGCATCGACGATGTAAAGCCGCTCGCAGACATTCAGGTAATCCACTGCTCGCTCGCGATTCGTGAGGAAGGTGTCTTCATCGATCGCGATATTGACATCACCCCACCAGATATCGTCCTGCGACTCGGGGTTTGCTACGATGCGCTTGTCCTTCGGCGAGCGGCCGGTCTTCTCTCCTGAGTAGGCGATGAGCGCTCCGGCGTCTGAGATCGAGGAGGTGGGCTCGTATTTGATGGCCTCAATATAAAGCTCAGAGGGTGGAAGATTCCGCAGGACAACGGGGGCTTCGATTCCGTAGGAAGAGAGATTAATCGTAGGCATGCCTACAGACAACACGTTCCGTGCCCCCCTTGCAAGGAGCAGGGTGAATGCTCTCTCACTTCTACCACCCGAACGAGTGGCAGCATTTCAAATCCGTGACAAGATAGCGCATGTCAGAATTTGCAAAGACGCGGGAGACCGCTCTGGAAGCCCTGCAAAGCTTCATCCCCCGCTCAGGGAAATATTCCCGTGATCGAAATGCGGTGGTCGAGGGGAACACCAATGTCTCCTGTCTCTCGCCTGCGATCCGGCACCGGCTCCTGACTGAGTGGGAGGTCGCGGAAGCGCCGCTGGCAAAATATGCGGTATCGACGGTGGATAAATTCACCCAAGAAATCTACTGGCGAAGCTACTGGAAGGGCTGGCTCTCGATGCGGCCGGAGGTCTGGGATGACTACGAAGCCTCCTTTGAAAATCCTTTTTCAGAAAAAGCGGAGTCTGTGATGGCGGGCGTGGGACCCATCGCGGTGATGAACTCGTTCGCCGAGGAACTGACCCGCACGGGCTACCTTCACAATCATGCTCGAATGTGGTTTGCCGGTTACTGGATCCACATCGCGCGGCTCCCGTGGGCGCAGGGCGCGCGCTTCTTCGAGCGGAACCTTCTCGATTTTGATCCCGCATCGAACACTCTTTCTTGGCGCTGGGTTGCGGGGCTTCAGACGCCTGGGAAAACTTACCTCCCTCGCCGATCGAACATTGAGAAATACATCGCGCCCCACCTTCTCGACCCAACCGGACTGGAGCTTTTAGAAAACCCTGTGGCGCTTGTTCCAGAAAATATCACGAAGCCTGAGATCACGCGAGCTGATCTTATGAGCGATCACATCCCCGAATCAGGCGGCCTCTGGATCCACGAGGAGGATCTCAACCCCGAGTCCTCCCCTCTCGCACGCTTCAAGCCGTCGGCCATTCTTGTCTCGGGAAATGGCGACCGCCTCAGCAAGATCGGAGCATCTGAGATTCGCCGACGCTGGACCGACTCCGCCATTTCAGATGCCGCAGACCGTGTAGAAGCCCACTACGCCGTGAAGACGGAGTGCGCGATGACGGCCGATCTTCTCGCTTGGGCAAGAGCGAATCAACTCAGTGACATCGTGGCGCTTCGTCCAGAGATTGGACCGCTACATGATGAGCTGCGGGCCCTTAAGGAGACACTCGCGGAAGAGAACATCACCCTTCACCTGATCATCCGGCCAGAGGATCAGATGCTGCGGCCCTTTGCTAAGTCCGGATTCTTTCCATTTTGGAAAAAGCTCCAGACACGGCTTAAGAAAGGTGAGTTCCCTCTGAAAAATGATGTACTCCCTTTCTGAAAAGCACTAGCTTGTCTTCAATGAAGGAAGATCTTCTCAAAGACCCTGTCTTCGGCATGGCGGCTTCCCAGTTCGACCGTGTCGCAGATTTCCTAGAGCTTGATGAGCGAGTCCGCGAGCGCTGCAAGTGGCCCAAGCGCCTCATCACCGTGAGCTTGCCCGTCACGATGAATGATGGCCGCACGGAAGTCTTCTTCAGCGACCGCCGTGATTCAGTTTCTCGGGTTGAGGGTGCTTGAAAACCACAGATAAATGGAATGGATGGGATGCTTGGTTAGGGGGGGATGCCTCCCGCAGCCTTCTCAACCACGCATCCCATCCATCCCATTTATCTGCGGTTTAAATTTCTCCTCGCGCTCCTTCCTTGCACAAACTCAGCTCGTCACTACGCTTAACTTCTAATGAGCGATATTCCGGCAGTCGAAGTCAGCGGACTCGTGAAGGACTTTCAACCGTCCTTTCGCGGGGCGAAGGTGCGTGCGGTCGATGACGTCTCCCTCCGCATTGAGCCCGGCGAGGTCTATGGCTTGATCGGGCCGAATGGCTCAGGGAAATCGACCACCATGAAAGCTCTCCTCGGTCTTGTGAAACCGACCTCGGGAAGCTGCTCCATTTTTGGAAAAGATTCCCTCAAGGTAGATTCGCGTAATGACGTGGGCTTCCTTCCCGAAAATCCCTATTTCTACAAGCACCTCAGCGGCGCGGAGACGATCAAGTTCTACGGAAAACTCTGCGGCATGCGTGGCGCGCAGCTCAAGCGGAGAGTTGATGAAATGCTCGAACTCGTAGGGCTCAAGGACGCGCGCAACCGCCGCCTCAAGGGCTATTCAAAAGGCATGCTCCAGCGCATCGGCCTCGCTCAGGCGCTCGTGCAAGACCCCCGTCTCGTCATCCTCGATGAACCCACCGCGGGGGTTGACCCCACCGGATCGCGCGAGATTCGAGATCTCATCTTAGAGCTGAAAAACCGCGGCGTCACCGTCTTCCTCTGCTCTCACCTTTTAGAACAAGTCCAAGAAGTCTGCGATCAGGTTGGCATCATCAATCACGGGAAAATGGTCCGCCAAGGCCGCCTCCAAGACCTCATCTCGCTGCAGGACCGCACCGAGCTCGTGCTGGAGAATCCCACTCCGGAACTCCTCGATCAGATCCGCACCCTGACCGAGATCACCCACGGGGTCGAACTCATCTCAGAAGGAAACCCACGCACCACTCTCGAAGATCTCTTCTTGAGAGAGACGCGCCCTAAGAAAAAACTCACCCGAAAGCGCCGGACGAGCAGTAGCAAATAATTCGATGAGTCCTACCCCATCCAATAAAAATCATAACCGGAAGAAAACTTCCTTCATGTCTCCGCGCCGGATTCTCATCATCGCCCAGAGCACGATCACTCAGCTCGTGCGGATGAAGGTCTTCTACTTCCTCGCGCCCATCGCCCTGCTCTTCGTCGCCATTCAGTTTTTCGATGCCCCTTGGTATAGCGGCCCCGAAGCCTCGCAGCCTCAGCAGGAACTGCAGATGCACAAGAATCTCTGCTTGGGCACGATGATGCTCTTCAGCTCGCTCTTTGCCATCGTCTCCACCGCGCTCCTCATTCCCCGCGATATCGAGGACCGCACGCTCTACACCATCCTCTGCAAGCCAGTCCCCCGCTTAGACTACCTTGCCGGAAAGTTGCTCGGTGTGATGGCCGTCATTTTTATCGCGC
>JALZWA010000216.1 GCA_023299815.1 Akkermansiaceae bacterium
TCGAAGTAGAAGCGCCAGTCCGCGGAGCGGAAACGGTAGAGGGTGACGCCATCGCGCTCGATTTTTCCGAAGCGCTCGTTATCAAGGTTTTCGAGGTCTTTTTCGGTGACTTTGAATTCTTCGAGGAGTTCGAGCTGTTCTAGGGTTCCGAGCTGGGAGATTTCAGCAGCGGAGATTTCATTAAAGACGATTTGGAGCACGGGGGGACCTTAGCTGATGGGGGGCTTTTGGAAAAGGTGCATTTGCCGTTGAGGCGGAGGGCGCTTACTGCTTCATTTAAAGAAGGATGACGGTTTGGGAAGAAGATCGGCTAGAACTGGCTCTGCGGGCCTCGAAGGAAGGTGTGTGGGACTGGAGTCTGGAGCGGGGGACAATGGTCTATTCTGCTTGGGTTTTGCGCTTTCTGGACTACCGCCGATCTGAGATGCCGCATCTTTTTGAGGATCGGGATGAGATTATGGATGAGGTTTCTGCGGCAGAGGTGGCTGAGGCTCTGGATGAGCTGATCTCGGAGGAGAGTGATCTTTTCGCGGCGGAGCCGCGGGTGCGGACGCGAACGGGGAAGTGGAAGTGGCTGCGGCTGCGGGGGACTCCGGTGCGAGATGATGAGGGGAAGCTGCTGCGGCTGGTGGGGAGTGTGATCGATATTTCGAAGCGGAAGCGGGCGGAGCTGGCGCTGGTGGAAGAGAGGGCTTTTTTGCGGACGCTGATCGATAGCATTCCGCTGAATGTTTATTTTAAGGATCGTGAGTCACGCTTTGTGATGACGAATGCGGCGACATCGGAAAAGATGGGGCTGTCGAGTTGGAAGGATTTGATTGGGAAGAGCGATGCTGATTTTTTTAGTAGTCCTCACGCTGAGTTTACTGCGGATCGCGAGCGGAAGATCATGGAGACGCAAGTCCCGCAGATCGACTTGATGGAGCGGGAGACTTGGGAGGATCAGGAGGATGACTGGGTGATGAGCACGAAGAAGCCTTGGCTGGATCTAGAGGGGAAGGTGAAGGGGATTTTTGGGGTGTCAAATGATGTGAGCGAGTTGGTGCGGACGCAGCAGGAGCAGGAGAAGGTTGCGCTGGCTCTCAAGACGGTGAATCAGGAGGCAGAGGATGACCGTCACTTGATGAGGCTGCTCATCGATAGTGTGCCGATGAATGTTTATTATAAGGACTGCGATTCGCGCTTTGTGGTGGTGAATCATGCGATGGCGAAGTGGTTCGGCTTGGCGAGTCCGGCAGAGGTGCAGGGCAAGTGTGACCGGGACATCTTTTCTGAAGAACACTGGAGGCAGACAGAGGAGGATGAGCAGCGCATCATCGAGACAGGGGAGCCGCTGGTGGGGAGCGTGGAGAAAGAAACTTGGGGCGGGAAGCAGGATACGTGGGTGATGACCTCGAAGTATCCCTGGCGGAATGAGAGGGGGGAGATTTTTGGGACCTTTGGGGTGTCGAGTGATGTGACGAATCTGGTGCGGGCTCAGCGTGAGCTGAAAATGGTGGCCTCTGAGTTGGCGCGGAAGAACCAGGAGATGGAGGAAGAGCTGAGCTTGGCGCGAGAGGTGCAGCAGGCGCTGATTCCGGAGAGGCTCCCGTCATTTAAGAATGAAAAGATGGAGGTGAATTTCGCGCATCTCTATCAGCCGGCCTCGGAGCTGGCGGGTGATTTTTTTGAGGTGGTCTCGCTGGGTGGTGAGCGGGTCGGTTTTATCATTTGTGATGTGATGGGCCATGGGGTGCGCTCGGCGCTGATTGTCTCGATGCTGCGCGGCTTGATCGAAAAGCAGGTGAGTGTGTCTGGGGAGGTGGGTGAATTTTTGACAGGGCTGAATGATGGGCTGTGTCATTTGTTAGAGGAGAGCGGGATCACGCTTTTTGCGACGGCGCTTTATGGGGTGATTGATTTGGCAGATGATTCGGTGGAATTAGGTTTAGCTGGGCATATCAGTCCGGTGGCGGTTTTTGATGATGGGGTGCGCCAGTTGCGGCCGCCGAAGCATGCGCGTGGCCCCGCGCTGGGGATGATGGAGGGGGCTGAGTATGGCTCGGTGAAGGCGAGCCTGGTAGGGCTTAATCGGATGATTTGCTTCACGGATGGTTTGCTGGAGGCAGAGGATGCGATGGGTGAGGAGTTTGGGATCGAGCGCTTTATGGAGGTGCTGGAGCGGGGGGGGCGCTTGCCGATTTTACTTGAGAGGTTGGTGAAATCGGGTGCGGAATTTTCAGGTGAGGAATCTTTTGACGATGATGTCTGTCTGTTGGGTTGGGAGGTGAAACGATGAGTGAGCAAGATGATGCGAAAGACCGGCTGGAGCTCGCGCTGAAGGCATCGAATGAAGGGGTCTGGGATTGGGACCTGAGAAATGATGAGATGTTTTACTCAAATAGGGTGCTGCGCTTTTTGGGCTGCGGCCGCTCCGATACGCCTAATATTTTTCATGATCCAGAACGGTGGATTCATGACGAGTGTCGTCGAGAGTGGGTGGAGCAATTAGATGCGGTGCTCGCGGGTGAGAAGGATTTGTTCGCGATGGAAGCGCGGATTCTTGCGGATGGGGGAGCGTGGTGCTGGTTCCGAATTCGGGGCGTGGCGCGGAAGGATGACTCGGGAAAGGTGGTGCGTCTGGTGGGAAGCTTGATCGATATTTCAAAAAGGAAGACGGCGGAAGCTGCGCTGGAGGAGGAGCGGGGGAGGATCGATCTCTTGCTAGAGAGTGTTCCGGTGAGTGTTTACTTGAAGGATCGAGAGTCACGATTTCTTCGGGTGAATGGGGCGACGGTGGAGCGGTTGGGACTGAGTTCTGCGGAGGAGGTGATCGGTAAAACAGATCATGATTTTTTTGGATCGGAGCAGGCCGCTGAGGTGCGGGAGGATGAGCTGCGAATGATGGAGACGCTTGAGAGGCGGGAGAATACCATGACGCAGGAGCAGTGGGAGGATGGACATGAGTCGTGGGTGATGGTGACGAAGATTCCATGGGTGGGAGTGGATGGAGAGGTGAAAGGAATCTTTGGGGTAACGAATGATGTCAGTGAATTGATTCAAATTCAGAACGATCTTGCTGAGGATACGGTGCAACTTGCGGGAGCGAATAAGGAGATCGAGGAAGAGCGGCACCGGCTGCGACTCTTGATCGATAGTATTCCAATGCTGGTTTATTTTAAGGATCTGGAGTCTCGCTTCATGATTGTGAATCAGGGAATGGCGGATTTCTTGGGGCTGGATTCTCCTGCTGAAGCGGTGGGGAAGCATAATCGAGATTTCTTTGCGGATGACTTTGATGAAGAGGCGGAGTGTGATGAAAAGCAGGCGATGGAGACGGGGAAGCCGGTTCCGACGAAGCTGGAAAAAATCGCGTGGAAGGATGGTCATGCGATGTGGTCGATGACCTCGAAGTTTCCCTGGTATGATCAAAGTGGGGAGCTGGTGGGGACCTTTGGAGTCTCAGGAGATGTCACGGAGTTGGTCGAGACGCGGGATCAGCTGGCGCAGGTGGCGGTGATTCTGGGGAGGAAAAATGAGGTGATGAAGGAGGAGCTGCAACTTGCACGTGAGGTGCAGCAGGCTGCGATCCCGAAGAGTCTGCCGGTGTTTAAGGGCGGGGAATATGAGGCGATCTTTCGTCACTGCTATGAGCCGGCGACTGAGCTGGCTGGTGACTTTTTTGAAGTGATTCCGCTGGGGAATGATCAGGCAGGTTTCTTGGTCTGTGATGTGATGGGGCACGGAGTGCGTGCTGCGCTGGTGGTCTCGATGTTGCGGGGGCTGATGGAGAAGGGGAATGAGCTGCGGAATGAGCCGGGGCAATTCCTAGGGGGGCTGAATGAGGGGTTGTGTCACCTTTTGGAGCGGACAGGTCTGACGATGTTTGCGACGGCGATCTATGGGGTGGTTGATCTGGGATCGAAGAGGCTGCGTCTGGCATGTGCGGGGCACCCTACTCCGCTGGTGCGAAGCGAGAGTGGGGTCAAAGAGCTCGTCTTCCCAAAAGGTGCGAAAGGTCCAGCACTGGGTCTGAAGGCAGGGGCGGAGTATGGTGAGGTGGAGCTTTCCTTTGGGGAATGCTCAGCTATCTGGTGCTTTACGGACGGAATTTACGAGGTGGAAGATAAGGATGGGCAGGAGTTTGGGGCTGCGGGTATGGTAGCTCATTTACGAGAGGGGGATTTGCGATCCCTGATCGAAAGGTCACGGTCTTATTCGGCTGACGGAGCTTTTGATGACGATGTTTGTGTGCTGGAGCTTGAGCTTCGCCCAAGCTGTGATAAAGCCTCTGCATCTTGAGCGAAAAAATAGCCATTATGACCTCCGGCGGAGATGCCGCGGGGATGAATCCTGCGGTGAAGTCTGCGGTAGATTATGCCAGAAAATGTGGAATGACTCCCTACGTGGTGGAGTGGGGGTTGCGTGGTCTTATCGAAGGTTTGATCCACGAGGCGACGGATGACCGGATTTCAGGGATTCTTCACCGGGGTGGCACGGTGCTCGGTTCTTCTCGGTCTAAGCGCTTTTTTGAGCACTCCTTTCGCAAGGTTGCTTACGAGAATCTTCAGAAGGTGGGGATTTCCAAGCTGGTGGTGGTGGGAGGAGACGGCTCTTTCAATGCGTTGAATCAGTTTTATTCAGACTTCGGAGTGCCTTTTGCGGGGATTCCGGCGACGATTGATAATGATATCGCGGGCACCGATTACTGCCTCGGGGTGGATACGGCTCTGAATATGATCCGCCAGAGTGTCGACAGTATCCGAGATACTGCGGCGTCGTTTTCCCGGGCTTTCGTGATCGAGACGATGGGACGTGACTGCGGATATCTTGCGATGACCTCAGCTCTCGCTAATGGCGCAGATGTCTGTCTCGTGCCGGAAGTTCCATATGACCTAGATTCCATCGCGGAGCGACTCCGGGTGAATAAGGAAAATGGTCAGCGCTATGTTCTAGGGGTCGTGGCTGAAGGAACGGGAATGGGCGAGACGCTCACCCGCTGGATGGGCGATGCTCTGGGAATGGATGCGCGTCTGACGGTGCTCGGTCACGTGCAACGTGGCGGGTCACCGACGGTTTACGACCGGATCATGGCGCATAAGTTTGCGGTGGCGGCCATTGATGGTCTGATCGCCGGAGATCAGAGTCAGGTCGTGGTATTCAAGGATGGTGTCTTTGGGAGTAAGGCGATCAGTGAGATCGCGGATACGAAGCATGTGGTCGATGCTGATCTCTTGAAGCTCTCGGCAGACTTGAGTTCTTAAAACTCGCGATCGAGAAGGTAGTGGGCGATCTCTTCGAGACGTTTTCCTTTTTTGCCAAAGACGTCGAGTGCGGCAAGTGACTTGCGGGTGAGGCGAAGGGCTTCTTTTTTCGATTTCTCAAGCCCGATGATGGAAGGGTAGGTCGCTTTAGCAACGGCTTCGTCTTTTCCGGCAGTCTTGCCGAGTTTTTCGGTGGATTGTGTGACATCGAGGATGTCATCGATGACTTGGAAGGCGAGGCCGAGGTTGTAGCCGAAATCGCTGAGAGCCTGGAGTTGGCGAGGAGTGGCATTTGCGCTCATGCCTCCGAGGCGGAGAGAGGTGGTGAGGAGAGCGGCCGTCTTATTTTCGTGGATGCGGATGAGTTGGGCTTTGGTGAGGTCTTTGCCCTCTCCTTCGAGATCGAGAACCTGCCCGCCGATGAGTTTTTTGGAACCACCACAAATCGAGAATTCTAGGAGGATGTTTTTCAGGGAGTAGCGCTTGGTGGGGGGAGTCTCTGCAATCACGGTGAAGGCCTCGGTGAGGAGGGCATCGCCGGTGAGGACAGCCATCCCCTCGCCATAAACTTTGTGAGAAGTGGGACGGCCACGGCGGAGATCATCATCATCCATGCTTGGGAGGTCATCGTGCACGAGGGAATAGGTGTGCATGATTTCTACCGCGCAAGCAGGAGGAAGGGCTGCTTCGGGTTCACCTCCACAGGCTTCCGCTGCGGCGAGGGTGAGAATAGGGCGGAGGCGCTTTCCGCCAGCGAAGATCGAGTAGCGCATCGCCTCATGGATGGTGCTGGGACGCATCCTTGTTTTTGGGAGGAATGAATCGAGTGCGGAATCAACAGACGCTTGTTGGGTCTTGAGATAATCTTTGAGATCAGACACGAGGGCTTTCTAGTCGGTCTGGGCAAAATGCCAAACCTTGAAAGTGACGAATCTGACTTGCGCTTGTTGCGTGTGGTCCGATGCTATTCGTGATGAAGTTCAAAAATCTATTCACCTTCTTTCTCTCTGCTTTTAGTCTTCAAGCAGCGCAACTTAAGATCGGTGCACTTCTGCCGGAGGTGAGTGGTGAGAATCAATTAGGGAAAGTGGTGAAAATTGAATCCGAGAAGGAGAACGAGTGGCTTCTCGTCTTTTTCTACCCGAAAGCGCTGACGGGTGGATGAACCAAGCAGGTTTGTTCGGTGCGGGACGCATTCGAGGAATTGACGCAGAATAAGGTGACTGTTTTTGGTGTCTCGACCGATTCGGTTGAGAATCAGAAGAAGTTTGTGGAGAAGAATCAGCTGACTTATTCGCTCATTTCTGATCAGAAAGGAGAGGTCGCGGGTGCGCTGGGAGTGCCTTTGGTTTTCAAAGGGAAGTTCGCTTCTCGCTCCGCTTTTCTTTTTAAAGACGGAAAATTGGTGTGGAAGGATACGAAAGGGGCGACGGCGACCCAAGGAGAGGACGTCTTGAAGGCGATCCGTGCCTCTGTAAAAAAGTAAAGAAGCACTGGAATCTCCAAAAATAAGGAGTTTTGATGCCTTTATTTGTTGTTATCTCAACAAATAGGGGCTTTTTGTTAAGTTTTTATAAAAACTTTATTGACTAAACTTGTTTATTTTTTAGAATTTCAACAATTCCTTACTAAAGGGATTGCCACCTCACTCACCCCTTACATGAAAACCGAAAGAAGTTACTCTGCGCAGGTTCTGGGAATCCAGGCTTGTTCGCAGCAGTCCGTTAGTTTTGTAATTAGCGCAGACTATCGATCTGAGAGGCTGAATGGACTCTGTTCAGATCTTCTTGCCTGGATTGATCAGGTGGGGCTTCAGGCGGAGATAGTTTTGGTGTCTCGCGGAGAGCATCCTGAGACTTGGGATTCGATGAAGCGATTCGTGCAGGCGGAGCCTGAGCGAGTTCGGGCGATCAAATGTTGCTATGGTCAGAGCGCTCGAATGGCGCTGGGGCATGGGGAGAGGTCTTCTCGTTGTGACTTGGTTCTTGCGATGGATTCTGATCAAGGGGTGACCCTTAATGATGTCCGCCGTGTGCTCTCGAGTTTCAGTGCGCGCTTTCAGGTGATTGTGGGGAATTTATTTTCGGGGCGAGGCGCGTTAAGCAAGCGTTTCAAGGAGCGTGCACGAGGATTTTTTGGAAGAGATTCGTGGGATCGTGTCGGGATTTGGGGGTATCGCCGGAGTTTTCTTCCGAATGGTTTGATGCATGGGGGTGCCTATCGAGTGATGTTCTCTCCAGGCTCAGAAATCAGAAATCACTGCGGTGAAATCGATCTTCAGGCACGTGAGAGCTTTGCTGGTCTTGGTTTGAGGGCTTCCGATCTTCTCGATCGACGAAGTTTTACAAGTAGCGAGACCCTTTTGAGAATTCTGCCTTCGAGTGGAGGGGGTGGTTTTCTTCTCGTGGCATCGGGGTTCGTCGCTCTCCTCTGGGGTGCGAGTCAGCAGTCGGGGGTGCTTGCGAGTGGCTGTGAGACAGCTGGAGCCCTTATGGTTTTGATTGGAATAGCGGCCTGTGCTCGTCGATCACTCGGAGGAGTGATTGGTGAGGGGAGGCAGATGTCGGCCGCGGGGTCTACTTCAAGCTATCAAGTCTAAGGGTGATCTGTCGCTCTTTCTTAAATCACGCTCTAAGAGGATGGGGGAGTAGGGGGCTGCGAAAGAGGGGGTTTATCTTTTCGTAATTCCCGAGCTGATTTCGCTAACGAGCGAGTTTTCAGTAAGCTTGTCAAAGGGGGGGGGGGCGCTTGCGGGTTGATTGTGAGGCAGGTGGCGCGGGTCCCTTAGTGCTTTGGAATAGTGGCCTGTGCTTGCCGATCACTTGGAGGAAGATTGGTGGCGGAAGGCGGGTGTCGGCCGCGGGTCTACTTCTGGTTACCAAGGCTAAGAATGATCCGGGGCTCTTTCTTATCACGCTCTAAAAGATAGAGGCTGATGAGGGCGCAGCGGACTCCAAAGGGAGGGGCGGCCTTGCCTTTTCGTGATTCTCGAGCTGATTCGCTAAGAGTGAGTTCCCACGAAGCGTCAACTTGCTCGCGATACTTCTCGGTGGTTTCCTTGTAGAGGAAGAAGAAGGTCTTGGGGCCGTAGCGAATTAAAAAGTGTCCTTCAGGGGTTGGTTTAACCATGAGGTCGCTTAGGGAGAGCTTGGTGTTGCGTAGGATGTCAATCGCGGCGGGTTTTCCACCTTGGTCATTCTTATTAAGCATTACCAAGGTGCCGGAGGAGAAGAGGTGGATGGTTTGATCTTCCTTCATCTGGCTGCCAAGAGACTTTTCAATCTGCTCAGTGGAGGGAATCCAGCTGTCGACCCAAGCCCATTGGTCTGTCCTCTCTTGGGTCGCTTCTTTAGTGGTTTTGATTGGTAGTGGATTCTCGTCAAACTCGGCCATGGCGGCATCACGTTTTTCCTGTGCTTCGGTCACGAGCTGTCCCTTAAGGAGCATGATTCCCAAGACGAATAAAGAGGCCATGGAAGCAAGCGCAACTGCGAGGTGCGCCCAGACGCGATCATCACCTGGTCGTGCGACATCACGCTCACCAAGAGCGCGTACTCGAGGAGCGCTGATGTGGTAGGAGTCTTCCATTGAAGTTCGGGGAGGGGTAGGTCGAGTTTAGTTTAAATTTTGCTTGAGAACAGTAAAATAGTTGAGATTTTTTGAAAACCTCGATTATTCAGTTCATTGGAATATCTGCTTTTATATTAAAGAAGTCTTGACTACTTTAGCAAGATTGATTTTAATTGGGTAGTGTTTTCTAAGGAGTGAACTTCGTCCTCTAGGTCTTGTCTTAGCTGATGAAGTTCATGAATTGTGCTGAACGTTGGTTTATCTTACATGCATTCATCGGGCTTGGTTCAAAAAATTGGTAGGGCGGCAGCGCCTGAACCGGTGCTGCGGCTTCGTGATGAGGCCCCACGATCGGCCCCACGATCGGCCCCACGAGCTGGTCTTGCTAGGTCCTCTGACCCTCCGAAGCGTCTCTCTGAACTTAAGATTGAGCAGATCAGGGAAGATGCTTATGAAAAGGCGGGGACGGAAGTTCTCTCTGGACGTTTTGATCCTGCCGCTTATGCGAAAGCTTCACTTGCCTGCCGTGGGCGTGAGCAGGATCTTGAGAACACCTATATCGAGATGCGGGCAACTGCCCTCTTTAAGCAGCTTAAAAGTGATCGAGAAAGGCGCTCGTCGCTTCCTCGGCTCGTTGTTGCTCAGCCACAGGCTCCGATGGTGAATCCAGCCACCACTCGCACTGCGAAAAAGGTAAACCGACACCTTTCCATTTTCGTTCTTCATATCTCGATTTTTACTGGATCTTTCGGAGCTTTGATCGGGATAACCAGTAAGATGAACCGATTTGTGGATCTTTCTCTATTGCCAAAAATCGGGCTGGTTCTTGTCTTGGTCTCGGTAATTCCCTATATTCTGCACAGTGCAGTCAAGCGTCGCCTTGAATTTGTGAGCTACATCCAAGTCTTAGCGCTTACGGCGAGTTTCGCCGCTTTTTGTTCTCTTGCGACGGCTTTTCTTTTAGCCAAGACCTCTCCTGATTATCTTACCTTCGAGGCGCCTGCTGCAGAAGAGGAGGGTTAGGGAGCCAATCGGCCTTCAAGAACCTTAACTAAAAGGTCTCTCTGTTTTTCAAGAATTGGCTTGAGAGAAACGACGACGCCTGAGGTTTTTTTGCTATCTCGATGAAGAACGAGGAGTTGCTCGTCTTCCTTGATCTCAAATCCTTGAATTTCATTCCAGTAGATGAGGTTGAGATTCTGTTCGGGTTTTATAAAGGGAAAGACCTCGATTCCGAGTGGGGTGAAGATGAGGTAGGCGTGGCGGGTGCAGCGGATGCCTATGCGGAAGAGTAAGAAGGCGAGTAGGAGGAATGGTAGGGGCATCCACCAGAGGAAATTGGGATGGTCCATGAGCCAAGTGATCCCGGTGAGGAGTCCGAAAGCTGCGGCGACTGCTCCCGCGATGAAGAATGCTTGGGCCTGGCCAGCCCGGGTGAAGCGGACTTCCTTGTGAGGCTCGGCTACTGATTTAGGAGATGCCATTTGTTAAAGGGCGTCGTAGGAGGGCGTGAAGGTGTCGCCTTGGCTGAGGTCGCCGGAGCGGAGGCCTTTCATGAACCAGTTGAGACGCTGCTCGGAGGTGCCGTGGGTGAAGGAGTCTTCAATGACTCGGCCGCCTGCCTGGCGCTGCAGGGCATCGTCGCCAATGGCTTGCGCGGCAGCCATGGCTTCCTCGATGTCACCTTTTTCTAAAAGGCCTTGGCCAGTTCGAGCGCGCAGTCTCTTGTCAGCATGGTGGGCCCAGACGCCTGCGAGGAAATCAGCTTGGAGTTCGAGGCGGACCGAAAGTTGGTTGTATTGGCGCTCAGAAACCCTTCCTTTTCGTTGGTGAACGTAGTCGGTGCGGCCAAGAAGCTTCTGCACGTGGTGGGCGACTTCATGGGCGATGACGTAGGCGTAGGCGAAATCCCCTCCGGCTTTGAATTGCCTCTCCATTTGTCCGAAGAAGGCGGTGTCGAGATAGATCGTCTCTTCCGCAGGGAGGTAAAAGGGACCCATGCGGGCATCGGCGACTTCTCCGGTGCGCATCTGCGTCATGCCATCGTAGTCTACAATTTTAGGGACACGGTAGCGCTTGCCTGCCTCAGCAAAGATTTGAGTCCACTCTTGTTCGGTGGATGACTTGATCGCTCTGACGAATTCCTCTAATTCGGCGTCTTGGGCGGAGCTGGGGCGGGTTTGCGTCTGCTGCTGGCCCGGTGACGTGGTGGAGAGGAGCTTTGAGGGGTCCACCTTGAAGACAAAGATGGCAATGAGTGCGATGATGATCATCCCGAGTCCGCCTCCCATGGCGACGGGTCTTCCCCCGCCTCCACCTGCTGGGCCACGGCGGTGTTCGACATTCTCACTCCGGCCTAGTTTCTTCCAGCGCATGGTCTTTTTTATGCTAGCGGGTGCCTAGACGTCGATCACATTTCCATCATCGTGTTTCGATGGTGGGCTTTGATTCTGAGTGGGAAAGCTGGGGGAGGCGACTTGGATTTTTGATTTGAGCTTCTGGGCAAAGCGGCCTCGGAGCAGGGCGCGCATGGGAGGGACGAGGAGGAGGAATCCGACGGCATCGGTCAAGAAGCCAGGAGTGAGAAGGACTGCTCCGGCGATGAGGATGAGGATGCCATCCATCGCTTCATTATGGGGCATGCGTCCTTCGCTGGTGGCTTGCTTGAGCTTTTGCATCGCGAGTCGACCCTGAGATTTCGTGAGAGCTGCGCCGAGAATGGCGGTGAGAATGATGATCCAGATGGTCATGGGGATCCCGATTTTCTCTCCGAGGGTCTTGAAAAGATAGAGCTCAGCGAGGGGCACTAGGATGAAAAGGAGCAGGAGGCGTCCGAACATGTCTGGCGAAGCTAACCTGCCTTCTCGCAATTTCCACTGCCGATTCGGGAACTTTAGTCGTGGTATTTTTGGTGAGGTTTTCTATTTTTTTGCCCATGGCAGAGTGGCTAACGAAGATGACTCCATGGCAGCAGAGTGGGCTGGTGATCTTAGCGGGGATCATCACGCATTTCTTTATTTCGAAAATTCTGCTGCGTGGGATGAAGAGGGTGGCGGCTTCTACCGAGAATGATGTCGATGATCGGCTGGTTCATTTTCTTCAGCGCTTTTATATTTTAGTTCTGCTCTTTGTGGCCTTTCTGGCGATTTTGAGAGTTCACGATATTGAGATTACGCCCTTTCTAGCGAGTGCTGGGATTGCTGGGATCGCGATCGGCATGGCGGCGAAGGAGACGCTGGCAGATATCTTTGCTGGGGTTTTTCTCATTGCAGACCGCCCGGTGCGAGTGGGAGATCGGGTTAAAATTGACTCGATCGGCAAGCATTGGGGGAGCTGGGGGGATATCGTGGATCTTGGGCTGCGGCGCACTCGGATTAAGAATACCGATGGGGTGATCGTGAACTATCCGAATAGCTTGCTGGCGAATTCCGTGATTACGAATTTCTCTTATGAGGAGGGTTCAATTCGGGTTCGGGTTCGTTTTCAGGTGAACTATAATGCCGACCTTGATCACGCCTGTGAGGTGGCGCGGGAGGCGATTCAAGCCAGTCCTAATATTTTACAGGAAACAGCCGAGGTGATTGTGCGCTCCCTCTGGGATGAGGGAGGGGGACACATGCTTTCTGGCATTCTCTTGGAGGGGCGCTACCGCATCAGTGATGTCCGTCAGCGCAGCAAGATCCGCTCCGTGGTTTTGAAGAATATCGTTACGGCTTGTCAGGAGAATGATATCGCACTCGCGTCGCCGCGGGTTCGTGTGGAATCGGTTTAGCTGGAGAGGAACTCCGCGATGCGCGCCTTAGGGCGGCCGATGATTGCTTTGTCGCCTTTGAGTAAAACTGGGCGCTGGAGGAGTTGCTTGTGCTTTATGAGGATATCAATGACGGCTTTGGGGTTGCCGATGTAGTCATCGGGATTGAGTTCGAGTTTTTTAAACTTCGAGTCCTTCCGCACGAGGTCTTCGACGGGATCTTCCAGCGCTTCCACGATCTTGGTGAGTTCTTCTTCCCCGGGAGGGGTTTTGATATAAAGGATGACCTCGTGGTTGACTCCGAGTTCCTTGGCGACCGCCAGGGCATTATCCGAAGAGCCTCAGTGGTTGAAGTGGTAGATCTTAACTTGTGACATCGGGGAAGAAGTAGGCACGAGGCTGGCGCTCGTCAAGCGGGCTCAGCGGATGAGGGGATTGACAGGGAAGCCATTTCCGGATGACGGGCTTGAGGGGACTTGGATGGGGGCGGGGCGTGTGGGGGCCTTTTTTTCTTGGACTTTGAAGCTCTTGATGAGGGTGCTGGTGCGCTCGTAGTCGTGGAGGTAGAGTTTGGATTGGTGGGTTTCTTTAAAGCGATCGGCGTAGTCGAGGTAGGCGAAGTTGACTTCTTGGAGGCTTTTGAGGGAGGTGCCTTTGATTTCTTTTGCGAGGATGCGGCGTTGTTGTTTGAGGGCGGCGGCTTCTTTTTGGATGAATGGATCTTTTTCGAGGGCGGCGATGTGGGTGTCGATCTCGGTGGTGGTCTCTTCTCCTAGAAGGTTGGTGAAGGGAAGCTCTCGCAGCTCTTTGAGGGAGTGCCATCGTGCGAGCGAGTTGAGTGACTTGTTGAGGACGAGCTTGGTCTCCATTTCTTTCTTGGCCTCGGCGGTCACGGTGCCGGCGGGGTGTCCCTGGATCGCGAGCCACTGGCGGAGGCCGGTGGAGCCATCTTGCGGGTATTCGTGTGCGAGGCCGGCCCAGGTTTCCATGATGGGGTCGCCTCCGAGCGAGCGGTGATGGAGGAGGGCTTTGAGCGAGGGGGGGTAGTTGCCATCTAGGCGTCCGACGCCGATGAAGACGGGCTTTTTAAAGGAGTAGCGCTTCTGCGGGCGCGGGGCTTGGTAGAGGTGGCCCGCGCCTAGGATAGCTCCTCCGGCGAGGGTGACTTCTTGCTGGAGGAGGAGGTCGGTCATCCAGCCGCCTTTTGAAAATCCGGCGGCGTAGAGCTTGCGGGGATTGAGGGAATATTTTGTGAGGAGGTGCTCGCGGACGGAGCGGTAGAGGCTGGTTTCTTTTGAGAAATTCTCGGGAGCAAGTTGGAGTGGGCCTTTTTGGAAATAGCTCATGCCGACGACAATCCAGTCGTTCTCTCCAGTCTCGCGGCGCATGATCTGGGTATCGGGTCGGCCATTAGTGCCGTGGTAGTAGAGGATGGCGGGGTGTTTTTTTGCGGGGTCAAAGTTCTCTGGGAGGGAGACTTGGACGGGGTAGGTGAGGCCGGGGAAGCGAAGTTCGATGGTGCGCGCGTGGAGCGAGCTGACGAGTGCGAGGAGAATCAGGAGACGCATGATGAGAGAGGTTAGCACGGATTGGGCGAGAGGGGGAGTTCTCACTTTTTGAGCTGTCACATTGGCGCGGGGTTCGGGATGCTGGCGCGGTGCTGGTGGAGGTGATTGGTTTTGGTTTGGCGGGAGCTTGCGTTGCTCTTCGCTTGCAGGAGCGTGGAGTGGAGGTGCGGGTGGTTGATGATGGGAAACCGGGCAGTACGGTGGTGGCGGCTGGGCTGGTGAATCCGGTGGCGGGAAGAAACTTTGAGCCGAGCAGGGATGTGCGCGCGGCTTGGGAGGACGCGCTCGCCTTTTATCAAGATCTCGATGAGTCGCTGTGGCATGCGATGCCGATCAAGAGGAGGTGGTTGGGTGAGAAAGATCGGAAGAAATTTGAGAAGAAGCGCGGGGTGGTGGATTGGTGGATTGATGAGGTGGATGATGAGGGGGTGACGTGGAAAAGGGGTGGTTGGCTGGAGACGCGTCGCTTTTTAGAAGTAGCGCGTGGACGCTTTGTGGAAAATGGTGGCGCTTTTTCTGATGAATCCGGTGAGGCGGGTGAGCGGATCTGGTGCGCAGGGGCCGCGGGCTTGGTCAGAGAGGACTTTGCGGAGCTGCCTCATCGCTGTGCGAAGGGGGAGATTCTCACGGTGCGAGTTCCCGGCTGGGGAGAAGAACGGATTTTGACGGGAGGTGGTTGGTTGATTCCGCTGGGCGATGATCTTTACCGGGTGGGTGCGACTTACGATTGGGACGGGCTGGAGACAGGGCCGAGTGCGAGTGGGCGCGAGCGGGTGGAGAAGATTCTGAGAGGGTTCACGAGTCTACGATTCGAGGTGGTGGATCATGTCGCGGGAGTGCGGCCGATCATTCATCGGAGTGAGCCCGTGACACGCTTTCAGGAGGGGAAGGGCTGGATGTTGAATGGTCTGGGATCAAAAGGGGTGATTTTTGCTCCGGCAGTTTCCCGTGACTTGGTGGAGAAGGTGGTTTCCGAAGCGGGTCAGAGAGGATAAGGTCGGGCAGACAATGGCGCAGAAGAACGATGAGCTGGAAAAGTGGGCGATGGATGTCATCACCGGGAAAGCGCGTGGGCTGGGTCCGAGCGCTTTGCGCATCTTTCTAAGATCGGTCGCGGTTCTCTATAAGGTGGGGGTCAAAACTCGCCTGCGCCTTTTTCGAAAGGGCTGGAAAGAGCAGCACGATCTCGGCACGATGGTGATCAGTATCGGGAACCTCACGATGGGTGGCACGGGGAAGACGCCGGTGGTGGAGCGCTTCGCAAGGGAGCTCACCGAGCGCGGACGGAAGGTCGCGATTCTGAGTCGGGGTTATAAAAGCGCTGGTCTCAAAGAGCCTCAGCTGTGGATCCATCCAGAGACTGGAGTAAAAGTGACGAGCCCGCCGAAGATCGTGAGCGATGGTTTCAAGGTCCATCTCAAGGCGCGCTATGCCGGCGATGAGCCCTATATGTTGGCAAAAAATCTTCCCGGTGTGGCGGTGGTGGTCGATAAAGATCGCGTGCGCGGTGGACGTTTCGCGGTGAAGGAGCTGGGGGTGGATACGATATTGCTTGATGATGGGATGCAGTATCTTGGGCTCGCGCACACGCTGGATGTCGTGCTGGTCGATCAAGGCACGCCGTTTGGGATGCATGGCATCATTCCGAGAGGGACGCTGCGCGAGCCGCCGAAGAATATCCGCCGAGCGGACTACGTCTTCATTACGAAGTGCAACGGCTCATCGAACGAAAAGCTGCGGAAGCGGATTAAGAAATATAACCCCGGGGCAGAGATCATGGAGTGCACCCACGGGCCGAAGCATGTCCAAGGGGTCTTCCATGACGAGACACTCGCGCTCGAGGAGCTTGATGGAAAATATGTCGCGGCGATCTCAGGGATCGCGATGCCGGAGAGCTTCGATAAGCTCTTAAAAGGTCTAGGGGCGAAGGTTCTCTTTCATACAACCTTCGCGGATCACCACGCCTTTAGCCAAGAGGATATTGATCGCTTCATGAAGCGCTGCCTAGACCGCGGGGTGGATATGATTATTACCACGGAGAAGGATGCGGTGAGGTTCCCGATGCCGAGCGAGGCGGATGTTCCGGTCTACTATTTGCGCATTGAGGTGAAGATTCTCGAGGGAGAAGAAGTTTGGGAGCGTTGTGTGGAGCGGATTAGCCAGCGGGTTGCGAAATCTCCGGAAGATTGGACCGAGGAGCGATTGATGGTAGATTCGGGGGGGTGAAGTGCGCGATGTTTTTTTGTTTCCGGGGATTGAGTGATGAGTCGTCACGCACTTTTGTTCGCAGTTTGAGGTCTAGGGAAGCCCAGTGAGTCTGATTGAAAAGGGTGGCGCGTTTCGGTAATTCGTGTTCCTTTTCTCCCGATGAAAGATCGTCTGGGTAGGCCGCTGCGAGATTTGCGAATTTCGCTGACGGACCGCTGTAACTTTCGCTGCCGCTACTGCATGCCGGTGGAGGTTTTTGGGCCCGGTTATCAGTTCCTTCCTCGCGAGGAAATTTTGACCTTTGGCGAAATCGTCAAGGTCACTCAAGCCGCAGTTTCACTGGGCGTGAGTAAGGTGCGCCTGACAGGTGGGGAGCCTCTGCTGAGGCGTGGAGTAAGTGACTTGGTTGCGCTTTTAGCTGCCGTGGAAGGAGTCGAGGATTTGGCAATGACGACCAATGGTGTCCTTCTCAGTCATCATGCCGAGAGGCTCCAGTTGGCGGGATTGAATCGAGTCACGGTGAGTCTTGATGCACTGAATCCAGAGGTCTTTGCGAAAATGAATGGAGTGGGCGCCAAGGTGGACCGCGTTCTTATCGGAATTAAAAATGCTCAGCTCGCAGGACTTCCGATCAAGGTAAACATGGTGGTTCAGCGCGGAGTGAACGAGGAAGAGATTTTACCAATGCTACGCTGGGCGCGTGAGAATGACATCACCCTTCGATTTATCGAATACATGGATGTGGGTGAGACTAATGATTGGAAGATGGGCGAGGTCGTCACGGCTGCTGAGATCGTCGCCACGATTGAAGAAGAATTTCAGCTCGAGAAAGTAGAGCCCTCTTATCCCGGTGAAGTGGCGAAGCGCTGGCGCTTCCAAGACGGAGCGGGGGAGTTTGGGGTGATTTCATCAGTGACCCAGCCCTTTTGTGGGGATTGCTCGCGGCTGCGAGTTTCGGCAGAAGGAAAAACTTATACCTGTCTCTTTGCGAGCGAGGGGAGAGATCTTCGAGAGGTCCTCCGTAGTGGCGCGAGCGATGAAGAACTCCGGCTCTTCTTGACGAAAGGATGGGCCGCTCGGGCAGATCAGTATTCTGAAAAGCGAGGTGAGGGAACGAGAGCGAAGGCGGAGATGAGTTATCTTGGGGGATAAAAAAGCCCACTGAATTATCAGAGGGCTTTCTTGTGAGAGAGTGGATTGAAGAGCTTTACAGCTTGGCCTTGGCCTTCTTGTATTTCTTCTGAAGATTCGCGAGATGAGCCTCGGTCTTCTCAATGTCAGCAAGGAGGGAAGCAAGTTCCTGAAGTGCTTTGAGCTCCTTGGATGAACCTCGAGCAGATGATACAGAGGAACCGCCGCCTGCTTTCTTTCTCCAGGAGCCGATGGTAGCGGCAGTCACTTTGAATTTCTTAACTGCGAGGGTCTGACCACCACGTCCTTTTGCATCGATGAAATCGAGAACCTCTTTTTTTTGCGCGTCTGTGTAGCGTTTTGCTTTTGCTTTAGCCATGCCTAGAACGTTTACGAGGTGAAGAGTTGGGTCAATAAAAAATAAGTATGAGGGAGGCTTCAATTTTGATCCTCGGGGAACAATCAAAACCTATTTGATGATTCGGAAATTAGGGAGCAAGTCACATTAGATAAGCTGTTTGTAGGAGTGTGGCGTGCATCTGATGTTCTTTATGACTAGGGAAAGAAGGTGTGGAGAGGCTCGAATTAAAAATGAAAATAAAAGTCTTATAAGGAGTGTTTTAGGAGGTTTTTGAGTTGGGGTTCACATTGATAATGTTGTTTTTTTCGTTCGGAGAGGGTGTGTATAGAGAATGTCAGTGAATTTGATTCATGGTATATAGGCAGAAAAAAGACCGCCTGTTCAGGGACGGTCTTGAGAGGGACTGGGTTTTGATGGTCTCTGCTTCTTGGTGTTTTAGGGAGCAATGCTCACCTGATAGAAGCGTGCGCCAGCTTCGGGTGAAATGGTGATGTTTCCGGTGAATCCGCGCGGAATGAGAGCCTGTCCGGATTCAAATTGGCTGGGTGGCACGGGGCGCCAAGTGGTGAGGTCATCTGAAAACTCGATCAGGATGTTATCGCGGGTCTGACTCTCGCCGAAGCCGAAGGTGACACCGCTGGCGCTGGGGACGAGGAGGTCCCTTGCTGAAAAGTCAGCGCTGAGTCCGAGTGCGTAGATGAGTTCGTTTGGCAGGGAGTCAGTGATGGTAAAGGCTGCTCTGCTCTCTGGTGCGAGTCCCTCAGATGTGGCCCATTCTTCATAACTAGGGATGCGGTAGGTGAAAGCGGAGCCGGCGGCCTTGATGCGGCCTTGGACATCTATGTCAGCATCCTGTCCATCTATTCCGGTGGGGATGGTGCCTGAGAAGTCGACTGGAAGAGTGAGGGTGACGGTGTAGTCGATCCGAAAATCAGGGCCTTCGATAGGGTCGCTTAAAATGATTGTTCCGGTGCCAGCGCCGGTTCCGCTGATGGGGGACTCTGCGACGTTGATGTCGATGGGGGTGAAAAGAGCGCTACCATCGAGGGTGCCGGAGTTGATGGTGAAGGTGTGGAGGATGGCTTCAAATTCGCCATTGGTGGGATCTACCGGCCCGATGCCGAGGGGGGTGTCGGCGGTGCCGGCGAGATCATGGGTATTGATTGTCGCTCCGACGAAAAAATTACCAAGATTGAAGGTGACATCAGAGGCTTGCACTGCGGCGTCTTGAATTACGAAAAGATGAGAGATTCCAATATCGGAATCGATATTGAGTTGCGCGGTGAGTGTGCCTGTGAGCTGAGAGGTTTTAGTGTCGCTGTCGCCAATGGCAGAAATAGTGATCTCCAGTTCGTTGAAGCCTGCTTCCTCGATAAGAGTGAGTTCCCCGAGGTTTGGTGTCTCAGCAGCGATGTTCCCGATAGCGATGCTGGCACCCAGTGCGATGGTTGAGATCGGACTCATGACTTTTATGCGGCGTCTTCCGATTTCTTGCCTTTGCGTTTTTTGAGAACAGGGGCCTTGGTTCCTTCGACCGCAGCGCGGTTGATGGTCACGGATTCGACGTCGTCGCGCGAGGGGATCTCGAACATGATCTCGAGCATGATCTTCTCAAAGATCGAGCGCAGAGCACGTGCTCCGGTGCCACGTTCGATCGCTTTTTCAGCGCAGGAAGAAAGGGCGTCTTTGGTGATCTTTAGCTTCACGCCATTGAGTGCGAGTTGCTTCTGATACTGCTTTACGAGCGCATTCTTTGGCTCGGTAAGGATCTGGATGAGTTCCTCCTCGGTGAGTTTTCTCAGAGAAGAGATGACAGGGAGGCGACCGACAAACTCGGGAATGAGGCCGAAGTGGAGGAGGTCCTCGGGCCGCACTTTGCGCAGGAGGGAGACGTCATCGCGCTCTTCTTTGTCGTTAGCGGCGGCGGCATTGAAGCCGAGCACACGGGCACCAAGACGGCGGCGGACGATGTCCTCCATGCCGACAAAGGCGCCACCGCAGATGAAGAGGATCTTCTCGGTGTTGATCTGAATGTATTCCTGCTGGGGGTGCTTACGTCCGCCCTGGGGTGGGACGTTGCAGACGCTGCCTTCAAGGATTTTCAAGAGCGCTTGCTGGACTCCTTCACCGGAGACATCGCGGGTGATGGAGACGTTCTCGGTCTTGCGGCCGATTTTATCGATCTCATCGACGTAGATGATGCCGCGCTCTGCTTTTTCGACATCGAAGTCAGCAGATTGCAGGAGGCGGAGGATGATGTTCTCGACA
This sequence comes from Akkermansiaceae bacterium, assembly GCA_023299815.1. Classification (GTDB taxonomy): domain Bacteria; phylum Verrucomicrobiota; class Verrucomicrobiia; order Verrucomicrobiales; family Akkermansiaceae; genus SW10. The sequence continues at coordinate 20,101 of JALZWA010000216.1, forward strand.
TCTTCACCGACGTAACCGGCCTCGGTCAGAGTGGTGGCATCTACGATGCAAAAGGGGACATCAAGGACTTTGGCGAGAGTTTTTGCGAGGAGCGTCTTGCCTGAGCCGGTGGGGCCGAGGAGGAGGACGTTGGATTTTTCAATCTCTACATCGGAGAACTCAGAGTCGAGAAGCTCGTGCTGACGAAGGCGCTGGTAGTGATTATAGACCGCTACGGAGAGGACTTTTTTTGCGTCTTCTTGGCCGATGACGTGGTCATTGAGATGATCGCAGAGCTCGGCAGGGGTGGGGACCTCTTCGGAGAGGTCAGTTTCGCTGCTCTCGGGGATGCTGGGATCTTGGGCTGCGAGTTCCTTTTTGAGGATCGTGGAGCAGACATCGATGCATTCATTACAGATGTAGACGCCGGGCCCGGCGATGAGTTTTTTGACCTCTGAGTGGCTCTTGCCACAGAAGGAACACATGGTGAGATTAGATGCGCGTGCCATGAAAAAATTTAGTGAGAGGGTTGAATTGCTCTCGCTTGAGTTACTCTAGCACCGCAGAGGGGCGCTGTCTCGCTGATTTTAACCGCGGTGAATGTGTGACCACATCGTGGGGTCCATTGCCTTGAGGGTTTCTTTGACAAAGGCTTCAGCATCAGTGTCCGGGTCGAGCACGGCGAAGACGGTGGAGCCGGAGCCTGACATCATCGCGGCGATGGTTTCGGGCTGGCTTTGGAGGTAGGTTTTTAGGGTCGCAAGGAAGCGGTGTTTCTCGAAGACGGGTCGCTCGAGGTCATTGAAAAGGCGCTGTCCTCCAGCGTCTTGTGCCTCGTAGGAAATGTTGGGGGTTT
>JALZWA010000217.1 GCA_023299815.1 Akkermansiaceae bacterium
CGATAAGAAGATCATTTTTGGTCACCATTTCACCTCTATCGCCGGAACTGGCCCCATCGTAGGCCCCGCACTCGCCGTCATCTGGGGCTGGGTGCCCGCCCTTATCTGGGTTCTTTTTGGCTCCATCCTCATCGGCGCAGTGCACGACATGGGAGCCCTCGTGGTCTCGCTCAGAAACAAGGGCCAGACCGTCGGCGACATCGCAGGACGCGTCATCACAAAGCGGACACGCATCCTTTTCCTGAGCATTCTTTTCTTAGCGCTCACCATCGTGCTCGCCATCTTCGGCCTCGTGATTGCGGCGGTCTTTAAGCAGTATCCTCAGTCGATCTTCCCCTGCTTGGTTCAGATCCCTCTCGCCATCATCATCGGAGTCACCCTCCACCGAAAGGGCGGCAACATTCTCATTCCGTCTCTCATCGCCCTCACCCTCATGACGCTTTCCGTGGCCTTCGGAAACGTGGGCATCCTCGGCCAGTTCAACACTTACATGGCGAGCATCTCGATCCTGGACTGGTGCGCCCTGCTTCTGGGATATTGTTTTTTTGCCTCCGTCCTCCCCGTCTGGACGCTCCTACAGCCGCGCGATTACATCAATAGCCTCCAGCTTCTCTTTGCGCTGGGACTGGTCGTGATTGGCCTGATCGTCGCCGCCTTTATTGGAGGAGCGGCTCCCTCTGGAGGAGAACGAGTCGAGCTCGAAATCGTCGCTCCTGCCTTCAATTTCTCCCCTGAAGGTGCTCCCGCGATGTTCCCCTTCCTCTTCATCACCATCGCCTGTGGAGCCATCTCAGGATTCCACTGCCTCGTCTCCTCCGGAACATCTTCCAAGCAGCTGAAGTGTGAAACCGACGCGCAATTCATCGGCTACGGCTCGATGCTCACCGAGGGCTTCCTTGCCGTGCTCGTGATCTTAGCCTGTGTCGCGGGCATCGGGCTAGGCTCAGGAAACCTTGTCGGAGTCGAAGCTTTCAATGACCGATATTCCTCATGGTCTGCAGCGGGCGGACTCACTGCGAAAATCGGGGCTTTTGTCGAGGGCAGCGCCAACTTCCTCAAGGCACTCGGCATTCCCGCAACCTTCGCCATCGCGCTCATGGGAGTCTTCGTCGCGTCCTTCGCGGCCACCACTCTCGACACTGCCTGCCGCCTCCAGCGCTACGTCGTGCAGGAGCTCGCAGCCAGTCTCGTCTCCCGCAAAAAAAACTCAGCCTGGAACCCGCTCAAGTGGCTCACCAATCGCTACGCCGCCACCCTGTTCGCGATCGTGGTGGCCTTCCTAATCGCACGCCTTCCGGGAGCCGATGGCACCGCAGGAAAAGGTGGCACCATTCTCTGGCCTCTCTTCGGCGCCATCAACCAACTCCTCGCGGGACTCTCGTTCCTCGTCATCACCTTCTGGCTGCGCCGTCGCGGCCTCCCCATCATCATCACCCTCATTCCGGCAATCCTGATGCTCGTGCTTCCTGCCATCGCGATGTCGATAAACCTTCGCACCTATGCCGAAGCCAATAACTGGCTACTTTTCGGCCTCGGCTTCGCCACCCTCCTCCTCGAGGCTTGGATGATCTTAGAGGCTACCTCCATCTGGAAAAAGGTAGCAGGCGTGATCGAGCCTGCCCCCGAAGTTCCCCGTCCTGAATCTGAATCCGGACGCTCCTGTTAGATGAAAGCTTGGCGATCATTTCTCCTCCTCCCTCTCGCGCTCTCCCCTCTGACTGCGCAAGAGACCCCAGCCTCCCCGTGCCGATGCTGTGCCCTCAGCCGAGTTTATGCTCCTTATGTAAAAGACCTTCCCCCTCCGCCGTTTCGGACAGGCATCGGCAACAGCTCGCTCAAAGTGAGCACTCAATCCGCCTCCGCGCAAAAGTGGTTTAATCAGGGCCTGAGCCTCCTCCACTCCTTCTGGGAATTCGAGGCCTACCGCGCCTTCCTCCAAGCCGCAGAAGCAGATCCCGATTGCGCGATGGCTTACTGGGGAATCGGCATGTCCCTCCCCGGCAAGAATCCCGAAGCCGCCATCGAGAGACAAGCCGCCCTAGAGCGCGCGCAAGAACTCTCAAAAAATACCACCAAGGCGGAAAAACTCTATATCAGCTCCCTCGCGACCCTCATCTCCAGTGGCCCAACCAAGGCCCGCGAAATCATGCGCGAGTGCATGAAGATCTCGCCCAGAGACCCCGAATGCGCAGCCTTCCTCGCCTTCTGGCTGCGCGATGGATACGATGCCGAAAACTTGCCCAAAGCAGGAACAAAAGAAGGCCTCGAAATCATCCAGCGCTATCTCAAACACACCCCGAAGCACGCCGGCCTCCACCACTACCGCATCCACCTCATGGAGCCGGGACCGGACTTTGCCGACGCTCTCAACTCCGCTATGCTTCTTCCCGAGCTCTGCCACAATGCGCCGCATCTCGTCCACATGCCGGGTCACATTTTCTACCTCCAAGGCGATTACCACCGCGCTGTCCAGATCTTCCAGCTCTCGCGCCGAGTTGAAGAAGCCTATCTCCAGTCCGATCAAATCCCCGCCATCGACTCGCCGAACTATCTCCATAACCTCCACTTCCTCGCCTTCGCTGCTATGGAAAATGGTGAAATTGATATCGCCCTCGAAGCTGCCGCCACCTTTGCCAGCTGCAAGGTGCCGGGAGATCGTAAAAAAGCGATCGGGTCTGCGCAGGCCACCTACCTCGCTCAGCAAGTCACCGCCCTCACTCACGCCCGCCTCGGTAATTTCCGTGAAGCCGCCGAGCTCATCAAACCGGAGACACTTACCTCTGACGCCGCGCCTCGTCTTTTTCTAGAGGGCTTCAAGAGCTACTTCGAACTCCGGGAAATGTTCGCTCAAAAGGAACCCGTCTCCCGCACCGACCTTCTCAAAGCGCGCATCCAATTCCGGAACATTCTCCAGCAATACCAGCGCAACAAACCCATCGTGAGCTCCGTGGCCGAGAACATGCCCTACGAGACAAGCTTGGTGACCCTCAAACTCCTTTCCTCTGAACTAGAAGCCTTTCTCGAATCCTCTGAAGTCGATGACGAGGATCTCGAGCTCACCATGGAGCTCGCCGCGGAGAAACAAAATAATTACTCCTACATCGAGCCCCCCTTTCTCCCCTGGTGCCTCGAAGAACAATTCGCCTCGCTCTGGCTCCAGCGCGGCAATAAAGAAAAGGCCGCAGAGTGGTATCGCAAGGCGCTTGAAAACCGCCCTAAATCCGGCCTCATCCTTCTCGGCCTCGCCCTCTCCACCGGAGCAAAGGAAGACTATGAAGCCTTCCTCAAAGCGTGGGCACACGCCGATGACAACCGCCCCGAGCTCGCCGAGGCGCGGGAAGCCATTGCTGAATCTGGATGATTCCAATCACCCCAAAGAGCGGCGGCTTCCAGCCGCTCCTTGCTTGCGAAGCCCCTCCGGCAGCCCACTCACAGCTGGGTTTGGGGTTGCTAAGTCACCGATGAGGCCCTAGGCCACTCGCCCATCTATGTTTAAGCTCATCTACCGCAAATACGGTCAAGGGATCCGCTGGAAAGACGAAATTCTCGCAGGAGCTACCGTCACCCTCGCGATGATTCCAGAAGCTGTCGCTTTTGCCTTCGTCGCAGGAGTAGATCCCTTGCTTGGACTTTATGCCTCATTCTTCCTCGGCCTCATCACTGCTATCTTTGGTGGTCGCCCAGGAATGATCTCCGGAGCAGCGGGCGCGACTGCGGTTGCCACAATCTCGGTCATCCTCCTCTGGGGACTCGAATACCTCTTCGCTGCCGTCATTCTCGCAGGAGTCATTCAGATTCTGGTAGGCCTCTTTAAAATGGGCCGCTTCATCCGTCTCCTCCCCCATTCCGTCATGCTAGGATTCGTCAATGGTCTCGCGATTGTCATTGGCTGGGCGCAGTTTAACCAATTCAAGACCAACGAGCGCGTCGTCTACGATGCGAAGGAAGGCTTCATGCAGATCGGCGACTGGATGAGCCTCGGCTCCATGCCCGCGCTCTCCATGGCCGGCCTCATCATCGGCACCATGCTGATCTGTCACTTCTTGCCTAAATTCACCCGGGCCATCCCCGCTCCTCTCGTGGCGATTGTTCTGGGCACCCTCGTGGTCGCCTTCACGCCAGCCTTAAAAGTGAACAGCAAGACCGTCGCCAGCGTCGTGGAGACCCAGCGGGAACTCCAGCGCGAGAAGTCCGTCAAAATTGAAAAATTCAAAACCGCGCAAGAGTCGCTCCTCATCACTGAACTCGATGCGAAGGGCGAAGAGATCGCCGCAAGCACTCTCACAAAAGAAGAAATGGGCGAAATCCGCCAAGGCCTCAAAGCCGACCTCCCCACCTTCCACATCCCCGAAATCGCGTGGTCGAATATGGATGGCCTGAGCGCCATCTTCTTCCTCGCCCTCGCCATTGCCAGCATCGGCCTCGTGGAATCTCTCATGACCCTTTCCCTCATTGATGAACTGACCGAAACCCGTGGTTCCTCGAACCGCGAGTGTGTCGCCCTCGGGGGTGCTAACGTCGTCACCGGCCTCTTCGGTGGCATCGGTGGTTGCGCCATGATCGGCCAGAGCATGGTCAACATTAACTCGGGTGGACGCGGGAGACTCTCCGGCATTGCCGCCGCCGTCATCCTCCTCGGCTTCATCCTCTTTGCCCCCGGCGCGATTGAAATGATTCCCATCGGCTGCCTCATCGGCGTCATGTTCATGGTCGTCATCGCCACCTTCGCCTGGTCCAGCCTCCGCATGGTGGGCAAGGTTCCTAAGACCGATCTCTGGGTCATCTTTGCGGTTTCCGTGATCACCGTCATCTCTCACAACCTCGCCCTCGCAGTGGGCATCGGCATCATCATCAGCGCCCTCGCTTATTGCTGGGAGCGCTCGCAGGAGCTCGTCCTTGAACTCTTTGAGGAAGACGAAAAGAGCCGAACCTACAAAGTGCGCGGCCCCATCTTCTTCGGCTCCATCCAGCAGTTTAAAGACCTCTTCAATCCCGCCGAGGATCCTGATAATGTCTACCTCAACTTCCGCCGCTCGAAGGTCTGCGACCACTCGGCGATCGAAGCAATTCACGGCATCAGTGAAAAATATCGTGCCCTTGGGAAGAAACTCCACCTTGTGAATCTCGATCCTTCTTGCAGTCATATTTTGACCAAAGCAGGCGATCTCGTGGAGGGAGAATTCTACGGAAAAGTGAGCGGCGGCCACTAGAGCATCAACGATAAGGAAAGGAGCCCCGGCGCCTCGCCGCTGATCAACCGCGCCCCTCAACCCCATCCCCGTAGTGCCTGTCGTCCGAAGCGGCGAGGCGCCGCGCCTCCTTTCTTGTCCCCTTGCTTTTGGTGGCTCCGGATTTTAATCTGGGTCCATGCACCACAAGGAAGACCACCGTATCACCCGCTCAGGTTGGCTCAGAGCAGCGGTCCTCGGTGCTAATGATGGCATCGTCTCCACCGCGAGCCTCCTCATGGGCGTCGCCGCGGCTGATGCGGGGCGTGAAAACATCATTCTCGCAGGTGTCGCCGGCCTCACCGCCGGGGCGATCTCAATGGCCGCCGGAGAATATGTCTCAGTGAAATCGCAAGCCGACACCGAGGAGGCCGATCTTAAAATGGAGGCCCGGGAGCTCGAGAACTACCCCGCAGAAGAGCTCGCCGAGCTCGCACGAATCTACCGAGAACGAGGACTCGATGAGGAACTCGCGCAAGAAGTGGCCCGCCAAATGACAGAGCACGATGCGCTCGAGGCCCATGCCCGTGATGAAATCGGCATCTCAAGCGCCCTCAGCGCCCAGCCCATGCAGGCGGCCCTCGCCTCGGCAGGCATGTTTGCGCTCGGCGCCATCGTCCCAGTGCTCATCGCGAGCATCGCACCTCTCCATCAACTCCTCTGGCTCATTCCCACCGTCGTCGTTCTGATGCTCGGCTTGCTGGGTGGAGCCGCAGCGAAAGCCGGAGGTGCTCCCATCCTCCGAGGAGCGATCCGCGTCTGTCTCTGGGGCAGTGCGGCGATGGGCTTGACCGCTCTCGTCGGCCATCTTTTTGGAGTCACCCTTTGATCAATCTAGCGGATCGTAATTTCGATATCTTTCCGTAAGTATCGGCAGGTGCCATCGTCCGAGGTGCAGATGAAGTAAAAGGCAGCCCCTTGTATCGTCTTGGGTAGTTTTTGCCCCTTTTTGGGTCGGACTTCGAACTCGATGGCCCTCTCTTCCTTAGTGCTGATTTCCTTCGGGAGAGCAGACTCTTGGAAATCGTGAATCGTGAAAACTTCGGAACCCTCATCGCTCAGATGGAAGCTGAGATTTCCGGCATCATTTGTCCAAGTCACCACTTCTCCGGGTTGAAATCTCAAATGGACGCGAGCCGCTGGGCTGCCCCCTTTCGTAGAGTGAACGACGACCGCCTGTGCCGAGATCGCCCCCTCTTCATCGTGGGTCACCTTTCCCTCAGGATCAGGATGCCTCGCTGCAGCTGCTGGCGCTTTTTGACCCTTCTTTTTCTCAGGATAAGCGAATTCTGAACCCGTGGGTTCACAAGTGAGAGGATGAGGAGTTTCACCTCGAGCGACTAACTCTCTGCGAGCCTGCTGAACCCAGTCGTAAAACGAGTAAGGTTTATCCAAGCGCGGCCCATATTGCTGGATCCGTCTGCGCCAAATGTATTGATTCGGATTCAAGCGCAGAGCTTCACTCCAAGAAGCAACCGCGTCCGCGAAGTCACTTGCCCTCCGCTCGTCGGAGTCGTGACGCATGCGGTAAGCGACCCCGAGCTGGAAGTGAGAGCGCGCGTCTTTGGAATCGCCCTTCACCTTTTTCCTCAGCGTCTCGATATCCTCAGGCTGCGACTCAATCTTCTGAGCCCCTCCCTTTGTCTCATAACTCGTCGCTAGAAAAGTCTTCAGATCCCCTTTGCGCGGATTATCATAGCGAATAACCCCATGCTCATCGATCAGCAATGTGATCGGAACCACGCTGATTCCGAGGTCATTGAAAGGATCAGCAAGCAGCGGCCAATCCATCTGCTGCCACTGCATATAAAGTGCCGCACGATCAGGATGTTGCTCCTGAACAATCCCTGCGACCGTGAGCTCTCCTTTTTCAACCAGCGCCTTTGTTTGTGCGTGCCACCCGGGCACATGCTTACGGCAGCCCGCTCACCAAGAAGCGAACAGATGAAGCACGAGCTTCTTCCCCGTGAGTGACTCGAAGGCTACAGGCTCCCCCGTCGCGACCGAAGGAAGAGTCATTTCTGGAAAATAGTTCCCCGGAGAGAGCTTCTGGCCATGAGTTGAAGTCATGAGAATCGAAGCCATCAATGCCTGAACCAGAAATTTTTTCATCTAAGATCAGCGTAAGCGCCCGCTCATTAATACCCAAATAGATTTTCTCCCTCCATCCTGCAGCAGAACTTGAAAGAACGATGCTTCGTATTCCCGTATCAAAGAAATGATGCGGGTTCCCCCTCGATTCTATCTCTCAGCCGCGCTCTCGGCCTTCGCTGTTTCGATGTCTCCCGCAGAGAAGATCACCTTTGATGATCACGTCTTCCCCATTCTCGAATCGAGCTGCCTCAATTGCCACAATCCTGACAAAACAAAGGGCGGACTGGACCTCTCCACCTACCAAGGTGCTCTCGCCGGAGGATCAGGTGGAAAAGTCGCCACCGCAGGAGACGGCGCGAGTTCTAAGATCTACACCGTCACCATCCACACCGAGGAACCCGTGATGCCGCCCGAGGGCGACAAGCTGGGCAAGAAACAAACCGACATCATCCGCGCCTGGATCGATGGTGGCCTTTTGGAAACTCAGTCCTCCAAGGCGCGCAAGCCCAAGAAGCCTGCCTTTGACCTCACCGCCTCATCAAACCCGCAGGCCAAGCCCGAGGGCCCCCTGCCGATGCCCCAGAACCTTCTGCTCGAGCCCACCATCGTGCCCACTCGCGCCACCGTTATCAATGACATGGAAGCAAGCCCCTGGGCTCCCCTTCTCGCCGTCACCGGCCAGCGTCAGGTCCTTCTCTACCACACCGATACTCTCGAACTCGTCGGCATTCTTCCCTTCCCCTACGGAACTCCCGAGACCCTCTCCTTTCACCCCAGCGGCAAGTATCTCCTCGCCGGGGGCGGCATCGCCGGAAAGTCAGGAACCACCGTCACCTGGGATATCACCAGTGGCAAAATCCTCATGGCGATGGGCAAGGAGTTCGATTCCGTCCTCGCTGCCGATCTCCGCGCAGACCTGGGAGCCGTCGCACTCGGCGGTCCCTCTCGCCTCATCAAATTCTGGGACACTCAAGCTTCCGAGCAGACTCTCAAGATCAAGAAACACACCGATTGGGTCACCGCGCTGCGCTACTCGCCCGATGGCGTCCTCCTCGCCACCGGCGATCGCAATAATGCCATCCACATCTGGGAAGCGCAGACCGGCAATGAATTTCACTCCCTCCGCGGTCATCAGAAAGCGATTGTCGATATTAAGTGGCGCAGTGACTCCAATCTCATCGCCTCCGCCTCGGAAGACGGAGACCTCGCCTTCTGGGACATGAACCAGGGCAAGCAGATCAAGAAACAGCGCGCTCACAACCTCGGCGTCCTCGCCATGGACTACGCGCGCGATGGCCAGCTCATCTCATCGGGCCGCGATAAAAGGGTCAAGATTTGGAAACCCGATCTCGGGATGAAAAAAGAACTCCCGCCTTTTGAAACTGAAGTCACCGAGGTCGAGTTCTCCCACGATTCCAAGCGCTTCTTCACCGCCGACTGGAATGGCCGCATTCAAGCTTGGGAGAACGACAACTTCAAAGAAATCGGAACCTTAGAGGCCAATCCTCCCGCGATTACGGATCGCCTCCTGCAACTCAAAAGCCAGACCGCGATCTTAGCCAAAACCACTGCCCACTCCCACAGTGAAGCCACCAAGAAAGAAAAAAAACATACCGAAGCCAAGAATGACCTCGATTGGCTTCAGAAAACGATCCCCGAGCTCAAGAATCGCGTCGCTATTTTACAAAAAGAAATCAAACAGCAAGCTGACCTCTCCAACCGCTTCGAGAACGAGCAAAAACAACTCCACTCCAGTAGCCAGCAGCTCAGCAAGGAACTCAAACAGCAGCGAAATGGTCTCTCTGCCTGGAACAAGGAGCGACAAAAAATCATCGCCAATCTTCAGCAAGCTCGTGAGCAAAAGAACGAGGGCCTCGTCGCCCAACTCGATCAGCAACTCAAACAAAAAGACGAACAGCTCAAGAACGGCCGTAACGACATCAACTCACGCGACCTCGCGATCAAGAAGCTCGGAGAAGAACACAAAGCCGCCCTAGCCAAGCGCGACGAGGCCCGAAAAATCAAATCCCACAAAGACGGCGAACTCCGCACCACCAAAGCCGAACTTCCAAAGCGTGAGAAGAGGCTCGAACCCGCAAAAAAATCCTTCGCTTGGTTTCAAGGTGAACTCAAGAAAGCGCGCGACCTCACCGCAGCCGCCGAACAGCAAGAGATCCTCCACCAAGCGCGCATCAAAAAATGGCAGGCCGCTCAGATCAACACCGAATTACTCAGCGCCAGCCAAGAACTCGCCACCCTGAATGAAAGCGCCCTCAATCTCCGCGCCGAGCTCAAGCTAAGCGCCCAAGAAGGAAAAGCCGATGAAGTAAAGCGGCTCAAAGCCGAGCTCGATCACTCCGCAAGCCAGCTTCCCCTCATCCAAACAAAGGTCACCGAGCTGCAGAAAAAATACCGCACTGCCCAGTAGCGCTCCCTTTTTCCAAACTCTCTCACCTTAGCTGAGTTTTTCTTTCTCAAGACCTGCGGAATTTGCCACCCTCACCCCACTGATGGACCCGCAGGCGCTTCAACAACAAATTAATGAATCCAGTAAATGGGTTCCTCTTCTTAAGCAGGAAATTTCTCAGGTCCTCATCGGCCAAGATAACCTAGTCGACAAGCTCCTCATTGGCCTCCTCAGCGGTGGCCATGTTCTCCTAGAAGGGGTCCCGGGATTGGCGAAAACCCTCTCCATCCGAGCCCTCGCCGGAACCCTGCAGGCGCAGTTTGCAAGGGTGCAGTTCACTCCCGACCTCCTCCCCGCTGACCTCATCGGAACTCTCATCTACCACCCTGATGAAAAAACCTTCGCTCCTAAACTAGGACCCATTTTTGCCAATCTCGTCTTGGCAGACGAGATCAACCGTGCCCCCGCCAAGGTCCAAGCAGCTCTGCTCGAAGCGATGCAGGAACGCCAAGTGACCATCGGCGACACCAGCTACAAGCTTCCCGACCCCTTCCTTGTCTTGGCGACGCAGAACCCCATCGACCAAGAAGGAACCTACCAGCTGCCCGAAGCGCAGCTCGACCGCTTTTTACTCAAAGTCACCGTGGATTATCCCAAGCGCGATGAGGAGCTCACCATCCTCGATCGCATGGCCTCGACCACGGCAAATGAAGCGACCCGCCCCATCGTGGATACCGCTACCGTAGCAGCCTCACGCAGCATCGTGGACCAGATCTATATCGACCCCGCCGTCCGCGGCTACATCGTGGATCTCGTGCAGGCCACACGTGATCCTTCGAAATATGATTCAGGTCTCAAGACCCTCATCCAGTCTGGCGCATCGCCACGTGCGACGATCAACTTCGCTCTTGCTGCGCGGGCTCGCGCCTTCCTTGAGCAACGTGCCTTTGTCACACCAGCAGACATCAAGAACCTTGCTCCTGAAATTCTCCGTCACCGCATTCTCCTTTCCTACGAAGCGGAAGCGGAAGGAGTCACCACAGATACCGTCGTTCAGCGACTCATGTCCAAGGTCCCCGTTCCTTAATCAGGGGGCGATTTTCATCAAAAGCTCGACCTATTTTCTGGGTCGCGCTTTTTCTTTTATCTCACTAGACTCCGGCATGGCAGTAGCAGGAGGACGTCGGAAAAATGTCAGTAGCATCTCAGTTCAGGAATTCATTGATCGGCATGGTGATGATCTCGGACTCTCAGTCCAGCATCCTGTCGTAGGCCTAGATCGTCTCATCGAAGAACCTGCCGTGAACCGACCCGGCCTCGCCCTCTCGGGATTCTTCACCTACTTCGCCAACAAGCGCATACAGGTCTTCGGAAACTCGGAAAACTCCTACCTCAAAAAGCTCGACCCCAAGGTGCGACTCGAGCGCTTTGAGCAGATCTGCGACCAAGGAATCCCCTGCATCGTCATCGCCCGTGGGCACAAGCTCGAGGACAAGCTCATGGAGGTCGCCCGCGCGAAAAAGATCCTCGTGATCAACTCGCAGCGCCCCACGATGCAGCTTCTTAATGATGCCACCATCCGCCTTGAGCGAGACTTTGCCCCCCGCACTACCTTGCACGGCTGTATGGTCGATTACCGAGGCATCGGTATTCTCATCATGGGCTCCAGCGGCGCGGGAAAAAGCGAAACCGCGATTGGTCTCCTAGAAAAAGGAGCGGCCCTCGTTGCCGACGACGTGGTCTACATTTCCCAAAAAGGAGGCGAACTTCTCACTCGATCCAAGGAATTTGCCCGTGGCTACCTAGAAATGCGGGGCATCGGCATCATTAATGTCGCTAACCTCTACGGTCTTTCTGCCATTCGTCCCGAAAAGAAGCTCGATCTCGTGGTCGAACTCAAGCCGGGAAGCGATCTCAATAAAGTCGATCGGCTCGGACTGGAGCAAAAAAAGTATCGCATCCTCGATACCGATGTCCCCTTCGTGGAAATCCCCGTCGCACCGGGCCGCGATACCGCTCGCCTCGTAGGAGTAGCCGCGCTCGATCTCCAGCTCCGGCGCGTAGGCTTCAATATGGCCGATGAGTTCAATCGCCGCCTTCAGGAGGAAATGAATGGTGGATCAGACACCTAAACGGGCAAATTTCCGCTACAAAGAAAGTTCTTTTCCCAACCAAGATCTCCCGTCAGACTTTCCGTGCACTCAAGACGTTTTATTTTTCATGCCACAAAAGGACTTTACTATCACCAACCAACTCGGAATTCACGCACGCCCTGCCGCTCAGTTCGTTAAGATCGCGAACGGCTTCCCCTGTGATATCCGTGTTGAAAAGGATGATGACGAAGTCGATGGTAAGAGCATCCTCGGACTCATGATGTTGGCCGCAGGACACGGATCAGTCATCTCAGTCAGCACCGATGGCGAGCAGGCTGAAGAAGCACTGACCGCGCTCGGAGAACTGATTGCGCGGGACTTTGAAGAAGCAGTCACGTCTTAGCTTCCTCCCCCCTAGTGCGAGATCGACCGGGGCTCGATCCACCGGAAACTTCCCCTTGCTCAGATGAAAAGTAATTCTCCCAGCGAACAAATTTTTCACGGCACTCCTGTGTCGCGGGGAATTGCGATGGGACCGATGTCGGTGATGGCTCGCGGCTTTTCAGCGCCGCAAGTCTACCCCATTTCTTCAGGTGCCGTCATCTCCGAGCGAGATCGCTTTGATGCAGCCGTCAAAGTAACCCAAAAACAGCTGAGTTCACTCCAGAGCAAGATCGAGGCGGTCTCTGGGAGTGAAGAAGGCCTCGTCTTTGAAGCCCACAGCATGGTGCTTGATGATACGACCCTCGTAAAGCGAGTCTACGCTGAGATCGATTCACGTCTTCAGAATGCCGAGTTCTGCTTCTACGCCGTGATGCAGACTTTCCTAGAAGGAATGCGCCGTGTCTCTGACCCCTACTTGCGAGAGCGCACCGCAGATATCGAGGACGTCTGCCAACGAGTCCTCCGAAATTTCTCTGGAGAAGTTGGCATCGCCGAGCCGGGTTATCAGCGCATCCTCGTTGCCTATGATCTCAGCCCTTCCGACACCGCCTCACTCGACCGGGAGAAACTACTCGGCTTCGTCACCGAGGCCGGAAGTGTCAACTCGCACACCGCCATTCTCGCACGGGCGCTCGGGATCCCCGCGATTGTCGGCCTTGGCGGAGCCGTCTTAGAAAGCACCACCCTCGCCCCCGCCATTCTCGATGGCTACACTGGGAAATTTATTGTCTATCCCACCCCCGAGACCACCGCTCACTATCAAGCGCTCGCAGAGAACCGAGCCAAAGCACGCAGAGCTCTGGAGGACCTCCGTGATGAGGAAAGCACCACGGTTGATGGGCGCCACATCACCCTTTCGGCCAATATCGAGTTCACTCATGAACTCGGCCTCGTGCGGGACAATCGCGCTGAGGGTGTCGGCCTCTTCCGCACTGAGTTCTTTCTTCTTGAATCCTCGACCTCGGAAATGCCCGATGAGGATGCCCAAGAAAAAGTCTACCGAGAACTCGCCACGGGAGTCTCTCCACACCAAGGAATCATCAGAACGCTCGATAGTGGGGGTGACAAACTCTCCACCGAACCTCACATCGAGCCCGAGCCCAATCCTTTCCTAGGCTGGCGCGGCATCAGAGTCTCCCTTGATCGCCAGGAGATCTTCAAACAGCAACTCCGGGCCATTCTCCGAGCCAGTGCTCACGGGAAACTCGGCATCATGTTCCCCTTCATCTCCGGAGTAACAGAAATGCGGGAGTGCCGCCGCTTGATGAAAGAGAGCATGGCGGAACTCGAGTCTCAGGGAATCGACTTCGATCCCGATCTTGAGATCGGCGCGATGATCGAGATCCCGTCTGCTGCCATGGTGGCGCGCGAACTCGCAAAAGAGGTCGATTTCTTCTCCATCGGGACCAATGACTTGATCCAATACACGATGGCGGTTGATCGCATCAACCACCGCGTCGCTAAACTCTACCGCTCCTCTCACCCCTCGGTCATTCGTCTGATCAAGATGACGACCGAGGCTGCCGACGAAGCCGGAATCTGGACCGGGATTTGCGGTGAAATGGCGGCTGACTTGAGCCTAACCCCTCTCCTAGTAGGCCTTGGCGTCAACGAACTCTCCGTAGGTCCACACGATCTCGCGCCCGTGCGAAAGGCCCTTATCTCGCTGAAGTTTAGCGAATGCCAAGAACTGGCAAACGAGGCGCTACAAATGGCGACCAGTAACGAGATTTACGAGCTTTCTCAAAAGGCGGCCCGGGCAGCTTACCCGGACCTTTTTGAGGAGATTGACCTAGTCTAAGGAACGACCCGACTAGCGGATTTCCATGCCTGTCTTGGCATAGACCCACTTGCTCACCTTGCCGTCTTTGATAAGAGCTTTAGCTTGCACCGTCTTAACTCCGAAAATGGTCTCAGCCTTGTAGGCAGCCAGTCCGGTTTGGAAGGTCTCGCCTCCGAAATCTTCTTCTTCCGTCGCCTTCCAAGCTTCGACTTGATCCAGCTTGAATTCCTTCACGGCACCCGAAGAGACGCTCTTTTTCATGACCTCTACGATCTGCTCAGGAGTCAGCTTCCCGCCTCCTGCAGGTTCTGGCTCCGGCTCCGGCTCAACCGCAGCGGGCGTCATCGGATCAGATGTTTCAGGAACGGGATCGACCACCGCTGCCACGACAGGCTTTTCAACCACAGGCGGCATGGGCTGGGGCACTGGTTTTGCAGGAGCAGGCTTCGCAGGGGCGGGCTGAGGTGTCTTGCTTCCACCCGCGGAGGCAAGGGCAGCATCCATCTTCGCGCGTCCGATCGTTTCAAAGATATCCGTGCTAGCAATCTCGACTTCACCTTTGGCCAAGCCATCAGTCGTCTCGATAATGAGCATCTTCTCATTCCGGTTCAGAAGCTTCACTTCACGTCCAGGAGCGATGACTTTACTCCCTTCTCCACTGATCGTGGGAAGAGTGACCTGCTTCACGAGCTTGATCTTCTCTGGAAGATCATCACCACGCATTTCAGCAAGATTCACGGGAAAGATCAGATCATTCACCTTCACATCACGCCGCAGCGTCGTGTCTTTCTCCAGCTCATTCACGAAAGCTGAGCCAATCATGGGCCCAGCCATGTGCCCGACAAAATAGAGAACAAGTGGAACAACGACGAGCTTCAGGTATTTCATAGTGTAAATGGGTCACCGATTTGGTGTGGCGAGAGCCTAGAGCGCCTTACGCGATTTGTCATTCCCAAAGACAGTTTGACCTTTGCGCGCGGAAGCGAAAGGCTCCGGCATGGCCGACACCGAAAATGCGCGACTTTTCCTCCTCGATGGCATGGCCCTCGTCTACCGCGCACACTTTGCCCTGATCCGGAATCCCATTACCAATTCCAAGGGCATCAACACTTCAGCGATCTTCGGCTTCACCAATACCCTTCTCACAATCATCGAAAAGGAGAAGCCCACGCACCTCGCCGTCGCCTTTGACACCTCCGCTCCGACCTCCCGGCATATATTATACCCTGATTATAAAGCACAAAGGGACGCCATGCCTGAGGAACTCGCAGTCGCCATTCCTGAAGTCAAAAAAATCTGCGCCGCTTTCAACATTCCGGTCATCGTCATGGATGGCTTCGAGGCGGATGACATCATCGGCACCATCGCCCATCGCTGCGAGCAAGCCGGAGGGATCGAAACCTACATGGTGACTCCTGATAAGGATTTCGCGCAGCTCGTCGACAAGCGCACCTACATGTGGAAACCCGGCCGCCAAGGCTCGGATCACGAAGTCCTCGGACTCGAGGAGATTCAGACAAAATGGGAAGTCAAGCGACCCAAGCAAGTCATCGATATTCTCGGTCTTTGGGGAGACGCCTCGGACAACATCCCCGGCGTCCCTGGAATCGGCGAGAAGACCGCGAAGAAGCTCATCAAAGCCTACGACTCAGTAGAAGGCATCCTTGCCAACACCTCTAAGCTCAAAGGGAAGCAAAAGGAAAATCTCGTCAACTTCGCCGACCAAGCAAAGCTCTCCAAGGAGCTCGCCACCATCATTCTCGATGTCCCTGTGACCGAGACAATGGACGACTTCGCCCTCGATAAATTTGATCCCGAAGCGCTCAAACCTCTCTTTGAGGAATACGAGTTCCGCAGCCTGACAAAACGCCTTTTCGGCAGCACTCCCTCCACTGATTCGGATGCAAAAGAGGAAGCCGCTCCCGTCTTCGAAAGCCTCAAGACCCTCTCGGAAATCGAGCACAACTACCGCTTCGCGCAGAGCGATGAAGAAATCGCCGAACTCATCGCCGAACTCGAAGCAGCCGAGGCTTTTTGCTTCGACGTCGAGACCACCTCGCTCAACCGCTTCGAGGC
>JALZWA010000218.1 GCA_023299815.1 Akkermansiaceae bacterium
AGGAGAAAGGAGCGACTTTCGCATGTCGCTCCTTGGGCGATTACTCCTTCTCGGGAGCGTCTGGGACGAACTTCAAGACGGTGCCATTGATGCAATAGCGCTGATCGGTGGGGGTATCGAAGCCCTCGCCTGCGAAGACGTGGCCGAGGTGGCCGTCACAGGTCTTGCAGCGAACCTCCGTGCGGGCGTAGCCGAGGTGGTAGTCGGTATCGGTGATGACGTTCTCAGACTTTGCAGGGTCGTAAAAGGAAGGCCAGCCGCACTTGGAGTCGAACTTGGTGTCGGAGTGGAAGAGCTTGGTATCGCAGCCGACGCAGTAGTAGGTGCCTGCTCCTTGGGCCTTGAATTGTTTGTAGACGGTGCCATTAGAAGCCTCTGTCCCTGCTTCGCGAAGAATGCGATATTGCTCGGGAGTGAGCTTGGCTTTCCATTCCTCATCGGTGAGCTCGCTGGCAGCCGGAGATTCCGTGTTAGAGATTCCGATTTGTTCTTCGGGCTGCTCAGGATGGATCGATTGGGTGGACATCGGTTCTTGTTTGGTGCAGTTCACGAGGAGGAAGGGCAGAAATGCCGCGAGGAGGATGGCCGTCTTCATGATGATAGGAGTGTAGGAGGGAAAATTTGTTCCGTCAAATTTCCAGAGCTTGTCGATTCGAAGAAAAAGTCCGATGCTCTGGCTCGTGAAGCTGCGCAAAGGACAAATGATCGTGGGAGGCGTCATCCTTCTAGGGGTGACCTTTCTCGCCCTAGGCGTCTTTATGAAGAAGGATGAGAAAAATTATTACGCTCACTCGCTGCGAAACTGGCAAGAGGCAGACGCGGTGCCGGGTTATCCCATTCCGCTCAATGGCGATGTAAAACCGGAGTTTCAAGAATTCATCACGATGCAGTTCGTGCCGAATCTCACCCTCCTCAGTGGGGTGGATCTCCACATGCAGCCAATAGCGAGTGGCTTCACTCATCCGCTTGGTGAATTTTCGATCACAGAGGAAGCCTTTGAAAATGACGGACTTCTGGGGGTGAGGCTCAACAGCGCCGCCGGGGGAATTCTCGGTGTCGGCGATCCGGTCTATGCCGCCGGAACGGGCCTCGTGCTCTTCAGTGGAAAAGCGGAAGGCTACCCTGGTGAGGTCATCGTGCTCGGGCATCGACTCGCCGATGGAAAGCTCATCCAGAGCGTCTATGCACGGGTAGCGGATCGCTCCGCGCGACTGGGAAAGGTCATCGCCAGAGGTGAGAAGATCGCAACTCTTGCCTCCGTCGATGATCAGGTGGGGCTCCACTTTGAGGTCCGCGAATCCGTCGGCCTCGACATCGCTCGACAAGAAATCGAAGGGCTCGTCCTCAATGAATTGCGCAGCCCCCAGCGCTTTAACCGGATCGACCCTCTCGTCTTTTTAAAATCCCACGCACCGGAAGGTCGCTGGCCAGACCCTCTCGCCGTGATCCACGGAGCTGAGAAAAAAAGCTTCAATGAAGTCCTAGAGATGGATGCCGCGAGCGCCGCAAAGCTCAGCGAGATTCTAAGCGGCGGAGAATAAGCTCCAGTTCGGAGTGCGGATAAAATGCGCTTGTGTGCTTCACCTACACTACGAGCTGGAGGACTGCGAAATCCATGCTATCTCTCCATCGTGCTTCGCATCTTCCTCTTTCTTATCGCGCTCCCAGCTTTTGCAGGGAGCTTGCGCGTGGAGATTCTTCCGCGCTTCGAGGGGAAGCCGCTCGCGCTTGATTCGCTGAAGTATGAGGGTGCGGAGACTTTTTCGGTCACGCGCTTGAGCTACCTCCTGAGTGAGTTCGCGGTCCAGAAGGAGGACAGCAGTTGGCTGGAGCTGGGCGAGCAGTATGCCTATCTCGATGCTGGGAAAAGGCGGGGATCATTTCACCTCAATGATGTCCCGGAAGGGAGCTACCGCGCGATCCGCTTCTCCGTGGGGGTTCCTCAACCGAGAAACAATGCCGACCCTGCGAAGCTTGCCGCAGACCACCCGTTGAACCCGAATCTCAATCAGCTCCACTGGGACTGGGCGACGGGCTACATCTTCATGGCCATCGAGGGTCGTTACCGAGCAGGGAAGGAGCTAAAAGGCTACGTCTATCACCTCGCTAACGACAATAATCTCAGCCGGCTCCAGCTCGCGGCAGATTTTCAGGTGAAGACGATGACTGGTCTGGGTCTTTCGCTTGATGTGAAGCATCTCTTGCGTGGGACGCGCCCGCTCTCTTTTATAAAAGACGGTCCCTCAACTCACTCGCATCCCGGCGATGCCATCGCGAGTGCCTTGGTGGCGAACAGCCAGAGTGCCTTCTCGGTGCTCGGTGTGACTTACCCGCCCGCGGAGGTTCCACAGGAGACTGTGAAGCCTCTCTACCTCCCCGCGAAGTACGAGAGCTATCCTTTTAAAACGAGCCGTCGCTTTCCGCTTCCGCTCCTGCCACGGGATAATCCTCTTTTAAAAGAGAGAGTCGTTCTGGGCGAAAAACTCTTTTTCGATAGTCTCCTCTCGATCGATAACACGGTCTCCTGCGCGGCCTGCCATGCGCCGCATCTCGCCTTCACTGATCAGATTCCCATTGCGCGTGGTTTCGAGGGGCGCTTTGGGAGGCGTCACTCGATGCCGCTCTTTAATCTCGCGTGGAAGTCGTCCTTCTTCTGGGATGGGCGCGCAAAGTCGCTCCGTGAGCAAGTGTTGAAGCCGATTACTGACCCGATGGAAATGGCAGCGCGGATGCCGACGGTGCTCCGGAGACTGAACTCTCGCAAGAGTTACCGGAAGGGGTTTGAAGCCGCCTTTGGCCCTGGAAAAATCACGGAAGAGAAGCTCGCGCTCGCTCTTGAGAATTACGTTCTCACCCTCACGAGTTACGGCTCAAAATTCGACGATGCGATGGCGGGTAAAGCCGAGCTGAGCGAGGCCGAGAAGCGAGGCATGGAGCTCTTTTTTACCGAGAATGAGCCCCGCAGCGGTCAGCACGGCGCGGACTGCTTCCACTGCCACGGTGGCGCGAATTTCTCAGACCATCAGTTTCATAATAATGGCCTCAAGCCGACCAAGGATCTTGGTAGATTCGAGGTCACAGGTAAGGAGCGCGATAAGAATGTCTTCTCGACGCCGAGCTTGCGAAACGTCGGCCTCACCGCGCCCTACATGCACGATGGCCGCTTCGAGACGCTTGAGGAAGTGGTCGCACACTACAGTGGGCCGATGCACCAGAAGCCGTCACTTTCTCCTAATTTGGCAAAGCACCCCAAAGGTGGGCTCAATCTCAGCAAGGAGGATCAAGCAGCCTTGGTCGCTTTTCTTGAGACGCTGACCGATCCGAAATATGATCGGGATTTTTAAGATTACTTAAGATATCTCAGAGAGTTTCTAAGGGGGCCCTGATGATATTTTCAGTCGCGGTGAGGGATGAGAAAGTGAGAGGCAGTCGTGCTTGGAGAGTGATCCCCTAACAGCTCTTGATATTCAGAAGAATTATCAACTCCGCAAATTATAAAAATTTACCTTACTCTGATGTCACCCCTTATGAACGCATGGATCAAATGTCCCACTTGTGGCGGAGTCTTAAAAGCTCAGCCTGGTATCTCTGAAGGCCCTTGTGTCTTCTGCGAAACAAAACTTCGCGTGAACGTGCAAGTCGCGGTCGTCAGTGAGGCTCCTGCGCTCGGACAAGATAACTGGACGGACCTGAGCAAGAGCTTCGAAGAGCAGTGTGAGATTATTCCAAAGCTGACTCGCAGCGGAAAATCTTACCTCGGTTAGGTCTCTCCTTACCGGAAAAGTCAGCTTGCAGGGATTCTCTGCTAGGTTACTCATCTGTCCGCGTAGTAATCTGCGCACAGATTTATGAGTTCTTCTTTGACCGTCGCCGAAGCCCAGGAGCAATTGGATTCCCACACCCGGGAAATGATCAACTGGCACTTTTCGCCAGAGACCGGATGTCCCTACTGGCTCGATTGGGCTAAGGACGCAGGCTGGGATCCCCGTGAAAAGGTGCAGTCCTTCGCGGATATGCTCCACTTTGATAATTTCGATGACGAAGTGCTGCGCAAAGAGGACCCCGCCAAGTTCATCCCTAAGTCCTATCTCGGGCGCCCCTATAATGTCTTCGAGACCGGCGGCACCACCGGCATGCCTAAGCAGCGCATCGGCTGGGATGACTACAAGACAGACTACACCGAGTTCTCCGAGCACTACGGCCCTGACTTTTTTCCAGCAGGAGGCAACTGGCTCATGGTCGGCCCGACCGGCCCGCGCCGTCTCCGCATGGCCATCGAGCACCTCGCGAACATCCGTGGCGGCGCGTGCTACTTCATCGATCTCGATCCCCGCTGGGTCAAGCGCCTCATCGGCATGGGCGAGATGCAAATGGCGAAGGCTTATCAAGAGCACGTCATCGATCAGGCCGTCACCATCATTCGTCACCGTGACATCCAGTGCATCTTCACCACTCCACGTCTCCTCGAATCACTCTCTCTGAGAATGTCACTCGCGGATGCCGGGATCCGAGGCGTCTTTGCCGGCGGCACCACCATGACGCCGCAATACGTGAAGTTCATCCAAGAGGAGGTTCTCGAAGGTAAGATCAACTACGCGCCCACCTACGGAAACACCCTCATGGGCCTCGCCATTTCCAAAAAGCGCGAGCCCGGTGAGTATTCGCTCACCTATTATGCGCCTCAGCCTCGTGCGACTCTGCGCGTCGTCGATCCAAAGGACTCCACCAAAATCGTCGACTACGGCGACTACGGTCGCGTGGAACTCACCACGATGACGAAGGAATTCTTCGTCCCCAGATTCCTCGAGCGAGACGAAGCAATCCGCCGCCCCGAGTGTGACGAATTTCCATGGGATGGGGTCGGCGATGTCCGTCCGTTCCAGTCAGGAACGAAAGCGGTGATCGAAGGGGTTTATTAAGAGTTTTAAGTTCTAAGTGTTCAGTTTGAAGCCTTGGTCTTAGCTGCTCACCTAGAATGTTCTCAGCCCTTCGGCACTTTCACCTAATTACTTCAAACTTCCACCTGAACACTTCAAACTTCGATGCAAATCCCCATTCTCCGCCTCGGCGAAACTTACGAATCTGCTGATCAGGTCCATCTCAATGATGACCTCTCAACGCACACCGCGAACCCTGGGCTGATTCGTCGCGACCTCCTCCGGATCTCCGAATCCAAGGCCGCGCTCGATGCCATCCCAGCAGAGACCCTCGCTGATTATTGTGAGGCTGCTGCTGAGCTCTTCATGCATGCGGATCTTCCCTGTGGAGATTCCAAGCAAGGCCCGCAGGATTACATCGAATCCCTCTCGGGCCTCACCCGTCTTCCCCACACCTTAGTGAAGATGAACATGAGTAAGATCCACGCCGCGATGTCTCAGATCCGCACCGTCATCGGCGGACTGACTCGTGGCATGTCGCTCGATATTTTTGATCGCGGCATCACCTCGGTAGGTGACCTTGAGGTAAACTACTACCCAGCGACGAGTTCGCTCGGAGTCTCCCTCCCCAGCAATGCTCCTGCAGTCAACTCGCTCTGGATTCCTGCACTCGTGATGAAAATCCCAGTGCTCTTGAAGCCGGGTCGCGAAGATCCCTTCACACCACTCCGGATTGTGCAGGCCATGATTCAGGCTGGTTTCCCAAAGGAAGCCTTCGGTTACTATCCCACGACTCACGAGGGTGGCGATACTCTGCTCACGTCTTGCGGCGCAGGAATTTCCTTCGGCTCAGATGTCACGGTGCGGAAATACGCGCCTTTTAAAACGATCCAAGTCCACGGAACGGG
>JALZWA010000219.1 GCA_023299815.1 Akkermansiaceae bacterium
GAGATTTTCATACTGCTCGATGAGCGTTCGGAGTCTCGCATAGTGAGGGCTGTTCTTTCGCAGTGCAGCGATGATTTTCACCGGCTCTTTACGATCGGCGAGAGCCGAGGAATCGAGAAGCTTCGTCGTCTGCTCCGAGAGCGTGAACTCGGCAGCCTGAGTGAGGTCTCGCTGAGTATGATAGATTATACCAATGTAGAAGGCGCTCACGAGAATGATGACCGCAAGGACAAGCTGTAGCGTCACCCGCGATCTCGTTCCTAGGCGAGTGATCGGGCTGGGCGGGGGGGCCATCTCTTCGAGGTTTTTTTGTGGATCGTCGGTCATTTTTTCCAGCGGCGGTAGTCCAGCAAGTGGTGAGTAAGGAAAAGGATGAAGCCCGTGGCGGTCAGATAATAGACAACGGGTCGGGTATCGATAAGCCCTCGGGAAAATGTCGCGAGGTGCTCACTTGCAGAAATAAAGTGGAAGAAGGCCGCCGCGGGGATTTTGTCGCCATAGAAAAAGGTGATGAGCCCCATCAGGAAGTGGATAAAGAGAATCCCAATGCAGACAATTCCGGCAATGATTTGGCTGGAAGTGAGGCAGGATGCGAGACATCCGAAGGCGATGAAAAGCGCGCCCATCAAAGCAAGGATGCTAAAGAGCCCGACCAGCTCACCGCCATTAAAAGGCGGCGGCACATCCGTAATAATGGTAAAAAGCCGAAAGTGCAGAAAGGCGGGAACCCAGAGGAACAGATAAGTCACGTAGGCCGCGAAGTATTTCGAGAGCACGACATGCCAGGTTTTCACAGGAGCGGTGAGTAAGCCCTCCAGAGTTCCGGCACGACTCTCTTCCGAGAAAAGGCGCATGGTCAGCACCGGAAAGAGGAAGAGAAAGTAGAACCAGAAGGTAGGAGCTTGGAAGGTCGCGTAGACGAGGCTCTCACTCCGGGGGGTGTCGAGAAAGCCCTTCATTGCAGTAGAAAGAAGGAGTCCCTGCATGAGCGCGGCAAAACCAAGGATGAGCCAGCCAAAAGGTGAGAGGAAGTAGCTCTTCAGCTCTTTGAAGAAAAGGATTCGGAACGTGCGCATGATGATCAGTCCTTTCTGGTGAGTTCTACGAAAACCTCTTCGAGATTGGCATTTCTCCGTGCGAGCGAGCGCAGTTGCCAGCCTTTCTCCGCAGAAAGTGCCGCAAGACGGATTCGGCTGTCGGTATTAGGAGCGACAAAGACCGAAAATCTTGTCCATCCTTCTTGAAGAGGTTCGCTGGTGACCTTGGTGACATTTTCGACCGTCGGTAACACAGCCTCACCAACTTCAGGGGGGATTTTGAGCTCCATCGTGACTCGTCCGGCCCGACGCATCGAGCTGACAAGATTCGCAGGGGAGTCTGCGGCTTTCACTTTGCCCTCATCGATAATCACCACTTTGTTGCAAGTCATCTCGACTTCGCTCAAAATGTGGGTGGAGAGGAGAATGGTGTGCTCTTGTCCCAAATCTTGGATCAAGCGCCGGATCGAGCGGATTTGATTCGGGTCGAGGCCATTGGTGGGCTCGTCGAGGATGAGAAGCTCGGGCTCGTGAATGAGCGCATCTGCGAGGCCTACCCGCTGGCGATATCCCTTGGAGAGGGTTTTGATCATCTTGCGACGCACGTGACTCAGTCCGCATGTCTCCATCACCTCGCCAAGGCGGGTGCGCAGTCTGCTTCCGGAAAGACCGCGAAGAGCACCACGGAACTGAAGGTATTCCTTCACCCGCATATCGATGTAGAGAGGAACATTCTCCGGCATGTAGCCGATCTTTTTGCGAATATCTAAGGACTCGCGAAAGATATCGTGACCTGCGATCCGGGCAGCCCCTGATGTAGGTGGAAGGTAGCCAGTGAGCATCCGGAGCGTCGTCGTTTTCCCCGCGCCATTAGGCCCTAGAAACCCGACAATATCACCTCGCTGAACCTCGAATGAGATTCCATCGACTGCGTGGTGTCGTCCATAGTGCTTACTGAGATTAACAATCTCGATCATGCGTCTGTAAAAAATAGGTGTGGATCATGCGCTGAGCTGTTGACTCGCAGAGGTCTGGGAACTAATTAAGCCTACAACTCGCGCGAACCAAGCTCGAATCTCACCTACTTCTTCTTCCAGCACGATTATGCCTTCGCAAATCTCCCCTCGACTCAATGCTGCTCTCCTCGATGAGAAATATGCCTTATGGAACGATGACCCACAGTCGATTGACCCGGTTTGGGCGTCATTCTTCGAGGGTTTTGAACTCGGTTCCACACAACCGAAAGAGGGTGGCCCGGGAGGTCTCGCAGTCTCGGCGGCGGCGGGCTCAGATCAGCCCCTTTCTGAGGATCAGCTCTCGTTCCGTGGAAAAGTAGTCAGCCTCGTCTATAACTACCGCACTTTGGGCCACACTCAGGCTCACATCAATCCACTCGACGATGGCCCCGCTGAGAACCCCCGTCTTGCTCTGCAGGCGTTCGGCCTCACTGATGGAGACAAACAGCGTGAAGCGCGGACTCAGTTTTTCCGTAAGGGAGAGCCGATGACTCTGGGTGACCTTGAGTCAGCACTCCGTGAGACCTACTCCAGCAAGATTGGCTTTGAGTTCATGCACATTCACCAGACGGAAGTGCGGAATTGGATTCGCACCCGCATCGAGGAGAGAGTGACCCGCCCAGATTTAGAAAAAGGCAGCAAACTGAAAGCACTCGAATGGCTTCTTGAGAGTGAGCTTTTTGAAAGTTTCCTCGGCAAGAAGTTCCTCGGTGAGAAGCGCTTCTCGCTCGAAGGAGGAGAGGGGACCTTGGTTCTTCTTAATCGAATTCTCGAATCCTGCCCCGCTGCTGGGGTGAAGGAAATCGAGATGGGTATGGCTCACCGTGGTCGACTCAATATCCTTGCGCATTTCGTGAAGAAATCGATCTCAACCCTTCTCTACGAATTCACTCCTAACTACGTCCCGGACTTGGTTGCAGGTGATGGCGATGTGAAATATCACCTCGGCTACGAGAAAGTGCGTCAGTTAGAAAATGGCGACGTCCGCGTCAGCCTCGCCGCTAATCCCAGCCACCTCGAAGCGGTGAACCCCATCGTAGAGGGCAAAGCTCGCGCTCGCCAGAGGCTCATCGGCGATGACGGAGCTGAGACGGACCGGAAGGTCGTCCTCCCCATCCTTCTTCATGGTGATGCCGCCTTTGCAGGGCAGGGGCCCGTCGCAGAGGTGCTCAACCTTTCCCAGCTTGAGGGATACCGCACCGGCGGAACGATCCACATCATCATCAATAACCAGATTGGTTTCACCACCATGCCGGAGGATGCTCGATCTTCACCTTACGCGACTGATGTCGCTAAGATGATCGAAGCTCCCATTCTCCACGTCAATGGTGAGCGACCAGAGGAACTCTTCTGGGCCGCTCAATTCGCCCTCGAATTCCGCCAGGAATTTGGCCGAGACGTCGTCATCGACATGTATTGCTACCGTCGCCAAGGCCACAACGAAAATGACCAAGCAGCTTTCACTCAGCCTCATATCTATCGCAAGATCATGGGTCGCAAGACAGCGGGTCAGCTCTATCGCCAAGAGCTTATCGATAGCGGGGTCATTTCCACCACGGAGGGAGATGCCATCCACGATAAGATCTGGAACGAACTTGAAGAAGGTTTGGCGAAAATGCGCAAACTCGAGGAGAACGGGAACCTCACCGTCTTCAGCGGATCGACCGCAGAGCTGCAGCCCGAGTTCAGTTTTGATAACGTCACCACTGGGATCACAGCCGATCGTCTCCAGCACATCGGCAAGACGCTTACCACCATCCCTGACAGTTTCTCCCTGCACCCCACACTTGCGAAGCGCTTCATTCCGCGCCGCATCGAGGCGCTTGAGAATGGGGGGCCTTACGACTGGGCCTTTGCCGAGTCCCTTGCCTTCGGCGCACTTCTTTTAGAAGGATTTCCTGTGCGACTTTCGGGTCAGGATTGTCGTCGCGGCACCTTCTCGCACCGTCATGCTGTCTTCTATGATTACGAGACTCGCGAGCGTCACATTCCATTACGTGAACTCGGCGAAGGCCAAGAGCGCTTCTGCGTCTACAACTCACTCCTCTCCGAGACTGCCGTGCTTGGCTTCGACTACGGCTATTCACTCGGATGCCCGAACATGCTCATTCTTTGGGAAGCCCAGTTCGGAGACTTCGCGAATGGTGCCCAGGTCATCATTGATCAGTTCATTTCTTCTGCAGAATCGAAGTGGCAGACGCCTAGCTCGATGGTCATGCTCCTCCCGCACGGATACGAGGGGATGGGACCCGAGCACTCCAGTGCGCGATTGGAACGCTTCCTGCAACTCTGTGCTGAGAAGAACATGATCGTCGGTAATTTCACCACTCCTGCCCAGTATTTCCACGCGCTTCGTCGTCAGAAACACTCGGCCACGCGCAAGCCGCTCGTGATCATGACTCCGAAGAGCCTCCTCACTCATCCTAAAGCAGTTTCCCATCTTGAGGACTTCCTCGATGACACCGCTTTCCAGGAGATCATTCCCGATCACCACGAGTTCTCGAAACCCGAACGAGTCAGTCGCGTCATCTTCTGCAGCGGTAAGGTCTACTACGATCTTCTTGCCTATCGCGAAGAGAACGAGATCAAGGATGCCGCCATCGTGCGCGTCGAGCAGATCTACCCGCTCGATGTGGAGGGCATTAAGATGGCCACCAGCCCCTACACTTCCGCTAAGAAATTCATCTGGTGCCAAGAAGAACCGCTCAACATGGGCGCATGGTCCTTCATGCAGCCTCGCCTTGAGCGTATCACCAAGTCACGCGTGCGCTACTCCGGACGCGAGCGTGCTTCAAGCCCCTCCACCGGATCTAAAGCAGTCCACAAGCGCGAGCAGAAGACGCTCGTGAAGCGGGCTTTCTCTGTCTAATTTCCCTCATCCTTTCCTACCACTTCGATGTCTCACGAAATCAAAATCCCGCCCGTTGGCGAATCCGTCACTTCCGCTCTCGTTGCCCGCTGGCATAAGGCAGAGGGAGATTCTGTTCAAAAAGGTGACACCCTCGTCACGCTTGAGACCGATAAGGTTTCAAACGAACTGGAAGCAGAAGTCTCCGGCACTCTCTCGATCACCGTCCCTGAAGGGGAGGAAGTCTCCATTGGAACCGTTGTAGGGGCCATCGCAGAAGGAGCAGTGAGCAAGTCTGCGCCAGCACCTGCAAGCGCGGCTCCGGCTCCGATTCCTGTTGCAACACCTACCACCTCTGATCAAAAAGGAGAAGAGGTCGCGATTAAAGTTCCTGCCGCTGGTGACTCGATCACCTCGGCAACCGTCGCCGCCTGGGCCGTCGCGGATGGCTCATTCGTAAACAAAGGAGACGTCATGGTGACTCTCGATACCGACAAGGTCTCCTCCGAGCTCGAAGCAGAAGTCTCCGGCACAATCAAGATCACGGTTCCCGAAGGGGAAGAGGTTGATATCGGAGCAACTCTCGGATCACTCACCACAGGCGCCGCACCAGCAAGTGCGGCCACACCAGCGCCTGCGCAAGCTCAACCACAAGCTGCTGCTGCTCCGGCACCATCAGCTCCTGCTCCTGCTCCGGTTGCGGAAAGAAAAGTTGCTCCCGCTCCTGCAGCTCCGAAGTCTGAAGAAGGCCGCGTCTCTCGTAAGAAGATGACTCCGCTGCGTCGTAAGATCGCCCAACACCTCGTTAATGCGCAGCAGACCGCCGCGATTCTCACCACTTTCAATGAAGCTGACATGTCCGCTGTCATGAAGTTGCGTAAGCAGGTTCAGGAAGACTTCATCGCTAAGCACGGTGTGAAGTTAGGCTTCATGTCCTTCTTCGTGAAAGCCGTGGTGCAAGCGCTCAAGGAAATTCCTTCCATCAATGCACGCATCGACGGAACAGACATCATTACAAATCATTTCTTCGATATCGGCGTCGCGATCGGCACCGAAAAGGGGCTTGTCGTTCCGGTCCTCCGGGACTGTGACAAAAAGAGCTTTGCTCAGATCGAACAGGACATTCTTGATTACGCAATCAAAGCTCGCGATGGAAAGATCGGCTTCGAGGATCTCTCCGGAGGCGTCTTCACTGTCTCAAATGGAGGCGTCTACGGTTCACTTCTCAGCACTCCGATCCTCAACCCACCACAGAGTGGAATTCTAGGAATGCACACGATCCAGCAACGACCAATGGCCGTGAATGGAGAAGTAAAAATCCTACCCATGATGAATCTCGCGATGAGCTATGACCACCGCCTCGTCGATGGAAAAGAAGCCGTCACCTTCTTGATCAGTATTAAGAACAGCATCGAGAATCCGACTCGTCTCATGCTTGAGATGTAATCTCATGTTAGAGGAGAATCCCTACGCGCCTCCGAAAACTGCTGTCAGTTCCGAGGAGGCTCCCGTAGGGGATTTCACCGTCCCACATCACGGGAACTACGCAAGTCGCTGGGCTCGTCTTGGTGGTTGGCTCATTGATATGGCCGTCTTGTTGGTAATAGGGGCGACCCCGATCGGAGGCATGCTCATGTTTGACTCTTTCGACACGTGGATGCTTGGCGACTCGGGTGACATGCTCTTAGTCTTCTTAGTTATTGGAATCGTGGCAGCCTATCTGGGACTCCAGAGTTACTTCTGGCGCACTCGGGCTCAAAGCATTGGGAAGATTACCCTCCGCACGCGTATTGTAATGTTGGACGGATCACAGGCCACATGGAAGACCATCTTCTGGAAGCGCACTCTCATTCCCGGGCTAATTTCCATGGTCCCGAAATTGGGAGATCTTTTCGATTTTATCAATGCCGTGGCCATCTTCCGCAGAGAGCACAACTGCCTCCATGACGACATCGCTAAAACCCGCGTCATCAGTATCTCCAAGGCACGAAAAAGGCCGCCCCAACCGGAGCGACCTTTCTTTAAAAAGTGAAAATGGAAGAGGGGACTTTACAGGAAAGTGACCTCGCCAGTCTTGAGTGAGTAGTAAGCTCCCACGATCTTGATCTTGCCGGCCTTTTCCATGTCAGCGAGAACTTCGCTACGAGTGCGGATGTCAGCGACAGTCATCTTGACGTTGTTCTTCACGACTTCAGCAACGAATGCTTTGTCCTTGGACGTCTTATCTGCGTTGCCTTCGACAGAGCGAACGGCTGGACGGATTTTCTGAAGGAGCGCAGAGAGGTTTCCGAGCTGGACGTTATCACAGGCACCTTTGACAGCACCGCAGGACTCGTGACCCATCACGACGATAAGCTTAATTCCAGCAGCGGCGGCGGCGTATTCCATGGAGCCGAGTTGATCATCGTTCTCGATGTTTCCCGCGACACGGCCGACGAAGACATCACCGATGCGTTGGTCGAAGACTTGCTCAGCAGGAACTCGGGAATCGACACAGGAGAGAATGTAAGCTTTGGGGAACTGACCCTCGGTCGCTTTTGCGATGCGTGGCTTGAGATCTGGATTAGAAAGCTGGTCAGCTGCGTAGCGCTTATTGCCAGCTTTGAGATCAGCGAGGACGGTATCGGGAGTCATCGCATCTTGGGCGACTTTATCTGGCTGGAGAGCTGCCGCTGCCGGAGCAGCTGAGTCAGCGGACAGGAACGAGGCACCAATAATTGCGGCGACACTGAGGGCGGAGATGGACAATGCTTTCATGATTTTAATCTTAGACGGTTCATCTTTGAACAGATCCGAGAATTCGCAAGTGGATTTTTTAGAGTGATCATTCTGTCACAGACGCAGCAACAGAGGTGAGAGCCTCATAATCAGAAGGACGGATTACATATATTGTGTGAAGTTACCTAAAGGCTGACTTTCCCCGTGCTATAAGGGTTTCTGACGCTGAATCTCGGCTTTATCGAGAATCGCGTTGAGTTGGATTGGTTCTGACCGAGTCTCTAATCCGATCCGTTCATGCTCGTCCGATTCGATTTCGCTGAAGACGTGAAGATGATTACACTGGAAACAAATTTGGTAGTCACGGATCTTGCTTCCTCGGTATGCACGAATCCCGTGTCGTGGCTCATAGCAATAAGTGATGCTCGTGCCTGGCTCACTGTAGATTCTCTGAAAAAGGTCCTGATGAATCTCGGCAATTACCTCACTGCCTGTGATCTCTAATTCTCCCAGAATCGCATAACCATGGAATTCTGTTTCTTTGGGCGCATCAAAATGAGAATTCAAGGAATACAAAATCACCTTATCAGCCTCCTTTAGGAAATGCCCGTGAGCGCCAAATCGAGCTTCTCGAAGCTCGCCTGCGGGCTTGTTGTGTGAAACCGGCCTTTTACAGCCCGCGAGAAAAATCGCAAAAATGCTCAGCTGGACCAAGACGCGTGCGGAATCCAAATATGCGATTCTCAGGGCCTTCCGCAAATGGCTCATTTTAGTGGACGATTTTGAGGAACTTCTTTTCGGCCTTATTGGCGACGACGGCGAAAACTTGGTCGCCTTTAGCGAGCACATCATCAGCGGTCGGGACAATTGCTTGGAGACCTTTGAGGAGTCCTACGAGGACGCAGCCTTCAGGCCATTTAATGTCGGCTACTTTTTTGCCGTCAGCTTTGGAACCCGCATTGACTTGGGTTTCGATGACCATGCCGTGACCGAGCTTGCGGACGACGTGAAATTTATCCGAAGTAATGAAGCGTGAGATTTCTTTACGAGAAGCTTCGCGTGGGCTCACAGCGGCAACGACTCCGAAGTGTCG
This sequence comes from Akkermansiaceae bacterium, assembly GCA_023299815.1. Taxonomy (GTDB): domain Bacteria; phylum Verrucomicrobiota; class Verrucomicrobiia; order Verrucomicrobiales; family Akkermansiaceae; genus SW10. The sequence continues at coordinate 8,713 of JALZWA010000219.1, forward strand.
GCCTGATCCACTAATGGCTTTCGCATAATCAGCTCGGTGAATGAGTGTGAGACAGTTTGCGGTTCCCAGGCTATTTGCCTGTAGGCATGTCATGACGTTATCCTCGTCGCTACCACTGGTGGCGACGAAGAAATCAGCATCGCCAATTTGCTCTTCTTCAAGCTCCGCAACCGAGGTCGCATCTGCATTAATGACGGTCGTGTTAGAGAGCTTGTCGGCGAGTTCATTTGCTAAATCGACGTCTTTTTCGAAGATTCTGACTCGGCAGCTCCAGCTCTCTAACATCTGAGCCAAGGCAAAGCCATATTCGCCACCGCCGAAGATGACGACATTGGGCCCCTCTTTTTTTGCGGCTTCTTTTTGAAGGGTTTCTACCAGTTGGCGAAGCTTCCGAGGACCTCCGAAAATGGTCACAATGTCACCGGCTTCGAGAACGGTCTCGGCTGTCGGAACTTCATGCTTATCGCCACGGCTCACCAAGGCGATTCGAGTGCGGCCTGGGAATTTTATCTCCTTGAGCGGTTTCCCGAGAGTCTCGCTTTTCGCGCTTACGAGGACCTGCTGAAGCTCGATTTTCCCTCGTGCGATCTCTTCGACCACGAGTGAATCTGGGTTACGGATGAATTTTGCTAACTCAATGGCTGACAGTCGTTCTGAGCTGAAAATATGGTCGATATTGAAGTGCCCGCGGAAGTCGAAGAGCCATTCTTCCCGCTGCAATCCGGGATGAACTCGGCTGATGACACGCTGGACGCCGAGCGACTTAGCGATGCTCGCGCTCATGAGGTTCACCGTGTTTTCACTGGTGAGCGTGAGGAAAAGTTCGCAGTCAGCGATACCGGCTTCAGCCAAAGTGTTCACGCTACATCCATCACCGACGACGACCTTCGCTTCGATCTCGCGCTCAAGCTCCACGGCACGATGACCATCGTGCTCGATCACCGAAATGGTATGCCCACGACGGGAAAGATCGATAGCCAAATGACGTCCGATTTCCCCTGCTCCCACGATGACGATATTCATAAGTTGTCTGAGTGATTCTTGCTTTCAGCGAAGTGATTGCGAGGGAAATATCTCGCGCTTATCCACGGTGCTTGTCGTAAGCATTGATGATGCGGCCGACCACTGGGTGGCGCACAACATCGCTGGTATCGAACTGATTAAAGAAGACGCCATCGACTCCGATGAGGGCATTTTCAGCCTCGATCAGACCTGAGTCGCCGTGCCTTTTTAAATCAATCTGAGAATTATCGCCCGTGATGACGCAGCGGGAGCCATCGCCGAGTCGAGTCAGCGCCATGAACATTTGTTCGCGTGTGGTGTTCTGCGCTTCATCGAGAATGACGAAGCTTTTCGAAAGTGTGCGGCCGCGCATGTAGGCGAGCGGTGCGATTTCGATACTGCCATCTTCGAGGCGCTTCTGACCCTCTTCGTAGCCGAGCATGTCATCGATGGCGTCGTAAAGTGGTCGTAGATAAGGAGCGACTTTATCACGCATGTCGCCGGGTAAAAATCCAAGCGCTTCCCCTGCCTCTACCGCGGGTCGAGTCAGCACGACACGATTGACCTCTTTATTACGAAGGAGGTGCAGGCCCATGGCCACTGCGAGATAGGTTTTACCGGTGCCTGCTGGGCCGAGGCCGAAGACGACATCGTGATCAAACATGGCATTGAGATATTCCAACTGGTGAGTGCTTCGCGCGACAACCGGCTTGCGTCCACGCGCGCCCACGAGCTGGATGCTGACGAGGTCTGAAATTCCGGACGAGTCCCCTGCTCCGCTGGCGAAATTCACCGCCGTGCGGAACTCTCGTTCGCTAATCTCGGTTCCGGCACGACGTGCTTCCTCGAGATCGGTAAAGACGCGCTCGACGAGCTGGCAGCCTTCTTCTCCACCTGTGGCGCTGACCCAGCCCTCGCGGGTCACAATTTTGACGCCCGCCTTTTGCTCCAAATAGCGGAGCTGCTTCTCATCATGCGCAAAGAGCGACTGCAGAAAGCGAGGGGTTTCGTATTCGAGCTTCAGCTGGTGCTCGTCATCGAGTTCGATTAACACAGCGGATTCTTAATCAGGGTGAGTAGAAAAGACGAGGTCGATTTCTCGCCTAGCCTGTCACGGCAATAGAGCAGGTCGTGGCGGCTTCCTTGCAAATAGGCTCGCAGAAGCGCCCGCTCTCGGCCTCACAACGCTCACAGCAGAAGAATTGTGCATTGCAGGGCTTCCAGCCGCAGTTTCGATAGCGGATTGAGGGCTCGTCACAGATCGCACAGTGGGAAATAATGGAAGCTCCCTCCGTCCGATTCACCGGGACACTGAGACGCTCATCGAAAACGTAACATTCTCCCTCAAAGCCCTCGCCTTTGACTGACTCGGCCTTGCCATAGCTTACGATTCCGCCATCAAGCTGATAGACGTCGCTCAGGCCTTCATTGAGAAGAAAACCGCTAAATTTTTCACAACGAATCCCACCGGTGCAGTAAGTAAGGATCTTTTTCCCTTCGAGCTGCTCCCGGTGATCCCGGACCCACTGGGGAAGGTCTCGGAAACTGGGAACCGCTGGGAGGAGCGCGCCCTCGAATCGGCCAATCTCCCATTCGTAGTCGTTCCGGGCGTCAATCATGACGACATTGTCTTCCTGCATCGCCTGACGCCATTCATCGGGCTTGAGGTGGGTCGCGGTGAGATCCTCAGGCGAGAAGTCATCCTGACCCAGATCGAGCGTGACAACCTCCTCACGAACCTTGATCGAGAGTTTTGGGAAAACATGCTCTTCAGAGGGGTCGATCTTCCACGCGATGTCAGAAGTGAGAGGATCTGCGTCAAGGACGCGGCGATATTCCGCAGTGTCGGCGACGAGCCCTGAGACGGTGCCATTGATCCCTTCTTGAGCGATCAGAATCCGACCCTTGAGCTGGAGCTTTTGACAAAGAGCACGGTGCTGCGCGGCATAAGCCTCAGGATCGGCAATGCGGGAGTATTTGTAGTAAAGAAGGACCTCGTAAGGAGCGCTCATCGTGTGAGCGGAAGCTAGATCGAATTTGGGGCAAAAATCCAGCGCAAGTCCTCTTTTTTACCCTGATCCCCCCACGTCAGAAGCGGGATCACGAAAAGGATAACCTTTTACCTAACCCGCCCCTCTTGAACGCTTGCCAAAATGAGTCTGCTCAGTAGTTTAGAACTCAAGCAGCTAAGATGGGTTTTGGTAGACAAGACAGCCTGACCAACTCGCTTAAGCTCCAACGATGACTTTTTCCATGAGAAACCCTTTTTCTTCGCCCTTCGCCGAAACCGTCCGCATCATCCCGCCTTCTCCTCGAAAAATCACCGGACCAGTTGTCTATCTCAGTAAGGAAGAATCGAGCCCTGAGCCCGCACCGGTAGTGGCTCCAGAGGAAGTGAGCGAGAACATCGCCGCCGCCGAGGTCAGCAGCTCCCCGCAGATTAGCAGTGCCCCCGCCCCCCTGCCTTCCGCAGCTTCTGAAGAAAAGGCTGCTCTTACCACCGATTCTGCCGCTGAGGAAAAGGTGACCACAGAAGTCGAAAAGCCTACCGAGAAAGAAGAAGCTCCCGAAGCCAAAGAAGTAGCGCCTCTCAAAGAGGATGGAAGCCTGCCAGATGACGACGTTGCAGCCATCAACCAGCTCGGCGAGAAGTATCAGGAATTCAAGACAGAGCTCTCCAAGATCATCATCGGTCAAGAGGATGTTATCGAGCAGCTCGCGATCTGCCTCTTCTCAAGAGGTCACGGACTCCTTATGGGGGTTCCCGGACTCGCTAAGACGCTCCTCGTTTCCTCAGTCGCCGAGACTCTTAACCTCGACTTCAAGCGCATCCAGTTCACCCCCGACCTGATGCCTTCCGATATCACCGGAACGGACATCATTCAGGAGAATGAAGAAGGCCGCCGTGAGTTCGAGTTCGTCAAAGGCCCTGTCTTTGCCAACATCGTGCTCGCTGATGAGATCAACCGCGCGCCTGCGAAGACTCAGTCGGCCATGCTTGAGGCCATGGGTGAGCGGAAAGTCACCGTCCTAGGCCGCACCTACCCCCTTGCTCCTCCCTTCTTCGTTCTTGCGACGCAGAACCCCGTCGAGCAGGAAGGAACCTACCCCCTTCCCGAAGCTCAGCTCGACCGCTTCATGTTCCTCATCGAAGTCGATTACCCGACCGAAGACGAGGAACGCCGCATCGCACGCGAGACCACTGGCGCAGATAAGGAGCCTCTCAATGCGCTCCTCACTGGCGAGGAAGTCATCGACTACCAGAGCCTCGTCCGCCGCGTCCCCGTGCCGGATCATATTTACGACTACGCCGTAGAAATTGTCCGCCGCACTCGCCCGGATTCCGATGCCGCTCCCGAGTGGATCAAAGAATTTGTCGGCTGGGGAGCTGGTCCTCGTGCGGTTCAGTATCTCATCCTCGGCTGTAAGGCCCGCGCCGCTCTGCGTGGCACCTACATGGCCTCCCTTGAGGACATCGAAGCCGTCGCTCAGCCTGTGCTCAGTCACCGGGTCCTGACAAACTTCGCCGCCGAGTCCCAAGGCATGACCTCGAAAAAGATCGTCGCACGATTGATCGAGGAAATGCGGGATGATGCTTAGAAGGCTCCTGTCTAAGCTGCGCTCGTGCTCACCCACCCATGAAATACGACTTCCTAGACACTGACGTGCTCGCCCGATTAAAGGCGATCCCGATGGAGTCACGTTTTCCAATGGTGGGAAATGTTGCAGGCCGTCACCGCTCTCCGCACCGTGGTTCGTCCGTGGAGTTTGCAGAGTATCGCAAATATGTCCCGGGCGATGACACCCGCCGTCTCGACTGGAAGGCCTTTGCGCGCTCTGACCGATTTTACATCAAAGAGTTC